>DAOTYS010000221.1:0-1942 GCA_034434575.1 Thermoflexales bacterium
GAGCGCGACGAACATGCCGCTGGGCACGTCGAAACTGACGCCGCGCAGGGCATACACCTTGTTCTCGCCGCTGCCATACACGCGCTCGATGTTCTCTGCGCGCACGATTGTTTCTGCTGGAGCGTCGCTCATCTGACCCGCATTGTAATCGGCGAGTGTTGGGTGGTGATCGGCAACCGGCAGCCGGCCACCGGCCGCTAGCCGCCATCTGCCACAATCGGCAGCGCGCGGACATCGCCTTCGCAGCGCATGGCTGAAGCGATCACCCAGCCGAAGGCGCCGCGCTCGGTGGCCCCGTATAGCCAGGTGCCCTCGGCGTTGCGCCCCGTGGCGGAGAACTTCGCGCCCGGGCGCAGCCTGCCGATCAAACGGGCGGTGCGCGCCGGCCCATTGCGCAGATTCAAATTGCTGGTTGATGCGACGACGCACGCCAACGCCTCCGGTGGCGCCGGTGTCTCTTCCACTGCGGTGGTCGGCGTGGCAGCCCGGGGTGTGGGCTCGGCCGTCGCCGTGATGGCGACTGTGGGCTGCATGACGGGCGTAGCCGTCGCCGTCGGCGGCGCCTCGGTAGCAGTTGCCATAGCCGTCGCCGTCGGTGCCGGTGTCTCGGTAGCGGTTGCCGTAGCCGTCGCCGTCGGTGCCGGTGTCTCGGTAACAGTCGGTAGAGCCGTCGCGGTCGTCATCGCGGCGACGCTTACAGCCGTGGCCGTCGCCGTGCCGGCGATCGGGGTGGTGGGCATCGCACGCTCCGCCGTCGGTTGTGGCGTGAGCAGAATGTCCGGATCGGTCGGGCGCAAGTCCTCGAACGGCGCCGTGCAACCCAGCGCGCTGGATGGAATCCAGCCGAAAGTGATCTCTCGGTTCCAGGCCAGGATCCACCGACTATCTGCCGTGCGCCCGTAAGCCGTGACGATGTCGCTCGGCCGAAGCGGCGCGGCCGCCTGTGCGGATTCGCCCGGCTGTGTGCGCATAGATAGCTCGGCGCGTATGATGCAGCGCGCGAAGACCATGGGCGGCTGTAGCGTCGCGGTCGGTTGCGGCGTCGCCGTTGGCTCGGCCGGCGTGGGCAGCGGCGTTGTGGCGGAGGGAGCTGTCGTCGTGAGCGTGGCGGTCGGTCGCTCGGCGGCTGCAGTCAAGATCCTCTCGGCCGTCTGGTTTACCTGACCGGCGTTCCCGTTCGATGCGCACGCCGAGAGGATCAACGATGCCAGCCCCACCAGCCGAACCAGGCGCGTCGCCCGTCGGTTAGCCGCTCTGAGCATTCCGGGCGCCGGCGGCGCGTTTCGAATTCGACCCGCATCCGAGTTCACAGAACGGACTTTGCCTGAATTTGGCCCAGCGCTGAGGCACGGCAAGTGCAATTTCATGTCTTTCTTCCAGTAACCGGACATTAGGCGAGTGTAAGGCGCGTCCTGATCATTGCAAACACGCCGGACGAACAGGGGTGACCAGGCAAGGCTACCCCTACGTCACACCGCCGCCCGTTTGTAGATGTGACCCGATGTGGTCGCCCGCATGATCGCGCGTATGCAAACAGATGGCCGTGTGCAAATGCCTCGGCGCGGTTGCCACGAATCACTAGCACTGTTCCAACGTTACTCTGACGCGCGGATTTATGATGACGAAAGCATTGTCCGATGATCGAGGCGGGGATGCACACATGCCCGCCGGTTTGTTGGAAGGAATGGAATCATGAACCTGAATCAATACACCGAGAAAGCCCAGGAAGCGTTGCTCAGCGCGCAATCGTTGGCTCAGGAATACGGCCAGCAGAACATCGAACCGGAGCACCTGCTTCTCGCCCTATTGCAACAAGATGGAGGTATTGTGCCGCCCATTATTCAGGCGGCCGGGGCCAACCCGGCGCGCATCGCTGAGTTGGTCCGACGTGACATCGGCAACAAGCCCAAGGTGAGCGGCGCAGCGGGCGAGGTTCGGCTCT
>DAOTYS010000222.1:0-18565 GCA_034434575.1 Thermoflexales bacterium
CCACGTGTCCCATCGTCCCCACGTTCACGTGCGGCTTCGTCCTGACGTACTTTTCCTTTGCCATGTGCTCTCCGTATTGCGTAATGCGTAAATTCGTAAACTTGCTCAGCGTGACGCTGCGGCAAAAGCCGCCCTTACGGATTACGCATCACGCTTTACGCAAAGCCCACAACCGGGATCGAACCGGTGACCTCACCCTTACCAAGGGTGTGCTCTACCGACTGAGCTATGTGGGCGCGCTATGCAGGCGCTTCCAGTGGGCCGAGCAGGACTCGAACCTGCGAAGGCTTCTGCCAGCGGATTTACAGTCCGCCCCCTTTGCCGCTCGGGACATCGACCCCTATTCAATTCTGAGCGCCGGCTTTCGAACGCTGAACCGCCGGCTTAGCATTTGCGACACAGCGCATGGCACCCGGCGCTCGTATTGTAGCCGACGACGGGAGTTGAACCCGTAACCTATCGATTACAAATCGATTGCTCTGCCATTGAGCTACATCGGCGCGTCAACGACAGCGCGCGAATGTGGATTCTACCTGAGAATTCCAGATTGCGTCAAGCCGAAAATTACTGCGTTACTGCGCAAAGCTGCAAGCCCGTCGGCGGACCGGCTGTCGCGGTCGAAAGCAGGCTAAAATCGGCTCCAACCTGCGACCATGATAAAACTGATCACTTTCTTCCGCCGGCCCGCAGATGTGACCGCGTTCGAGAACTTCTTCTCGCAGCACTATGTGCCGGCCGTCAACGCCATGCCGAACGTCAGGCGAACGACGGTCAACCGGGCCGCCGGCGCGCCGAGCGGCGAGCCGCCGTACTACCTCATTCACGAGCTGTACTTCGACAGCCTGACTGAGTTGACCCAGGCGCTGAACTCCAGCGAAGGGCGCAAAGCCGGCGCGTTGTTGTTGAGCTTCGCCCAGCCATTGGTGAATGTGATGTACGCCGAGGTGTGGGAGGAAAAGAGTTAGATCAGCGCCTGCGCCCGCAACACGCCAACAAATGGCAAATGGCGGTACCGCTCCTGGTAATCCAGCCCATAGCCGACCACAAAGCGGTCCGGCAAGTCAAATCCTTTGTATCTCAGCGGGATGTTGATGAGGCGGTGCGCCGGCTTGTCGAACAGGGCGCACACCTCGAGGCTGGCCGGCTGGCGCGCCCGCAGATTGCGCAGCAGATAGCTCAGCGTCAGGCCGGTGTCGATCACATCCTCCACAAACAACACATGCCGGCCCGCCAGCGGCGTTTCCAGATCTTTTGCCAGCCGCACGATGCCCTGCGCGCGCGCTTCGGGCGTGTAGCTCGACACGGCGATGAAATCGACCTCCACCGGCACGGTGATCGCGCGCAACAGGTCGGCCATGAAAAACACCACGCCCTTCAACACCCCCACCAGCAACGGATTGCGGCCGGCGTAGTCGCGCGAGATGGCGGCGCCCAGTTCATGCACGCGTTGCTGGAGCGTCTCGCTTGAGAAGAGCACTTCCCTGACGTCATCGGACAGCCAGGCGTAGGCTTCAGGCAGTTTCCGGGTCATGGTCTTTCGATGGCGGCTGAGCAGCCGTGCCCTGAATGCGGCCGGCCTCCTGCAACAGACCGTACTTCAGCATCAGGTCGCGCATCTCGCGCCGCTTGAACAGCTTTACATTGATATCGGGATAAAGCTCTTTCATGCGGCGCAGCCGGCGGTTTTTGTGGGACGCCAGTCGCGGCCGCAGCGTCGTCAATTCCACATACAAGTCCTGATCGGGCAGATAGAAGTCGGGTGTGAACGCTTCGGTGACATTGCCCTGCTCATCCCACTCCAGCGGAAACGTTCTCGGCTCATATTCCCAGGCAACGCCATAGAAGTCGAGGATGCGCGCAAACATCTCTTCGGCCGGATGGGCGAATGCGGGGACGCGGCGCTCCGGGTTGCTCACGAGATCGTGTCGTCTCCTGGGTCTGAGTCTGCCACGCACGGCATGCCGCGCGCAACGGCCGAGCAGATGATATCCGCAGCCGCCTCCACTGTGAGCCGCGCGGTGTTGACAATCAGGTCGTAGAGATCCGGGTCATCCCAGCGACAATGATGAAAGCGCTTCAGATAGTCTCGCCTGTTGCGATCGCTGGCTTGAACCTGCGCCAGAGCGGCGTCGAGCGAGACGCCGTGTTGGCGGGCGACGCGGGCGGCGCGCACCCGCTCGGGCGCAACAATCCTGACATGCAACACGCCGGGCCGCCCGCGCAGAATCATCTGGCCGGCGCGGCCGACGAGGATCACATTGCCCCCGGCGGCCAGCTCTTCCATGACAGCTCGCACAGCCCGGTTGTAAGATTCGACCGCCGCCGTCGCCGGGCTGAGACCCAACAGGCCCAACTCATCGATCGCAGCCAGAGCGACTTCGGGCTGGCCGGCGCGCAAGGCCGCCTGGTTAATCAGTTCCCGCCACACGACGCGATAACCGAGCCGGGCGCCAACAGCGCCCGCCACCTCACGACCGAGGCTGCCCATCTGCCGGGAAATGGTGATCGTGGCCATCGCATTGATTGCAAACAACCGGCATTGCCTGCCCGAAGGATTGTAGAGCGAACCGCGCAACATCTACGCGCGGGGGCGGCGACGTGCGCGCATCGGAGGCGGGCATTTTGGGGTGAGCGCGCAAAGAGGCCGGTTCAGCGCTTGACAATCCTTCGACCGTCGAGTATAAACACGCCCATCTTGATTAGCGCGTAGCGCGATTACCTGCCATGCGTTCGTTGTCGATTATTGTGGTCATCGTCGTTAGCTTGCTCCTGGTCCTTAGCGGACAGGAGCTTAAGCTGTTTAGGACGGCAGTCTCGTAACAGACGCGCGCACCATTTGCACACAAGAAGCCTTCCTAGACGGAAGGCTTTTTTGTTGATTCAGTCGTCCAGATTCCAAAACGTCCGACAAAGCGCAAGAAGAAGTTTGAAGTTTAAGGAGCATGACTATGAAACTGACCGGAGCACAAATCATCTGGGAATCGCTGATCCAGCAGGAAGTGGGGGTTGTTTTCGGCTACCCCGGCGGCGCGATTCTGCCCACCTACGATGCGCTGTACGACTACCGGGATCGCATCCATCACGTGCTCGTGCGGCACGAGGAGAATGCGGCGCTGGCGGCCGATGGCTACGCCCGCGCCAGCGGCAAAGTCGGCGTGTGCATGGCGACCAGCGGGCCGGGCGCGACAAACCTCGTCACCGGCCTGGCGAATGCCATGATGGATTCCTCGCCCATCGTCGCTATCACCGGCCAGGTTGCTTCGCACCTGGTGGGCAGCGACGCCTTTCAGGAGACAGACGTCACCGGCGTCACGCTGCCCGTCACCAAACACAACTATCTGGTGATGAACGTTGATGAGATCGCGCAGGTCATCGCCGAGGCGTTCTACATCGCCCGCAGTGGCCGGCCCGGCCCGGTGCTGATCGACATCTGCAAAGACGCGCAGCAGAAAGCGACCGAGTACTCGCCCGTGACCAGCGTGCGCCTGCGCGGCTATCGGGCTATCAAGCCGATGCGCCGACAGGATGTGCCGGCCCTCCTGCGCGCCGCCGCCAACCTGATCGACAACGCCAAACGCCCGGTCATTCTGGCCGGCCAGGGCATCAAGCACGGCAAGGCGCACGACGAACTGTGCCAGTTCATCAACAAGACCGGCATTCCTGTGGCGACCACGCTGCTGGGCATTGGCGTGCTCAGCGAAGACCACCCGCTGAACCTGCGCATGATGGGCATGCACGGCGAAGCCTACGTCAACCAGGCCATCGCCAATGCCGATCTGTTGATCGCGCTGGGCATGCGCTTCGACGACCGCGTGACCGGCAATCTGTCGCAATACGCGAAGAACGCGCGCGTGATTCATGTGGACATCGACGCCGCCGAGATCAACAAAAATGTGCCGGCGGATGTGGGCATTGTCGGCGGCGTGAAAGAGGTGTTGCGCGACCTGACCCCCCTGGTGTCCAAACGCTCGCATGAGCGGTGGATGGAGCAGATCAATGAGTGGCGCATGGACACGAAAGCGCACGACGTGATCAACCAGGATCTGCCGGAAAACCTGTTGCTTGCGCCGCAGGTGATCCGGGCGATCTGGGAAGCGACCGGGGGCAATTGCACCATCGCCACCGATGTGGGACAGCATCAGATGTGGGAGACGCAATACTTCCAGCACACGCGGCGCAACCAGTTGCTCACCAGCGGCGGCCTGGGCACGATGGGCTTTGCGACGCCGGCGGCCATTGGCGCCCGCTTCGCCCGGCCCGACGAGGAAGTCTGGGCGATCGCCGGCGACGGCGGATTCCAGATGAGCATCCCGGAGCTAGCCACCATCATGCAGGAAGGCCTGAACATCAAGATCGCCATCATCAACAACAACTATCTGGGCATGGTGCGACAGTGGCAGGAGCTGATGCACGACAAGCGCTACTCCGCCACGCAAATGTGGACGCCCGACTTCCAGAAGCTGGCCGACGCCTATGGCATGCTGGGCCTGCGCGCCACCACCCTGCAGGAGACGCGCGACATCATCGCCCGCGCCCGCGCGCACAACGGGCCGGTGCTGTGCGAGTTCGTAGTGGAGAACGAGACGAATGTGTTCCCGATGGTGATGCCGGGCAAGGCGTTGAACGAGATGGTGCGCCGGCAGCCGGCCGCGCTGGGAACCGGATTTGAGACGGTCAAGTAAGGTTCATAAAGTTCGGAAGGTTCGAGAGTTCTGGAGAAGATCGGCGTGGCAAAACACCTTATCAACTTTATCAACCTTAACCACTTTGCCAACCTTAAGCGAGGAGACCTATGCTAATCGATCATGCAGCAGCCGCTCGTCAGAACAAACAGAAGCACACATTGGTGGCGCTGGTGGAGAACAAGCCCGGCGTGTTGAATCGCGTCGCCAGTCTGTTTCGCCGGCGCAACTACAACATCGACAGCCTGGCCGTCGGCACGACTGACGACCCGGCTGTTTCGCGCATGACCATCGTCGTGGACGCCAGCAAAACCAGCGCCGCGCTGGTGGAGAGCAACCTGTACAAACTGGTCAACGTCATTGACGTGCAAGACCTGACCGGCGTGCCGGCCGTGGCGCGCGAAATGGCGCTGATCAAAGTGCGCACCGCCGACGCTCAGCAGCGCGGCGAGATCAAACAAATCGCCGACATGTACAAGAGCGACGCCGTCGATGTGTCGAAGGACTCGATCATCCTGGAGGTCACCGGCGACGAAACCAAGATCGACGCCATGCTGAGCGTGCTGTCTGACTATGGGATCATGGAAGTGGTGCGCACCGGGCGCATCGCCATGGTGCGGGGCGCGTCGCGCATGGCTCAGGAGCATGAGGCCGCCGAGGTGCCGGTTTCCGGGTTCGACGCTGCCACGGTTAGCGGCAATGGCAAAGACCGCCACACGTAGTCAAAACCGCGCGGGTCTGCCTGGAGCCGCGCGGTCTGATTGTGGCGCTAGAATCGCCGAAATACGGACCGAAGAATAGACACAGGAGTTCCACACATACATGGCAACTGTTTACTACGACCAGGACGCGAATCTGGATTTGCTGAAGGGCAAGACCGTGGCCGTTATTGGGTTCGGCAGCCAGGGCCACGCGCATGCGCAGAACCTGAAGGATAGCGGCGTGAACGTGGTGGTGGGCTTGCCGCCGGCCAGCAAGAGCGTGGAGAAGGCCAAAGCCGCCGGCCTGACGGTCATGAGCATCGCCGACGCGGCCAAAACCGGCGACTTCATCATGATGCTGGTGCCCGATGTGCCGGCGGCGGCGGTGTACCGCGAGCACATCGCGCCGCACATGACGCCGGGCAAGACGCTGATGTTCGCCCACGGCTTCAACATCCGCTTTGGGCAGATCGTGCCGCCGGCCGGCGTGGACGTGAGCATGGTCGCGCCCAAGGCGCCGGGGCATCGCGTGCGCGAAACCTATCAATCCGGCCAGGGCACGCCCTGCCTGGTGGCGGTGTATCAGGACGCCAGCGGCAACGCCAAAGCCAACGCGCTGGCCTACGCCAAAGGCATCGGCGGCACGCGCGCCGGCGTCATCGAGACCACCTTTGCCGAAGAGACCGAGACCGACCTGTTCGGCGAGCAGGTGGTGTTGTGCGGCGGCGTGTCGCACCTGGTGAAGGCCGCGTTCGAGACGCTGGTCGAAGCCGGCTATCAGCCCGAAGTCGCCTACTTCGAATGCATGCACGAACTGAAGCTGATCGTTGACCTGTTCTATCAGGGCGGGCTGAATTACATGCGCTACTCAGTCAGCGACACCGCCGAGTATGGCGACTATGTCAGCGGCCCGCGCATTGTGACCGAACAGACCAAACAGGAAATGAAGGCCATCCTGTCGGAAATCCAGAGCGGCGCGTTTGCCGAAGAATGGATCGACGAGAACGCAAAAGGCCGGCCCAACTTCATGGCCATGCGCCAGCGCGACACTCAGCACCAGATCGAGAAAGTGGGCGCGCAGCTGCGACGCATGATGCCGTGGCTTAATCCCAAAGAAGTCAACCCCGGGCAAGGCGGCGCGTAAGCGAAGCAAACACGAAAGTCCGCACCCCGGGGGTGCGGACTTTTAGTTTGAGGGACGGCAGATAGAATCTGCAGAAGCGATTATGAGCGACAAAAACACAGTTCTGATTTTCGACACGACGCTGCGCGACGGCGAGCAATCGCCCGGCGCGACCCTGAATCTGGCGGAGAAACTGGAAATCGCCCGGCAGCTTCACCGGCTGGGCGTGGACATCATCGAGGCCGGCTTCCCCATCGCCTCGCCCGGCGACTTCGAGGCAGTGACGCGCATCGCGCAGGAGGTCGGCGCGCTGGACAACGCGCCCACCATCGCCGGCCTGGCCCGCGCCAACAAGACCGACATCGACCGCGCATGGGGCGCGGTGCAGTGGGCCAAAAAACCGCGCATCCACACCTTCCTCGCCACCAGCGACATTCACCTGGAGCACAAGCTGCGCATCTCGCGCAATGAATGCATCGAGCGCGTGGGCGAAGCCGTGGCGTATGCGCGCAGCCTGTGCGAGGATGTCGAGTTCTCGCCCGAAGACGCCGGGCGCAGCGACCCGGAGTTCCTGTGGCAGGTTCTGGCAATCGCCATCCAGGCCGGCGCCACGACGCTGAACATCCCCGACACCGTGGGCTATTGCACGCCGACGGAATACCGCCGCATGATCGAGGGCATCCTGAAGAATGTGCCGGGGGCGGACAAGGTCATCATCTCGGCGCATTGTCACGACGATCTGGGGCTGGCGGTGGCCAACACACTGGCCGGCATCGAGGCCGGCGTGCGGCAGGCCGAGGTGACCATCAACGGCATCGGCGAGCGGGCCGGCAACACCTCGCTGGAGGAAGTGGTGATGGCCCTGCACACGCGCAAGGCCTTCTATGGCCTGCGCACCAACATCGACACCACCCAATTGGTGCGGGCCAGCAAAATGGTCAGCGCGTTGACGTCCATCTCCGTTCAACCGAACAAAGCCATCGTCGGCGCCAACGCCTTCGCGCACGAGGCCGGCATCCATCAGGACGGCATGCTCAAAAATCCCCTGACCTACGAGATCATGCGCCCCGAAACCGTCGGCTGGAATTCGTCCAACCTGGTGCTGGGCAAGCACAGCGGCCGGCACGCCTTCTCCGACCGGCTGAAGACGATGGGCTACGAGCTGTCGCGCGAGGAGCTAGACAAGGCGTTCGAGCGGTTCAAGGTGTTGTGCGACAAGAAGAAGGTTGTCACCGACGCCGACCTGGAAGCGATCGTGGCCGACCAGTTCGAGACGCTGAACGAGGTGTACAAGCTCGATAGCATCAACGTGACCAGCGGCACCGGCAGCTCGCCGGTGGCCAGCGTGCGCCTCCTCGATGAGGAAGGCGAAGTCCACGCCGACGCCGCGCTCGGCAACGGCCCGATCGACGCCATCTGCAACTGCATCAACCGCATCACCGGTGCCAACGCCAGGCTCACCGAGTTCCACGTCCACGCCGTGACCGAAGGGATCGACGCCGTGGCCGATGTGACCATCCGCGTGGAAATGGCGAACGGCGAAGGCAAGAAGCACGTGTTCAGCGGCCGCAGCGCCGACACCGACACCCTCGTCGCCAGCGGGCGGGCATTCCTGGCGGCGGTGAACAAAGGGCTGCGCCGGGTCAAAGCCAGGGCCACGGTGTCAGCAGCCGGCGTCCAGTAGTCAGTCGCCGGACAGCGCCCGGCAGGTTAAGATTGGCCTATGAAGTACTCATTCCAGACTCCCGCGCCATTCAAGGTGAATGTCGTGATCGACCGCGCGCTGTTCAGCGGCAAGGTCAAGGTGTACGCCGACGGGCAACTGGTTAGCCCATCGCACCGGGGGGCGCGCGGCGCCACCGGCACGTTCTACCAGATCAAAGGGGGCGTGCTGGAAGTGCGCTCCAGCTTTCTGGACCTGGTGCCGCTGGTCTGGTACAACGAAGACTGGGTGCAACTGGCGCCGCCGATGAAGTCAGGGGAATGGTTGGTGGCCGGCCTGCCCTTGCTGCCGGGCGTGTTCTTCCTCGGTCTGGACTCGTTCATCATTTCGTTCATCGCGTTCTTCTTCAATCTGGTCATCATGCGCTCCCGCCGGCCGGCCAGTGTGCGCGCGGCGCTCTGCGTCGGCGTCTTTGTGGGCACGTGGGCGGCGATCCTGCTGTTCCGCATCGCGCTGGGCATGGTGTTTGGACAAGGGCAATCGTAGGCGTCACATGGCCGGCAAGCGATACCCCTGGGTGTGGGATTACGACATCGACGCGCAGCAGTTCGATGAGATACTGGCGGGCCGGCTTGTTCTCTATGGCCGGTTGGACCGTGACTGGGCAGCAGTGCGGCTGATCGAGTATGCCGGATACCGCGAAATGATGCGGCGCATCGGTTTCGCAGACTTTGCGCGCCACTGGCCACGCTGGCGCCAGCGCGTGCGCGGAGACAGGCTGAGAGAATCTTTAGACTTCGTAGCCGACTGGATCGCCGCAAAACATCCAGAGTTGCTTGCTCAGGCTTCAGAAAATCATGTGGACGAGCGAGTTCTACCTGACAAAACTGTATCCATTTCAGGACCAGGCGCTGCGTCTCATCACTGACCTCGGCACCGAGTTTAGGTGAAAAGTTAATTCTCGATCTCGATTAACCTGCGAAGTGAAAGGGACTTCTACGAACCATGCCTCAGACGTTGTTTGAAAAAATCTGGAACGCGCACGTGGTGGCGCAGGAGCCGGACAGCCCGGCTGTTCTCTACATCGACCTGCACCTGGTGCACGAGGTCACCTCGCCGCAAGCTTTCGACGGCCTGCGCGCGCGCGGCATTCCGGTGCGCCGGCCCGACCGCACCTTCGCCACCATGGATCATGGCATCCCCACCACGCCGCGCGACCTGCCGATCGTGGACGACCTGGCGGCAAAGCAGATCGCCCAACTGGAGAAGAATTGCGCCGAGTTCGGCGTCAAGCTGTACGGCCTGCGCAACACGCCGGACAAGATGGGCATCGTGCATGTGATCGGGCCGGAGCTGGGCCTGACGCAGCCCGGCATGACCATTGTGTGCGGCGACAGCCACACCAGCACCCACGGGGCGTTCGGCGCGCTGGCCTTTGGCATCGGCACCAGCGAAGTCGAGATGGTGCTGGCCACGCAGTGTTTGTTGCAGCGCAAGCCAAAGACGATGAAGGCGCAGATTGACGGCGCTCTGCAGAAAGGGGTGACGGCCAAGGACATCATTCTGGCGCTCATCGCCCGCTATGGCGTGGGGGCCGGCACCGGCCATGTGTTCGAATACACCGGCGAAGCCATCCGCCGGCTGAGCATGGAAGAGCGCATGACCGTGTGCAACATGAGCATCGAAGGCGGCGCGCGAGCCGGCCTGATCGCTCCCGACGACACCACTTTCGAGTACATGGCCGGGCGCGAATACGCCCCCAAAGGGCCGGACTGGGACAAAGCCCTGGCGCGCTGGCGCGCCCTGCCCACCGACGACGGCACCCAATACGACGCGACGCTCATGCTCGACGCCGGCGCGCTGGAACCCATGATTACCTTCGGCACCAACCCCGGCATGGGCATCGGCATCACAGCGCGCGTGCCAGATCCGGCCGGCGCGCCCGACCTCAGCGCCCGCAACGCGCTCAGCAAGGCGCTGGCGTATATGGACCTCAAACCCAATCAGCCGCTGATCGGCCAGCCGATCGACGTGGTGTTCATCGGCAGTTGCACCAATTCACGCATCACCGATCTGCGCCTGGCGGCCAGCCTGCTGAAAGGGCGCAAAGTGCATCCACGCGTGCGCGTCATGGTGGTGCCCGGCTCGGCGCAAGTCAAGCGCCAGGCCGAGGCCGAAGGATTGGACCGCGTGTTCAAAGAGGCCGGCGCAGAATGGCGCGAAGCCGGGTGCAGCATGTGCATCGCCATGAACGGCGACCAGCTCGACCCCGGCCAGTACGCCGTCAGCACCAGCAACCGCAACTTCGAGGGCCGGCAGGGCAAAGGCGGGCGCACCTTCCTGGCCAGCCCCCTCACCGCCGCAGCCAGCGCGATCGCCGGCGCCGTGGCCGACCCCCGCGCATTGATACAATGATCGCCTGCCATGCCGGTCAACCTGGCCAGCCTCCGCCGCGCCATCGCCGCTCTGGATGAAGGATTGTCGATCATATGTGCGACTCATCCGTCGCCGAAGCCATTTTCAGGACCATCCCGGAGTTCCTGGAAGACGCGCGATGGATACTGGCGCGGCTGGAGGAACGACTGACATGATGTTGAATCTGGAAACGCGCCATGTGAAGATCGTGCGCGAAATTCTGGCTCGCCACGCGCCACAGGCGCAAGTCTATGTTTTCGGCTCGCGCGCCGGCGCCCGCGCCAAACCCCACTCCGACCTGGATTTGCTGCTGCGCGAGGACGGCCCGATCGACCCGCGTCGCCTGGCCGTGCTGTGCGCCGAGTTCGAGGATTCCGATTTGCCGTTTCGCGTGGATGTGCTGGACTACCATCAGATCGACCCTGATTTCACCCGGCGCATCCTGCCAGACTGTGTTCCGATTTCCGCAGTTGAACCAGCATGAATCAATTCACCACCCTCATCAGCCGGATTGTCCCGCTGCCGAACGAGAACGTGGACACCGACCAGATCATCCCGGCCCGTTTTCTGAAAGTGACCGACAAGAAGGGTCTGGGCGACAATCTGTTTGCCGACTGGCGCTACAACGCCGACGGCTCGCCCAGGGCCGACTTCATTCTGAACCAGCCGGGGATGCAGGGCCGGCAAATCCTGCTGGCCGGCGACAATTTTGGCTGCGGCTCCTCGCGCGAGCACGCGCCCTGGGCGCTGGCCGGCTATGGCTTCCGCGCCATCATCAGCACGTCGTTCGCCGATATCTTCCGCAACAACGCGCTGAAGAACGGCCTGTTGCCCGTGGTTGTGGACAAAGACACCCATCAGCAATTGTTCAGCCTGGTGGAAGAAGACCCCGACATGGCGCTCACCGTAGACCTGGCGGCGCAGACCGTAACCCTGCCCGATGGCCGGCAGGTTCGCTTCCCGATCGATCAGTTCTCCAGAACCTGTTTGCTGAACGGCGTGGATGAGATCGGCTATGTGTTGAACCTGCGCCCGCAGATCGAGGCATTTGAACGCGCGCGCGAGGGATAGCGCGGCTGCAAAAAGGCTGGTGTCTGAACCGTGTTTGACCTGGATGAAGCGCTCACGGCCGTGATGGATCTGGTGGATGAATTGCGCGACAACCAGACCGAGCCGCACGGCGCGCCGGCAGACCCGGCCCGCGACCGCGACCTGCGCCAGCGCATCGCCGGCCTGCTTGAGCAAATCCAGGCCCACGCGCCCACCCCCGGCCTGCGCGAAATCGCCCGCCTGCGCCGCGAGTGGATTCTCACCGACGACCCGGCCCGCCAGGATGAACTTGCGCGCGAAGTGGCCCAGGTGCGCATTCGTTATCCCGTGGACGAAGGGTACACCTTCGACGTAGGCTATCTGGTCAACGACGAAGGGCTGCAAGGCCGCGCGCCCCGGCCATTGGCCCGGCGGTACAGCGGCTGGATTCGCACACAACATCCGCGCGGCGAAGCGCTCATCGACGCCATGATCTCCGTGGAAGACTTGAACGCGCGGCTGCCAGAGCCGATCCGCCCATCGCCGGCGACAGGCCCAAAGGCCGTCCCGCCGAAGGCGTATCACGTTTACAACGCCATCCGCTTCGCCGGCGAGGCGGGGCGCGCCGAGCACATCGCCAATTTCTGGCCGGAAGATGAAGGGTCGCCGCCCAAAGGCCAGAAATGGACGGCCATCTACGCCAACCTGTACACCCAGCGCTTCCGCATCAAAGCAATGCCGATTGCGCAGCGCTGTTTCGCATTGAGCGATGTGGCGCGCCTGTCAGAGATGCGGGACGACGAACTCGACCACCACCTGATCTGCATCATTCGCGGGCACGAGCTGGGACACTTCGCCGGCCCCGTGCCGTTGCGGCTGAGCGGTTATCCGGGCTTCCAGGGCGTGTACCCGATCGTGGAAGAGCTGCGCGCCGACGCCGCCTGGCTGTTCGCGTCGCTGCATTCGCCGGCTTTGTTGCCCACCGAGGACGCCTGGCGCGATCATATGCGCGTGTTCTGGGCGGAGGTGTTGCGCTACATCAATCGCGATGTGGAAGGGCGCGCCGATTCCGCCTCATCGCTCGCGCTGTTGAACGATATGCGCTCAGCCGGGGCGCTGAACGTCAGCCCGGACTTGCGCCTGCACTTCGACTTTGCCGCTTTGCGCGCGCGCATCCCGGCGCTGCTGGTGGAAGCCACCCGGCTGATCCAAAGCGGCGATCGCAGCCGGGCCGTTCAGTTTTTTGCGCAACATGGCTACGACCTGGAGCAGCGCCGGCTGATCGACCTGGACGACCTGGCCAGCAACCGTTTCCTGCGCAAAGTGCTGCGACCGCACACCGTGCAGGAGACATTGCGCGCAGCGACGGCGGCGCCGCCGGCCGGCAGGACAACCACCCCATGAACGAAGCGACCAATGCCGCGCCCATCGCCCCGGAGCGCGACGACCTGGTGGCCGGCCTGCACGCGCGCGGCGTGTGCTACCTGGCGCCCACCCCTCACGGCGACGAGCGCGAATTGAGCGACGATGAACTCATTGCCGGGCTGGCGCAATCTCACAACGCGCGATTGCGGTTCGCTCTGGCGGCGCTCTTTCTGGCGCACCCGGAGCTGGCCGAACGGGCCGCCGCGATCGACCCCGCGCTGAGCGGGCCGGCGCAGCGCGAACTGCGCAAGCAATATGTGGCCGCCATGTACCTGCAGCGCATGTGGCGCTCGCGTCTGCGCGCCTACTTCGGCGAACAACCGCTCATCGCGCCGCGTTTCACCTCGGCGCAGGACAGTCCAATCGGCGAAAGCCTGGCCGGCCCGGACGACATGCACGGCAAACGCGGGCTGCGCCAGTTGTGCGAGGCCAGCGCCTTCAACGATTGGTCTTCCTATGAGCAAGTGGTCGAACTGCTCCTGAATCAACCCTGCGGGCCGGAGAACCTGCTGCCAGTCCAGAATGGCAATGGCCCGTATCCTTCATCCCTACTCTGAACAGCGCCTTTGATTGCCATGCGTCCTCCCATTGACCGTCTGCGCGTGCACTATTTCCTCGTCAAACTGGGCATGGAGTTTCACCATCCGGCCCGGCTGTATCTGGTCGGCGGCACAACGCTGGTCTACGAAGGGCTGCGCGAGCAATCGCTCGACATCGACATCAGCTACGAAGTGGCCGACGAGCACGACGCGGAATTCACCCGCGTGTTGCGCAAGCTGAAAGACGAGATGCAGATCAACGTGGAACTGGCCTCGCCCGGCGACTTCATCCCCCTGCCGGCAGGCTGGAAAGAGCGCGCCAGGCACGTGGGCCGGTTCGGGCTGGTGGATGTCTTCCACTTTGATCTGTACAGCACTGCGCTCAGCAAGATAGAGCGCGGGCGCGAGGGCGATTTTCAGGATGTGCTGTCGATGTTGCGCGGCGGGCAGATCAGGCTGGACGAACTGAGAGCGGCCTTCGAGAACATTTTGCCGCGCATCGAACGTGAGAGCCTGAAGCGCGACCCGGAGCGGATCAAGCGCAACTTCGCGCTGCTGGAGAAAATGGCCGGCGAACAGCGCCGCGCTGCGTGAAACATCCCCGTGGAAGGGCCGGCGGGGGAGTCAGCGATCCATCCGCCCGCGTCATGGCAGCGGCGGGATGGCGCATGTGGCCAGGGATTGCGCAACATACGGCGAGCCGGCCAGCGCGCGAACCAGCCGGTCATCGGCTGTGATGAGAGGCGCTCCAATCCGTCCGGCCAGCGCCACATAGAAGGCGTCATAAGCTGAAACGCCATACGACAGCATGATCGCCGCCGCTTCCTGAATCATATCGGCGCATGGCGTTACCCGCAACGCCAGACCCGACAGAGCGTCAACGTCACGGCTGAGACTCGTATAGCCATGACGAAGCATGTGCTTCCTTAACACGCTCAAGCATTCGGGATAGAACAGGTCCGGCACATGCAAGACAGCCGGCCAGCGCGCAGTCAGATGCGCAAACAAGAGATCGGCGCGAGGAGACAGTGGATCATCGATGCACAGCATCACGCCGACAGAACAATCGACGACACATTGAAAGATCGATCTCATCGGGGCGCATCGCGGTCTTCTCGCACCAGGTCCACAATGCTGGCGGCGCCGGCCGGCGGCGTCCAGCGATTTCGGCGGATCGAATCCAGCAGCGCCGCCTGCCGACGGCGCGCTTCCTCCTGCGCCAGCCACAGCTCCATCAATTCAATCACCTGAGCTGTGACCGACTGATTATTGGCGGCGACCAGCTTGCGAAATCGCTTGTACAACGCGCCAGGCACACGCACGTGAACAAAGGCTTTCTCCACTTCACACCTCCATCGAGATTATGGCGCAAATTTCGCCTTTCTGCAACATGCCAGGAATCTTGAAGATTCCGGGGATGTTGGTTGACAATTCGCCCGGCCTGGATAAACTACCGCCCAACATGACATCAGCCGGCGCGGCCTCCGTCCGCAGCATGACGATCTCCATTAGTTCGACTCGCGGCTCAGCATGGGCTGGGGCGCGAGTCTGGGTGCGCGGGTCGAGGGTGGCTGGCTGACACGTCCAGATATCGCAATCGTTTGATTTTGGAGAGCCTTCCCGAAACCGGAAGGCTCTCCTCGTTTTTCCAGGAGGAGAAAGCACAGATGGCTACCGCGTTATACGACACCACGCTGCGCGATGGCGCCCAGGGTGAAGGCATCAACCTCTCGGTTGAAGACAAACTGCGCATTGCCCGCCGGCTGGACGAGTTCGGCGTCCACTACATCGAAGGCGGCTGGCCGGGCAGCAACCCCAAAGACGCCGAGTTCTTCGCCCGCGCCAAAACGCTGGGGCTGCGTCAGGCCCGGCTGGCTGCGTTTGGCAGCACGCGCAAGGCGGGGGCGCGTTGCGAAAGCGACCCGCAGATCAGGATGCTGCTCGACGCTGAGACGCCGGTCGTGACAATGGTCGCCAAAACCAGCACACTGCACGTCAGGCATGTGCTCGAGACAACACTGGACGAAAACCTGGCCATGATCCGCGACAGCGTCGCTTACTTCAAAGCGCAGGGCAAAGAGGTGATGCACGACGCGGAACACTACTTCGACGGCTTCAAACTGGACAAGGAGTACGCGCTGGCCACGCTGCGCGCCGCCCGCGACGCGGGGGCCGACTGGCTGGTGCTGTGCGACACCAACGGCGGGACCATGCCGTGGGAAGTGAGCGAAATCGTGCGCTGGACAATCGACGCGCTGAGCAACGACGACGGCGCATCCGAAACGCGGCGCCCCGTCCGGTTCGGCATCCACACGCACAATGACGCCGGCCTGGCCGTGGCCAATGCGCTGGAGGCCGTGCGCGCTGGCTGCGCCCAGGTGCAGGGCACCATCAACGGCTATGGCGAGCGGGTGGGCAATTGCGATCTCATTCCCGCCATCGCCAATCTCAAACTGAAAATGAACGATGCGTGCGTGAGCGATGCGCAGTTGCGCGGATTGACCGACCTCTCGAACTACGTGGCCGAGATCGCCAACCAGGCACCCAACCTGCGCGCGCCATACACCGGCCACGCCGCATTCGCGCACAAAGGCGGCATCCACGTGGCGGCCATTCTGAAGGTCGAGGAGTCCTATCAACATATTGACCCGGCCAAAGTCGGCAACAGCAAGCGCGTCCTGGTCAGCGAGCTGAGCGGCCGGGGCAACATTCAGTACAAGGCGCGCGAGTTCGGCCTGGATGTGGGCAAAGAGGAGGCGCGCCAGGTGCTGCAAAAGATCAAAGAGCTGGAAAACCAGGGCTTCTACTTTGAGGGCGCCGAAGCGTCGGTCGAATTGATGCTGCGGCGCGCACAGAAGGGCTATACGCCGCCATTCGAGTTGATCGACTTTCTGGTGGTGGTTGAAAACCGGCAGGGGCGCGGTCTGCTGGCCGAAGCCAACGTTAAAGTGCGCGTGCGCAATGGCCGCGAAGAGGTTGTGCATACGGCGGCGGAGGGCGACGGGCCGGTGAACGCGCTGGACCGCGCTCTGCGCAAGGCGCTGTTGCCGCATTACCCGCAACTGGCCGACGTGCGGCTGGCCGACTACAAGGTGCGCATCCTCGACAGCAACAGCGCCACTGCCGCAACCACCCGCGTCACCATCGACACACGCTGCGGCAGCCGCACGTGGAGCACGGTCGGTTGCTCGACCAACATCGTGGACGCATCGTGGCAGGCGCTGGCCGATTCGATCGAATATGCGCTAACCTGAGCAGCGGCGCGTACAATCAGCGCCATGACCACGCTCAACCCCGATCTGCTCGACAGCAACACACGCGCGGCGCTCAATCGAGCCAGCGACCTGATGCGTCAGTTCGGTAAGCCGGTGCTGATGCCAGAGCTGGTTCTGCTGGCTTTGCTGCGAATGCCGCAATCGACAGCATATCGCGCCGTGGCGCATCTGGCAGAGTCGCGCGGCTTCAAGGTGGATGACCTGGATAAAGAGGTAGAAGCGCAAATCCGCGCGCGCACCGGCCGCGCAGCCAACTTTAACTACCTGACCGACCAGAACAGCACCGTGCAGGTGTCAGACGAAATGGTGATCGCGCTGGACGAAGCGCGCAGCATTGCGCTCGCCAGCGGCGAAATCTACATCGCCACGGAACATCTGCTGGGCGCGCTGTCGCAAGCCGGTGTGAGCACCGCCGGCCTGTTGCAGCGCAAAGGGGTCACGCCGACCGCGCTGGCCAGCCTGATCGTGGACGGCATCGTCAGCAAGCGCACAACAACCATCGACTGGGTGCAGCAGGCGCGGCAGGGCCAGCTCCCGCCGCTGTACTACCGCGAGAATCTGCTGCGCGAGCTGGTGACACTGCTGGCGCTGGCGCACAGCCCGCATGTCATCCTGACCGGCGAGCCGGGCAGCGGGCGGCGCAGTCTGGCACAATCGCTGGCGCTGATGGTCGCCGAGGGCAAGGGGCCGGCCCACGTGAAGAAAGTGATCGAGGTCAGCGACGCGGCCTGGCTGGACAACCCGATGCTGGCAATGCAGGTCGCCATGCGGCAGGCGGAAAACGGCGTCCTGTTCATCGCCAACATTCATCGCTTCCTGGGCGGCCAGTTGCGAGCCGACCTGCCGCAGGCCGGCAAGGACCTGCAAAAGGCGTTCGTGGCCGACGGGGGGCCGATCATCATCGGCACAACCACTGACGCGGACTACACCGAGCGCATCAAGCCGAACGCCACGATCGCGGGGCAAGCGCACGTGTTGCGCGTGCCGCCGGCCACACCTGACGAGTGCCAGAAGATGCTGGCTGCGCTCAGGCCGCAATTCGAGCGCAACTACAACATGGCCATCGCCGACGACGCGCTGAAAACAGCCGTCACGCTGGCCGCGCGCTATATCGGCGGCGCGCCGCTGCCGGGGTCGGCGGCGCAGGTGTTGCACCGCGCGTGCGCCGCTGTGCGAGTGACGGCCAACGAGAGACAGCAGGCGGCAGATCACAGACCACAGATTACAGACGGCAGACAACAGACGGGGCCGGCGTTGACGCTGGACGCCGAGGATGTGATGTTTGCCGTCAGCCTGATGACCGGCATCCCGGTGACGAAACTGGGCGCAGACGAGCGCGGCCGGTATGCGCAGATGGCTCAGGCGCTGCAACAGCGCGTGATCGGCCAGGACGAAGCGATTCAAGCCGTGTCGCGGGCGGTCAAGTCGGCGCGGGTTGGGCTGAAAGACCCCCGGCGGCCCATCGGCTCTTTCCTGTTCCTCGGACCGAGCGGCGTGGGCAAGACCGAGCTGGCCAAGGCGCTGGCCGAATTTCTGTTCGGCAGCGAAGAGAATCTGGTGGCGCTCGACATGAGCGAGTACCAGAAAGATGACACCATCAACCGGCTGATCGGCGCGCCGCCCGGCTACATCGGCTTCGAGGGCGGCGGCCAGTTGACCGATCGCATCCTCAAATCACCCTATGCGGTGGTGCTGTTCGATGAAGTGGAGAAA
>DAOTYS010000223.1:0-11210 GCA_034434575.1 Thermoflexales bacterium
CATCCTTCTCGGGCTGATCGTATGGCGCGGAGTCCGCCGCCGGCGCTGAGAACGGGTTAAAGAGATACACTTGAGACACTTTGGCGCGCAACACTATTCAAGGAAGTAAGGAGTTGCCCATGAACCGGTGGTTCACCACAGCGGATGAAAATGCCGCACCCGGTGGCATGACCGGGCTTGTGGGCGCATTTTCACTGGAGTTTCCCATGAGCAACGAGGCAGCATCCAATCCGTCTCAGCCTGAAGAAGTCCTATTCGATTCCCAAGCCAGCGGAGCGCGCATCAGTGATGCCGTGCTGCGCGTGACAAGCATCGCCAGTGTCGAGGCCGCGTATGGCAAGCCGGCGCAACAGGGCGATGTGACTGTGATCCCGGCGGCTGAGGTCATCGGCGCGCTGGGATTCGGCTTCGGCGCAGGAGGCGGCACGAACCACGAAGCCGGCGCCGTGAAAGATTTCGGCGGCGGAAACGGGGGCGGCGGGGGCGGCTACACCACGTCGCGGCCGGTGGCTGTCGTCGTGATCACATCGAGCGGCGTCGAAGTCAAGCCGGTGGTCGATATCAGCAAGATCGCGATTGCCGCATTGACCACCGGAGCAGCCGTCGTCGCCTCGATCATGGGCATGATGAAAGCGCGCAAGAAATAGCGCGCAGGAAGACCTGCCTGCCGGGGCGAGGGCGCGATCGCCCCAGCTTATTCACACGTGGTCGGGCGATTGGGTCACGCCCGCGCCGGCTCGCGCTGGTGATAGGTTTCCGCCCCGCGAAAAGGCATGTGCTTGCCGGCTTTGTACTTCGGCCAGGGCAGATAGTCATTCACGCCCGGCGCGGCTCTGCCGCGCAACAAGAACGCGCTGGGCCACTGCCGGTCGCTGAGGATGCGAGTCGAGGTCGGGATGTAGCGAATGGTCAGCCCGCGTCGCCACATCGCAGATGTGTTGGCGTTCGAGCCGTGAATGACGTTGGGGTGATGGATCGACACATCGCCGGCCTTGAGAATGACATCCACCGCCCGCGACTCGTCCACAAACTGATCGTCGATGGCCGAGTTCAGCACATTGTCCACATCCCGGCGCTCCTTCATCTGTTGCAGGGCGGTGTGCTGCGTGCCAGGCAGCACGCGCAGACAGCCGTTCTCCGGCGTGGAGTCGTCCAAAGCCAGCCACAACGTCACGACCTCCATCGGCTCCAGCGGCCAGTACGAGCCATCCTGATGCCACAGCACAGCCTGTCCATCGTAGGGTCGCTTGGCAATATAGTGCGACGCGAACAGGGCGATATCCGGTCCGACAAACTGCTGGGCGATGTCGAGCAGCCGGTCATCGCTCACCAGCCGCACCCAGAACGGGTCGTCGGTCATCAGCCAGTTGTGGAGTTGCTCGGGGCGCGTGCCGGGATTTTGATCGAGCAACCACTCGATGTGCCGGCGCCCCTCCTCGACCAGTTCCGGCTCGATCACGTTGCGGGCAATCACATAGCCATCGCGTTCGTAGTTTGCGCGCAGCGCCGGAAGCTGCTCGGCCAGACTCGCATGTTCCACTGCCGTTTTCACATCCATCTCCAACCTCCATCTCTCAGTTTCAGGTCCTCACGTCACAACCCGCGTCTTGCGCCCCATCCGCGCCCGCTCACTCGATCACGACCTTCGACAAATCCTCCTTGGGCCGCGGATACTTCATCTGAAAACCTTCCAGCGCGCCGACGATCACGCGGGCAACCACCAGGTTACGATACCACTTTACGTCCGACGGCGCCACATACCACGGCGCCCACTCGGTTGAGGTCTTGCTCAAAACATCCTCGTAAGCGCGCATGTAATCGTCCCAACGGGCGCGCTCTTTCAGGTCGCCCACGTTGAACTTCCACTGCTTGGTTGGATCATCGAGACGGGCCTGAAGGCGCTTCTTCTGCTCATCCTTGCTGATGTGCAGGAAGAACTTCAACACGGTGGCGCCTTCATCCACCAGCAATTTCTCAAAGGCGTTGATGTGCTCGTAACGCCGGCGCCATACGGCTTCCGGGGCCAGACCCTGCACGCGCACAATCAGCACATCCTCGTAGTGACTGCGGTTGAAGATGACGATTTCGCCGGCGCCAGGCGTTTGCGCATGGACGCGCCACAGATAGTCGCGCGACAACTCAAGCGGCGTGGGCGCCTTGAAGTTGGCCACGCGCACCCCTTGCGGATTGACACCCTCAAACACATGCCGGATCACGCCGTCCTTGCCGCTGGTGTCCATCCCTTGCAGCACGATCAATAGCTTGCGCTTGTTCTCGGCATACATCAGCTCCTGGAGGACTTCCAGCCGGTCGGTGAGTTCGTCCAGTTCCTGTCTGGCGTCGTCTTTGCGGCCGTGATAGCGCCCGGTGTCCGCGGGATCGAACTGAGAGAGGTCAACTTTTGCGCCCGGCTTGATGAGGTATGGGTCAGACTGCATGGCTTCATGCTGCTCCGTGCGTCCATTATCCACGTTGGGCGGCTTGTGGACGGGACAAGCCTGGCGGCTTGTCCTACCGCATCTGATCTTCGGCGGCTGAGCTTGTCGAAGCCGTCGAAGCCACACACTCAGGCAAAGAACACGCGCGTTTGAAGATCAGACATACAATGCGCGGTGCGCATCACACCCGCGTAGCTGTGCTGCCGCAAGGAGACCTGATGGAATGACCCCGATTTTGCAGTTGCTGCTCGAACTTGCCATCTTGATCGCGGCTGCCAAGGCCGCCGGCTACGTCGCCACGCGACTGAAACAGCCCTCCGTGCTCGGTCAATTGCTGGTCGGCCTTGCGCTCGGCCCCAGTCTGATCGGGCTGTTCGAGTGGCGCATTCTCGACTCGGCGCTCAGCCACGAAGTGATTCTCGACCTGGCAGAGATCGGGGTGATCTTTCTGATGTTCGTCGCCGGCCTGGAAGTCGATATCCAGGACATGTTGAAAACCGGCCGGGTGGCGATATTGGCCGGCGCGCTGGGCGTGATCGCGCCGATTGTGATGGGGGCGGGCAGCGCGCTGTTGTTTGGCAACGCCTTGCCGGCCAGCATCTTCATCGGCCTGATCCTCAGCGCCACCAGCGTCAGCATCTCGGCGCAAACACTGCTCGAACTCAACGTGTTGCGCAGCAAAGAGGGATTGGCGCTGCTGGGCGCAGCCGTCGCGGACGATGTGCTGGTGATTCTGGCGCTGTCGATTTTTCTGGCGATCGGCGCAGGCAGCGCCGGCGGCAATGCAGCCGGTGACATTGTCATCGTCATTGCCAGGATGGCCCTTTACTTTGCCGGCGCCGTCGGCGTCGGGCTGTTCATCCTGCCCCGCCTGACTGATGTTGTGCATCGGCTCAGAATCAGCGAGGGCGTTGTGGCGCTGGCGATTGTGGTCATGCTGCTGTACGCCTTGTCGGCCGAAGTGGTGGGACAACTGGCGGCGATCACCGGGGCGTTCGTGGCCGGCGTGATGTTCGGGCGCACGCGCCACCGCGAGGAAATCGAGCAGGGTATGCATACGCTGTCCTACGCTTTCTTCGTGCCGCTCTTTCTGGTGAGCATCGGGCTGGAGGCCGATGTGCGATCGCTGGCCGGGGCTGGCGTCGTTTTTGCCGTCGTCATCGTGCTGGTCGCTATTGTGTCCAAAGTGATCGGCTGCGGCCTGGGCGCGCGGCTGGGCGGCATGAGCTGGCCGCAGGCCGGCCGCGTGGGCCTGGGGATGATCTCGCGCGGCGAGGTGGGCTTGATTGTTGCGACCGTCGGCCTCCGGCGCGGGTTGATCGATGAAACCGTGTTCGTCGCTGTCGTTATCATGGTGCTGGCCACAACACTGGTCACACCATTTCTGTTGCGTTGGGCCTTTGCCCGACGCGCCGCTGCATCCAAGGAGACCCCGTATGTCGCTGAATCTGCTCGCGCTGGTGACGGATGATCTGGAGCGCTGCTCGACTGTGCTCGACGCCTGGCAGGAAGCCGGCGTGTCCGGCGTGACTATGCTGGGCGCAGTAGGCGGCAGGTACGCCAGCACACACGACGACCTGCCGCTCATGGTGTCGTTGCGCGCAATGTTGAGCGGCAGCCAGACGCCCAACCACATTGTGTTTGCGCTGATCGACGATGAAATCGTGCTCGAGCGCGCCACGCGCGCCGCGCTCGAAATTGTCGGGGATTTCCAGGCGCCCAACAGCGGCATCATGTTTGTCGTGCCGGTCACGCGCGCCTGGGGCGCGCGCAAGACGGCACGCTCAAAGCCGTGAGGGCTTCTCAACCGCGAGGGCGCGGCTGAGAAGCAAATGAGGGCCGACCATGTTTTTCTACAAACCGCAGGACGCCTGGGCTGCCGATTTCATCCCATACCACAGAGACGGCCGTTTTCACCTGTTCTATCTCCTCGACTGGCGCGACCAGGACGGGCATGGCGAAGGCACGCCCTGGCATCAGATCAGCACGACCGACTTCGTTCACTTCACCGAGCACGGCGAGATGCTGCCGCGCGGCAGCCGCGATGCGCAAGACCTGTATGTGTTCACCGGCTCGGTGATCGAGGGGCTGGGCCGCTTCCACATTTTCTACACCGGCCACAACCCGCACCTGCGCCGGCAAGGCCGGCCCGAGCAGGGCGTCATGCATGCCGTGAGCAACGATTTGCTGCGCTGGCGCAAACTGCCCGAAGACACCTTCTTTGCGCCGGCGCAGGGCTACGAGCCGCACGACTGGCGCGACCCCTTCGTGTTCTGGAACGACGAAGCCCAGGAATTCTGGATGCTGCTCGCCGCGCGCGGGACGCGCGGCCCGGCGCGCCGGCGCGGTCTCACCGCCGTATGCGCCTCCACCGACCTCAAGCACTGGCAACCGCGCGAGCCGCTCTACGCGCCGGGCCTGTACTTCACCCACGAGTGCCCCGACCTGTTTCGCATGGGCGATTGGTGGTATCTGCTCTTCTCCGAATTCACGGAACGCTGTGTCACGCGCTATCGCATGGCGCGCTCTCTCGGCGGACCATGGCGCACGCCCGATGACGATGTATTCGACGGGCGCGCCTTCTATGCCGCCAAGACCGCGTCCGACGGGCAGCGCCGCTTCCTGTTCGGCTGGAATCCCACCCGGCAGGGCGAAACCGACACGGGCGCATGGCAATGGGGGGGCAACCTGGTCGCGCACGAGATCGTTCAGGATGATGACGGCACACTGAGCATCCGGCCGCCGGAGAGTGTCAGCGCCGCATTCAGCCGCAAGAAGCTGGTGTGGGAGGCGGGCAAAACGGTGCAGGCCGAGGACACATTCGCCTGCGCGGTGGCTGGCGCGCTGCCCGACACGTGCAAAATCGAGGCGACAGCGCGTTTCAACGCCGGCGCCAAAGGCTGCGGCATCATGCTGCGCGTCAGCAACGATCTGGATTCCGCCTACTACATCCGGCTGGAACCGCACCGGCAGCGCCTGGTGTTGGACTCGTGGCCCCGGGCCGGCGACCTGCCGCACTGGGTCGAGATCGAGCGCCCGTTGAGACTGGCGGCGGACGAGCCGGCGCGCCTCACGGTTTTCGTGGATGGCAGCGTGTGCGAGGTGTACGCCGAGGGCGCCGCCGGCAACCGCGTGGCGATGAGTGCGCGTCTTTACAATCTTAAAAGCGGCAACTGGGGCGTGTTCGCCCAGGAGGGCCGCGCCACCTTCGACGCTGTCACACTGTCAACCCTGCCCTGATCCGCAATCCACATTCCAAAATCCAAAATCGACAGATGGACCACCGACAACGCATTCTGGCCGCCATCCGGCATCAACCGGTTGACCGCATACCCACTGACATGTGGGCCACACCCGAAGTGACCCGCAAGTTGTTCGACCATTTCGCCGTGGACAATGTCGTTGCGCTCTACGACAAGTTGGACATCGACGGCATCATGGGCATCGCGCCGCCCTACATCGGCCCGCCCTGCAAGCGCAACGGCGACTACTGGGAAAACGAGTGGGGCATGGGCTATCGCAATCAGGCCTATGGCACAGGCGAATATGGCGAGCAAGTTCATTTCCCGCTGCAACACATGACCACGCTGGAAGAGATCGAGGCATATCCCTGGCCGTCGCCGGACTGGTACGACTACAGCCAGTTGCCCCGGCTGGCCGCGCAATACGCCGGCCGGGCGGTCATGTGCGGCTACACCGCCGTGTTCTACTTCCACAACCAGTTGCGCGGGCTGGAGCAATCGCTCATGGACCCGCTGATGTATCCGGAGCTGACGCGCGCCATCGTGCAACGGCTGTCCGACTTCTTCTTCGAGTATCACCGGCGCTGCTTCGAAGCCGCCCCCGGCCTGATCGACGTGGCGCAGGTAACCGACGACTGGGGGTCGCAGTACGGGCTGCTGGTGAATCCGCGCATCTTCCACGAGTTCTATCGCGCCGCGACACAGCGCGCCATCGACCAGGCAAAATCACACGGCATCATCGTCTTCCATCACGACGACGGCGATATGCGCCCTTTGTTGCCGACGTTGGTGGACATGGGTATCGACATCCTGAACCCAGTGCAATGGCGCTGCGGCGACTGGGACCTGGCGGCGCTGAAGCGCGACTACGGATCGCGCATCTGCTTTCACAGCGCCGTGGACAATCAGGAGACGCTGCCTTTCGGGACGCCGGACGATGTGCGCCGCGAAGTGCGGTGGCTGATCGACACGCTGGCCTGCGACGGCGCCGGCTTCATCATCGGCCCATGCCACAACCTGCAGCCGGTGACGCCGATCGAAAACATCATCGCCCTGTATGAAACAGCGCATGAATACGGCAAACGCTGAGGCAGGACAAACCACAAAGAAGCGATGAACACAAAGGCGCATGAAGATAACGCACTGACCGACCGTCCGCATCTCGTCATTTTCAACCCCGACCAGTGGCGCGGCGACGCGCTGGGACACATGGGCAACCCGGCTGCCGTCACCCCCACCCTCGACCGGCTGGTCGAGACCGACGCCGTGTCGTTCCGCAGCGCCTTCTGCCAGAATCCGGTCTGCACGCCCAGCCGGTGCAGCTTCATGACCGGCTGGTACCCGCACACGCGCGGCCATCGCACCATGTTCCACATGTTGCATGCCGAGCGCGGCGAGACGAACCTGCTGCGCCTGTTGAAGCAGGCCGGCTACTTCGTGTGGTGGGGCGGCAAGAACGACCTCGTGCCGGCGCAATTCGGATTCGCGGACGATTGCGACGTGAAGTTTCACGCGACGCCGGAAGACTATCGGCGCTGGGGGTGCGCGCCACAGGCGAATCTGCACAGCGACTTGTCGTGGCGCGGCGCGCCGGACAGCGACAATTACTACAGCTTCTACGCCGGCCGGCTGAACAAAGCCGGCGACGCGATCTATTGCGACTCGGACTGGGCCAACGTGCTGGGCGCGATCGACGTGATCCGTAACTACGACGGCGGCAAACCGCTCTGCCTGTACCTGCCGCTCAGCTACCCCCACCCGCCCTACGGCGTGGAAGAGCCATTTTTCAGCCTGATCGAGCGAAGCAAGTTGCCGCCGCGCGCGCCGGCGCCGTCGTCATGGGAAGGCAAGCCGGCCATCCTGCAAGGCATCGCCGAGCGCCAGCGCCTGCAAAGCTGGAGCGAAGACCGCTGGACCGAATTGCGCGCCACGTATTACGGCATGTGCGCCCGCGTCGATCATCAGCTTGGATTGCTCATCGCCGCGTTGAAGGAAAAGGGGCTGTACGATGACACGGCTCTGTTCGTGTTTTCCGATCACGGCGACTTCACCGGCGACTATGGTCTGGTGGAGAAAACCCAAAACACATTCGAAGATTGCCTGACGCGCGTGCCGTTTGTCATCAAGCCGCCGCGCAGCGCGCCGGCGCAACCGCGCGTGTCCGACGCGCTGGTTGAGCTGGTCGATTTCCCGGCCACCGTGTTCGACCTGCTGGGCATCGAGCCGGCATACACGCACTTTGGCCAGAGCCTGCTGCCGGTGGTCGTCGGCGAGCGCGACACGCACCGCGATGCGGTATTCTGTGAGGGAGGCCGGCTGATGGGCGAGCGTCAGGCGATGGAGTTGGAGAGCGTCTCGCACCAGACGCCCGATGGCTTGTACTGGCCGCGCCTGAGTTTACAGCGCCGGGACGACGGTCCGTATCACGGCAAGGCAGCCATGTGTCGCACGACTCGCTTCAAGTATGTGCGCCGGCTATATGAAGACGATGAGTTGTACGACCTGAAGAGCGACCCACACGAGTTGCGCAACCTGATTCACGAATCTGCCTATGCGAATATTCGCGTCGAGATGCAAGCGCGCCTCTTGACCTGGCACATGGCCACGTGCGATGTGGCGCCCTTTGAGACCGATGCGCGATAAGCACGCCCGGCCGGCCAGGTGTAGAGGACAAGCCGGCGGCGCTGGACAAGCCGGCGGCGCTGGACAAGCCGGCGGCTTGTCCTACAAAATAGGAATCTGAAATGACCCAGCCCAAATGCCATATCGAGGAAGTCGAGCTGATACGCGGGTTGCGCGGCGTCGTGCTGTCCAACCCCTTCATCACCGTCACCGTATTGCCGGACAAAGGCGCGGACATCTGCTCGCTGGTGCATCGCGCCTCCGGCATCGATGTGATGCTGCGCATGCCGCAGGGATTGCGCGCGCCCGGCCAGGGCGTCCTGTCCTCCAACAACCTCGTCGCCTGGATGGAAATGTACGAGGGCGGCTGGCAGGAGATCCTGCCCAACGGAGGCGACCCGTGCCACTACAAAGGCGTGGAGTTGACCTTTCACGGCGAATCCTCAGTCCTGCCCTGGCAGCACAAGGTGTTGAACCATACTGACAGCGAAATCGATGTCGAGTTCAGCGTGCAGCTCTTTCGCAGTCCATTTCACGTCCGCCGGCGCATGACCCTGAACGCCACAACGCCGGTCGTGCGGCTGGTCGAGCGCGTCACCAACCTGGCCGCCGAGTCGATGGATTTCATGTGGGGCCACCATCCGGCCTACGGCGCGCCCTTCCTATCGGAACATACCCGCATGTACACCAACGCCGGCACGCTGGTGGCCGACAACTCCGGCCGCGACGGCCCGACCAACGCCATCGAGCCTGGCTCGCGCAACGCCTGGCCGCTGGCCCGAGGGCGCGACGGCGGCACGATCGACTTGAGCGTCATCCCTGGCGACAACGATCGGCGCGCCGCCATGGGCTATTTGATGGACTTCGCCGGCGACCCGTGGTATGCCCTGGTCAATCACAAACTGAACCTGGGCGTCGGCCTCGCTTTCACGCCATCGGCATGGCGCTACTTGTGGTACTGGCAACAGATGCGCTACAGTTACGGCTGGCCGTTCTACGGCCGTGTCTACACCATGGCCGTCGAGCCGTGGAGCAGCTGGCCGGGCCAGGGCCTCACCAGCGTCATGGAGCAAACCCAGACCCATCACACACTGCCGCCAGAGGGCTGCCTGGATGGCGAGTTGGTCGTCACGCTCTTTGACGCCGAGCCGGGCAAGCCGGTCACACGCGTCGATCTGGAAGGAACAGTCGAGCATTGATTCGGATTCTGCTGTTCGTAGCTCGTATTCCGCACTTCGCGAAACGGCCCGCGCGCCAATACGCAGTACGCAACACACCACACATCCCATGACAAACCCAACTCTGCACGCCATCGGCAACGCTCACATCGACCCGGTCTGGCTCTGGCGCTGGCCCGAAGGTCTGGAAACGATTCGATCCACTTTCCAGTCGGTGCTCGACCGGATGGAGGAATATCCCGACTTTTTGTTCACCGGCAGCTCGGCCGCCTTTTACGCCTGGCTGCGCGACACCGACCCGGCGATGTTCGAGAAGATCAAAGCGCGCGTGCGGGCAGGCCGCTGGGAGATCGTGGGCGGCTGGTGGATTCAGCCCGATGCCAACATCCCGTGCGGGGAATCCCTGGCGCGACAGTCGCTGTACGGCCAGCGATTCTTTCAGGAAGCCTTTGGCGTCATGGCGACCATCGGCTACAACCCTGACACGTTCGGACATAGCGCAGCCATCCCGCAGATTCTGCGCCTGTCCGGCATGAGCCGTTATATCTTCATGCGCCCCGGCCCGCACGAGAAAGACCTGCCCGGCAACGTGTTCTGGTGGCAGGCGCCTGATGGCAGCCGCGTGTTGACCGCCCGCATCAGCCGCTCGTATGGCACATGGGCCGACGAACTGGACGAACACATCCGAGCCAACCACGCCGCGCGACCCGGCTATGTGTCGGACTACATCGTGTTCTATGGCGTCGGCAATCATGGCGGCGGCCCGACCAGGGCTAATATTGATTCGATCCACGCGATGTCCGAACAGGCCGGCGCTCCGCGCATTGCGCTCAGCACACTCGACGCTTTCTTCAGATCGGTCGAAGCTGAAGCGGCCGCCGGCGCAGGCATACCCGTCGTCGCCGACGACTTGCAGCACCATGCGCGGGGATGCTACGCCGCCGAGTCCGAGGTGAAACGGCAAAACCGGCGCGTTGAACATTTGCTAATGAATGCGGAGCGATTCTCCACGCTGGCAACGGCGCTGACAGGCCGGCCCTATCCGCGCGCTGAATTGACACACGCCTGGCAGGCCCTGCTGTTCAATCAGTTCCACGACATCCTGGCCGGGTCGAGCTTGCCCCAGGCTTACGAGGATGCCCGCGACTGGTACGGTTACAGCGCGACTCTCGCCAGCCGCGCGCTGAACATGGCCATTCAGGCGGTGGCCGGCCGCATCGACACGCGCGGCGACGGCACGGCGCTGATGGTCTTCAACCCATTGCCCTGGCCGGTGAAAATACCAATAGAGGTAGAGCGCAGCGTGCCGGAAATCAGCAGCGCAGAGGGCGTTCCGATCACAGGCCAAAGTATCCAGCCCAGCACCGTCGTGGGGCAAACGCGCGTGTGCTTCGTCGCCGAACTGCCGGCGCTGGGCTACCGAATGTTCCGACAGGATGTGTGGCCGAACACCATCATCCCGCCAGAGCGCCCGACAACAGCGATGATCCTGCCTTCACTCGTGACGCGCTCCGACACCACCACGAGCCTGGAAAACAGGTTCTGGCGGCTGGAGGTGGACACCGCCACCGGCAGCATGATCCGGCTGTTCGACAAGCGCAATCAGGTAGACGCGCTGGCCGGGCCGGCCAACATCGGCCTGGTCATCGAAGATCGCAGCGACACCTGGAGCCACGATGTGCGTTCGTTCCGCGAGGAAGTCGGGCGCTTCAGCCACGCCATCGTGACCG
>DAOTYS010000224.1:0-1739 GCA_034434575.1 Thermoflexales bacterium
CCAGTCGTCGTTTGCTCAGCTCGCGGGGGCGTCGGGCTGTCCGATGGTGATGCTCAAGCCGGCAATCGGCAGGCACACCTCGCCGCCGAATTCGCGCCGGGCTTCCTCGATGAGCGTCAGCTCCCGGCCCTCGTACATCGCGTCAACGTGCACCAGTGCCAGGCGCTTTGCTCCGGCTGCCTGGGCGTTGCGCCCGGCAATTTGCGCTGTGCTGTGTCCGTAGACGCCCTGAGCATACTCAGGGTTCAAGGTGGCGCTGTAGCCGGCTTCGTGGACAAGCAAATCGGCATCGCGCCCCAGCAGGACGATGTTTTCGTTGGGGCCGGTGTCGCCGGTAAAGGCGATCACGTGCTGGCCGAATTGTCTGCGCGTCTCGATGCGCAGGCCGAGCGACGGCGCGAAGTCCGAGTGCGCCATCGGAAAGGTGGCCAGCATGATGTCGGGGTGAATCTGGGCGCGGCCGGCGCGGTCCTGTGGCATGGTGATGCGGGGCGCGCTCTCGGTCACGCCATCAATCGGCCCGTATGCCGCAGCCATCAACGTGTCCAGGGCGCAGAAGGTCAGCTCGGTGGCGATCAATGTGGGCACTTGCGTCCCGGCGCCTGCGCCAATTTCGTACCACAGCATCAACATCGGGTAGCCCAGAATGTGGTCGCCGTGGCGGTGGGTGAAGAACACATGGGTAATCTCCGCCGGCGAGATGCTGACCGCGTCGAGCTGTTGCAGTATGGCCGGCCCGCAGTCAATCAAAATGCGCTCGTTGCCGATGCGCACCAGATAGGAGGCGTTGGTGCCGTTGCGCATTGGAATCGCTGCACTCACGCCGAGGAAGATGACTTCGATCATGGACAACCCGGTGGTTGAATTCCAGTGGCCAGGAATCAGCAGAAGTGCCGCGTTTCGCCGCGCGCGAGCGCGATAGCCAGCGACACCGGCCCGCAGCCGCGCCTGGCGATCAGCGCTGCCTCGTCGCCTTGCGCTGGCCGCCGAACGCGCAGCAACATTTTGCCCATGACAAAAGCGCCGGATTCGTCCGCAGCCGCTCCGAACAAGGTGGTCAGGTCGCGCACGGTTCGGCTCAGGTCATTCGCGGCGAGGGTGAGTTCTGCGATGCCTTGCGCGCCGTTGGCATGCCTGCGATTATCGCCGGCGGGCACGCGCAGCTCACGCGGCGTCAAATCCTCGATCAGGAACGGCAAGCCCTCGGCGTCCGGCGGCGGCCAGCTTAATCGCCAGCGAATTGTGACGCCGTCGGGGCGTTGGCGCCCGCCCTCGGTAACCGGCGAGTAGCGCAGGCCGCGTTCCATGGCCTGCTGCGCGAATGTAGGCAGATCGCTCACGGCCACGGCGTAGTCAATCGGCCCGGGAAAGGGGCGCAGGCGTTCCCAGCGGTGCGTGGTGGGTGCTGCCGTGCGAAAGGCGAGCAACTCAATGTAGCTGCCGTCGGCAAAACAGATCAGCGCGTTGTGGGTGAGGCCGTCGGCGTGAACGCCGCCGGGGGTGACGGTGAAGCCATCGCCGCTCCACTGTCGTGTGGCAGCGTCCAGGTCGTTCACCAGGATCACCACGTGGTCGAGTTCCATGGCGCGCAAAGCATAGCACGGGCGCAGCCGCCGGCGCTGCGGCGTCGGGGCAGGCCATCCCTGTTCCCGCCGGCCGGGCCGGCGAGCGCTCACTTGCAAGCTTCGATGTCCTGTGCCTCATCGGCCTCAGGGCGTTGACTGGTTGTGCACTACCGG
>DAOTYS010000225.1:0-4764 GCA_034434575.1 Thermoflexales bacterium
ACTACCCGCGCCCGATCCGCATCACCGGCATGAACCGCGATGTGGCGCAGCAGAACTGTCTGTACTGCCATGCTGATCTGACTGCGCAGATGAGCCATGCCGCGTCCAACGATCCCACCGACTGTTTGCGCTGTCACAGCCGGGTTGGGCATGATTACTAAACCAGCTTTACAGGAGACTCTATGACATCCGGCCCGTCTCAATCCCCCAGGCGTTCCATTCGCCCCTATATTCTCGTCGGCGTCGCGTTCATTCTGGGCGCCGTTGTCATGGCCGGCATCGCCGCCCTGCTGGTCAACATCGAGAATCGCAAAATGGAAGCGGCGCTTTCGCCGGCCCAGATCGCCCCCATCCCCGAAGACACCATCGATCCGGCTGTATGGGGACGCAATTTCCCTCGCCAATACGATGCGTTCATGAAGACAAAGGACGACACGATCAGCACGCCTTATGGCGGATCTGTGCCTTACAGCAAACTGGAGCGCCACCCGGACAAGATACGCATCTGGGCAGGATATGGCTTCAGCAAGGACTACAACGAAGAGCGCGGCCACTACTACGGGCTGATCGACCAGAAGCGGACCAAACGCATGAATGACAAACAACCCGGCGCGTGCGCCAACTGCCACGCCGCCGAAGCGCCCGTGCTCATCAAACAGATGGGATGGGAGGCGTTCAACAAAGGCCCGTACCACGTCATCTCGGATTCGCTGCATCTGGGCACATCGTGCAACGACTGCCACGATCCGCAGACGATGCAATTGCGCATCAGCCGGCCGGCCTTCCTCAACGCGATGCAGGCGCGCGGCATCGACGTGTCACAGGCCACCCGTCAGGAGATGCGCTCCTATGTGTGCGCCCAATGCCACGTGGAGTACTACTTCCTGGGCGACAACAAGCTCCTCACTTTCCCCTGGGAGAAGGGCTTGAACGTGGACAACATCAACGATTACTACGACGAATACGGCTTCCGCGACTGGGTTCATGCGGAGACCGGCGCGCCCATGATCAAGATTCAGCATCCGGAGTTCGAGATGCACAGCACCGGCCTGCACGCCGCCTCGGGCGTGGCCTGCGCCGATTGCCACATGCCCTACGTGCGCGAGGGATCGGTCAAGGTGTCGGATCACTGGCTGCGCAGCCCGCTCACCAACCTCAACAACGCCTGCCAGACCTGCCACAAGCAGAGCGAAGAGCATCTGCGCGACCGGGTGCTCACCATCCAGAATCGCACCGCCGGCCTGCTCAAGAGCGCCGAAGCGGCCCTGATCGACGCCATCGACGCAATCAAGGCCGCGCAGGAAGCCGGCGTTGCTGACGCCGGCCTGGAGCAGGCGCGCCAGTTGCACCGCAAAGCATCGCTGCGCTGGGACTTTGTCGCGTCTGAAAACAGCACTGGCTTTCACAGCCCGCAGGAGTCGGCGCGCATTCTGGCCGACGCGATCAACTTTGCCCGGCAGGCGCAGTTGGAAGCCGAGCGCGCCACGCAACAGGTGAAGGCTGGGACTGCGCCGGCTGGAGCGACCCGGTAAGATGCAGGCCAACCGACCGGGTTCGTTGGGTCAGCCTTCGACACGCGAGACCCGACGAACCCGGCTGACTATCAGAATGACGACGATCACGCTCGACTCGGCCATCGATGACCTGCTGTCCCAGGCGCCAGGCGTCGCCGAGGTGTTTGTGCGGCGCGGCATGTTGTGTGTGGGGTGCGACATCAGCCGGTTCCACACCATCCGCGAAGCGGCTGCCATTTATGGCATCGACCCGGCGCAACTGCTCGCCGAACTGCGAGAAGCAACTTCCCGATCGGCCCCCTCTCAGATGAACGCTACCCCGCCGGCAGCGTGAACGTCTCGACCCGCGCTATGGACTGCGCGACACGGCGTCTTCCGCCGGCGCGATGTCCTCGGCAACCAGCACCAGGTCGTGTGCCCGCAGAATCACCAGTTGCTCGCGACCGGCGTCGACCAGACCCGACCGCTGCCAGTCGCTGAGGATCCGGCTGACGGTGTGCAACGTCGTGCCGGCCAGTTCCGCCAGACTCTGCCGGGAAAGCGGCATATCGATGCGAATGCGCGATACACCGTTCACGTCTTGTTTCACGCCCACCTTGTTCGCCAGACGCAGCACCACCCGCGCCACACGCCGCTCGACCCGCTCTGCCGCCAGTTCGCGGATGCGGTCGTTGGCCTCTGTCAGCCGGGCGTGGAGCATCTTGATGACCTTGAGCATGAGCGGAGGATGCTGGCTCATCACCCGGGCAATGCAGGCGGCGGACACAGCAAGCACAGTGCTTTGATCGAGCGCCTCACACGTGGCGGGGTAATCCGCGCCGGCAAGCGCCACGAGCAGGCCCACCGGCTCGCAAGGCACGAACACCCCCATCGTCACATCCTGACCGTCGGTCGTGTGCTGCATCAGGCGCAGGCGCCCGCTCAAAACGAAAAACGCGGCAAGCGCCGGGCTGCCCTGCGTGAACAGAATCTCGTTGCGCGATAGAACGCGCTGCCGGCTCTCGCGCGCGATCTCATCCAGCAGAGGGGCAGGCATATCGGCGAGCAGCGGTATGTGTGGCAGAGGGTTGAGCGTCATGCCCTGTGCGCTCATAATGGCTGAGCGCAACTGATTATAGGCGATGGGGGCCCACAGGATTGCGCGCGTCAACAAAACAGCGCGGCCGCATGGGTCGCGCTGTCGTCATGTCGATGATGCCCCCGGTGAGATTTGAACTCACACGCCCGAAGGCATAGGCCCTCAACCTACCGCGTATGCCAATTCCGCCACGGGGGCTAGCGAAAGCAAATTATACCGCGATCCGCCGGGGCTACTTCTCATACGGCTGGCCGTCTGCCGCCGGCGGTATGGCCCGGCCCACCACGCCCGTGAGCACGATGATGGTCAAAATGTACGGCAGCATCTGCGGGATTTGGGATGGAATGTCGGGCCGGAAGATGCTCACTGTCGAGGTGACGCTGCTGCCCAGGCCAAAGATCAGCGCGCCGGCCAGCGCGCCGAACGGATACCACTTGCCGAAGATCATCGCCGCCAGGCCGATGAAGCCCAGGCCGTTTGTCATCAGCGGGTTGAACACATCGACGGCTTCCAGGGTGAACCACGCGCCACCGAGGCCGGCGATCAGCCCGCCTGCCAGCACGTTGACATAGCGGGTGCGAAAAACATTGATGCCCAGCGTGTCGGCAGCGCGCGGGTGCTCGCCCACGGCGCGCGTGCGCAAGCCCCACGGCGTGAAGAACAACACGTAGTGCGCCACAAACGCCAGCAGCAGCATCACGTAGGTCAGCGGCTTCTGCTGGAACAAAATCGGGCCAATCACCGGAATATCAGCCAGCAGCGGGATGTTCAGGATGGGAAAGGTGCCGGGGCCGGCCGGCAGATTCTCCGCCAGAAAAGCGCGATACATGAAGCCGGTGACGCCGATGGCCAGAATGTTGATGACCGTCCCGCTGATGATTTGATCGACCTTGAATCGAATCGACACCACAGCGTGCAACAGCGCCAGCAACAATGCAGACCCGGCGCCCAGGCACACGGCCAGAATGCGGCTGAACGAGCCGGCTGCCTCTGCGCCGATGGCATCTTTGAGCAACTGAAAGCCGAACAGATTGATCGCATAGCACGTCATGGCCGACATGAGCATCTTACCCTCGATGCCGATGTCCACCACGCCGGCCCGCTCGCACATGACGCCGCAAAACGCGGCAAACGCGATTGGCGTCGCCAGGCGCAGGGCCTGCGCCAGCGAGCCGACTACGCAGGTCTGGTCGCACCGGCCGCCAATCACGGCATTGAGGAGAACCCACGCGCCGAACAGGCCGGCCACAACCACCACAACAGTGATCCATCCCTGATTGCGGAATGACACCCGGCTGCCCGCCGGCCCAACAGTTGCCGTCTTCATGCCTGACCTCCCCACCCTCGCGTGACGGTGGCCGACTCCTCTCGCCCACCGGGGGCGCGCAGGCGATACACCCAGCGCACGATGGGCGGCGCCGCCACAAACAACAACAGCAGCGCCTGCAACAGCGAGATGATGTACTTCGACACGCCCGAATTCAGCTCCATCAGATCGGCGCCGTTGCGCATGGCGCCAAACAGGAACGACGACAGCAGAATGCCCAGCGGGTCGTTCCTGGCCAATAGCGAGATGGCAATGGCGTCGAAGCCGTAACCGCTGGAGAAGAACAGCGGCAGGCAGCGGCAGATCGACACGCCCAGCACTTCCATCATGCCGGCCATGCCGGCCAGCGCGCCCGAAATGGACATGCCCAGCATGATGTTGCGGGCAATGCTGACGCCGGCATAGCGCGCCGCGCTGGGATTGGCGCCGACAGTGCGCAGCTCAAAACCGATCGTCGTCTTCCACAACAGCCACCACACAGCCGCCGCCGCAGCCACGGCCACGAACAAGCCCGTATGCAGCCGGTCATACTGATCCGTGAAAGGCCACCACAACCGGGTCAACACCGGGAACAAGACAAACGCGAGGATGCCCGCCACCACGGCAACGCCGGCCTGAACAGGCGGCGATGTCAAGCGCGCCGCGCGCCCGGCGTCGGGCCGGCGTCGCGCCAGCCGGGGCAATGCCCAACGCGCAATCACGAAGGCGACGCCGGCAAAGATCAACGCTGTCAGCAGCGCGTTCAGCGGGTCCTGCAAACGATCCGGCACGGCGTGCAACGACCACAACTCGGCGCTGGGCGCAATACGCGGCGTCTGGACGGCGGCTGCATTTGGATCGCGCAG
>DAOTYS010000226.1:0-4046 GCA_034434575.1 Thermoflexales bacterium
CGAGCCAGTCATCGCAGTCGGTATAGGCAGCCTGAGCCGCTGCCAGCCCGATGGCGTTGGGGTGCGGCAGCATGCCGTTGTTAGCGGCCACGAAGCGCTGACGCAGCCTGTCGTCTTGAATGATGGCGAAGCCAAACCCCAGCCCCGGCAGGTTGAAGGTCTTGCTAGGCGCCATCAGGGTGATGCACCGGCGGGCAACTTCTGGCGACAGGCTGGCCATGGGTGTGTGCGATGTGCCATCCAGGGTGAGGTCGCCCCAGATCTCGTCCGAGCAGATCAACACGTCGCGGGCCAGGCAAATATCGGCCAGCTGTTGCAGCTCTTCCCGCGTCCACTCATGGCCAATTGGGTTGTGGGGGTGGCAATGGATGAACAACGACGTTCGCGGGCCAATGGCGCGTTCGAATGCCTCGTAGTCCACCCCGGTATACACGCGCTGGCCGTCGGCCCAACAGCGCAGCGCCACCTTGGTCACAGTCATCCCATGGTTCACCGGCGCCGACAAGAAGGGAAAGTAAACCGGCGTCAGGACAACAGCCGACTCCCCCAGCCGGCCAAACGCCCGGCAAACCAGGTTCAGGCCGCTGACCAGACCGGGCAGAAACACGATCTCGTCCGGCCGGACGACCCAACCATAGCGTCGCTCCAGCCAGCGACAGATCGCCTCGGTCAGCTCCTCGCTGGGGAATTCGTAGCCGAACACGCCATGCGCAGCGCGCTCCGCCAGGGCACGTCGCACCGGCTCAGGGGACATGAAGTCCATGTCCGCTACCCACATGGGGATGACATCGCTGGGATAGTGAGACCATTTCACACAACCCGGCCTGCGGCGGTCAATGGCCTGGTCGAAGTCAAACGCCGGGCGGCTATCTGTAGAAGAAGAATTGCGATTCATTGGATACAGGAGAGAATTGTATGCGTGGAAGGCGCAGCGGAGGCGGCCAGAGCCATCGCCGCTCGCGCCAGCAGGCGTCGCAGTTCGGGCGCGATGCGGGTCAGATGGCGTCCGGCCCGGCAGCGATGATTATCTTCTCGGCGGTGCTTGCTCAGGCCGGTGCGCTGCGGCCAGGGTGGCCGTCGGTTGCGATTTGTTCATCGCTTTCTTAGCATTGGTGGTTGCCATGATTCTCTGCTTCAACTGGATGTCTGGATGTCGAAGACCATGTTAAACCTTGTCAGGCGGCTTCCCGCAGACGGCTGCCATGGGTCACGACGTCACTTTTCATCGCCCTGGCTATGGCTACCGTATCTGGCGATCTGAGCCTGCTGGCTGTGGCGCTGGCCGGCACAGTGGTTGGATGTGGGCTGGCCCTGCTGCCTGGCCTGCACATCTTCAACATCGCCGGCCTGGCGCTGTTGCTCTTTGGGCGCGGCCCGGCTGGCCTGAACGAACAGGCCCTGGCGATGTTCCTGCTCGGCGCCCTGGTGGGCTGGGCGGTGGTCAACGTCATCCCGGCTGTGTTTCTGTTTGCGCCCGACGATGCGCACGTGATAGCTGTGCTGCCGACGACCAGATACCTCATGCGCGGCCAGGGACTGGAAGCGGCGTTGCTCGTTGGCGCTGGCAGCCTGGGCGCGTTGCTCGGCTTGGTGCTGGTCGCGCCGATCCTGGATGTGGCGCTGCGCCCGCTGCGGGCGATTTTGCAACCACATACCGGCTGGATGTTGGTGGCGATCGTCGCCTTCTTGCTGATTGGGGAATGGCCGCGCGCCAACGACATCGCGTCGCCTGCGCGTCGCCTGCTCTCAGCGTGGGCCTACCTCGGCGCGGGTTTGCTCACCTTTACCCTGAGCGGGCTGCTCGGCTTCGTGCTGCTCTTTCGCAGCCCCGTGCCGCTGGAAGCGGCCTACCTTAACCTGATGCCAGCCTTTGTCGGCCTGTTTGCCGTTCCCGGCTTGCTGCAGGTCTTGCTCTTCGGCGCCAGGCCCCCACGCCAGTCGGATGCGCTGCCCGGCCAGATCGAGCCGCGTCTGTTGTTGCGCGGTTCGCTGACCGGCCTGAGCGGCGGCTTGTTTGCCAGCGTCCTGCCGGTGGTCAGCGGGGGCATCGGCGGCCTGTTGGCCGGACACGCTACGGCGCTGTGGAATGAGCGATTGTTTATGATCTCGCTCGGCGCGTCGAGAGTGGCCTACTATGTCGGCAGCCTGATATTGTTATTCGTGCCAGGGCTGACGCTGACGCGCGGCGGGATGGCCTGGCTGCTCAGCAGCATCTACGTCCCTTACGGCTGGCACAGCTACTGGCTCGCCGTGGCGGCTGTGGCCCTGTGCGGCGCATTGGCCTTCGCAGCGCTGGTGGCGCTGGCGCGCGCTGCGGCACGGCTGACTAATCGTTTCGACGTCAGGTGGCTGGCCGGCGGCGCGCTGGCCGTTGCTGTGGCGATGGTCATCGGCTTCACCGGCGGGGGCGGATTCGTGATCATGCTGGTGGCGACCACCATCGGCCTGATCCCGGTGGTCGTCGGTGGCCGGCGGATGAATTGCCTGGGTGTGTTGCTGGCGCCGATCACGCTGAACGTCGTCGGGGTCGGGCCGGCTGTGGCACAATGGCTGGGACTCTTATAGCCTATGGCAAAAGCCCTTTTTGAAGGCCTGGTGACGGACGAGAACGGCGACGCCCTTCCGGTCGTCTACGTGGGCCAGGATCCGACCTACCTGCTGGCCGAGGATGGCTTTAAGTATCACGTGGATGCCCGCAAAGTGGACGAGCAGGTGCTGAATGCCTTTCGGGAACAGGTGCAGCAAAACGAAGCGCTGGTGAGCGAGGGCGTGCTCAGGATGCTCGGCAAGGACGACTTGTTCACCAAGGTCGCCGTGGATAAACAGATTCGCAACCTGGATCAGCACTTCGCTCAGTTGTTCGAGGCAGGCATCCCGGAGCAGGCGCGGCGATACTTGGGCATGCTCGGCTTTGGCGTCGTCATCAACCGACATGGTGACGTGGTGCAGTTGAAGATGCCGGCAGCGCCGATTGACGAGGGCGAATGATGAGCGACGGCTGCGCTCAGTCCAGGTCGGAGATGGACAGCCGACGGAAGCGCGAGCGCTTCTTGAACTGATGCGCTTCCATGCGTTCGAGCACGCTGTTCAGGAAGCGCACAGCCCCGACAACATACGGGCCTTTGTTCAACATTACGCACTCGGCCCGGCCGCTCATCACGGCGTCCGAAACCTCCGCGCGCGATGGCGCGCCGGATTTGGCCATGCTCTCCAGCACCTGGGTGGCCCAGATCACCGGCAGATGGGCGGCCTCGCACAACCACAGGATTTCTTCCTGCACCTCGGCCAGTCGCTCGAACCCCACTTCCACCGCCAGGTCGCCGCGCGCCACCATCACGCCGATCGGCGGCGCCTGCAAACCGGCCAGCAGCAAACGCGGCAGATTCTCGAACCCGGCGCGCGTTTCGATCTTCAGAATTACGCCCACGTCGTGCGCGCCCAGCCGATGCAGCGCATCGCGCAACGTCCAGAAATCCTCCGGGCCACGCACAAACGACAGGCCGATCATGTCAACGCGCGGCGCGATGATGGCCAGGTCGTCCAGGTCTTTTGAAGTCAGCGCGTCCATTTCCAGTTTTACGCTGGGCAGGTTGATGCCTTTCTCCGCGCCTAACTTCGCGCCTTCGGCCGGGTTGGTATGCACGATCTCCAGCCGCATCTGGTCGCCGTCATTGTCCAACACGCGCCCGCAGACCTTGCCGTCGTCGAACCAAATGTGCTCGCCTGGCTTGACCGTTGCGAACGACTTGCCCAAGTGGCACGCGATGTGCGCCGGGCGAACCACCTCGCCTTGTGGATTCAACACGGCCGGTTCACCCGGAGCGTCATCGTTGGTCAGGATGAGCGTATCGCCGGCGCGCAGCAGAATCGGCTCAACGACGATCGGCAGCTCGCCGATGCGCCCCTTGGCCAGCAGCGTCTTCTTGCGCAGCAACTGAACCGGCATGCCGGTCTCCAGGTAGACGGTTTGATCGCACTCGGCGAGCAGCGCTGCGCCCTCTTTGGAGATCACCGTTAACTTGCGCAGTTTGCCACGCGCATCGCTC
>DAOTYS010000227.1:0-8725 GCA_034434575.1 Thermoflexales bacterium
GGCTGTCCTGCCGCAATCCAAAATCCAAAATCCAAAATCCAAAATCGTGATCGACGCTTCCGGCTGCTATGTTTTGCCGGGCGCCATCGACGCGCACGTGCATTTGCAGATGCCGACCGGCGTGGGTTACACCGCCGATGACTGGGCTGCCGGCACGCGCGCCGCCGCGATGGGCGGCACGACCTGCGTCATCGATTTTGTGGAGACCGAGCCGGGTGAGCGATTGACGGATGCGCTGGGTAAACGCCTGGACGAGGCGCGCGAGGCGGTGATCGACTTTGGCCTGCACATGACCATCCAGCCGGACGAGCATCCGATTGCCGGCATCCCGCGCCGTGTGAGCGCCCGGCGCCTTGCCGAGATGCGCGAGGCTTACGAGGCCGGCTGCGCCAGCTTCAAGCTGTACATGGCCTACCCCGGCTTTCAAGTCAGCGATGGCGACCTGTTGCGCGCCCTGCGCGCGGTGGCCGAACTCAACGCCCTGGCCTGCATCCACGCCGAAAACGGCGATGTCATCGAAGTGTTGCGCGAAGCAGTCGTCGATCATCCTGAGCGCGCCATTCACCACGCGCGCACCCGCCCGCCGGCCAACGAGCATGAGGCAGTGACGCGGGCCGTCCTGTGCGCTGAGTTAAGCGGCGCGCGCGTGATGATTTTTCACATCGGATGCGAGGCGGCAGCCCGCGTGGTCGCAGACGCGAAGCTGCGCGGCAACGATCGCGTGTTCGGCGAGACCTGCCCGCACTATCTGACGCTGACCGAGGACGCGCTGGCGCGCGAGGATGGACGGCTGTGGGTGTGCGCGCCGCCGCTGCGGCCGCAGGCCGATCAGGATGCGATGTGGCGCATGCTGGCGTCGTGCGCGCTGGATGTGGTCGGCACAGACCATTGTCCCTTCACCCGCGCTCAAAAAGACGCCGGCGCGTTGGACTTTCGTCGCGCGCCGGGCGGCATCCCCGGCATCGAGACGCGGCTGGGTTTGCTGCACGAATTCGGCGTGCGCCGGGGCCGCATCACGCTCAATGACTGGGTGCGGGTGTGTTGCGCCCGGCCGGCAGAGCTGTACGGGCTTGCCGACAAGGGGCGCATTGCCGTTGGGTATGACGCCGATCTGGTCGTCTTCGACCCGACCCTTCACAAGACGCTGGCGGCAGGCGAACTGAATTCAGCCATCGACTGGTCAGCCTACGAGGGGGTGACCTGCGCCGGCTGGGCGCGCGACGTGATCGCGCGCGGCGACGTGGTCGTGCGCGATCAACAGTGGGTTGGCCGGGCAGGGCGAGGGCAGTTTGCGCGGCGCGATTTCGCCGGCGTCACACGCGCGGTCGCTCCGGCGACGCGCTTCAGATGAACATGTACCCGCTGCCGCGCAGGTTGATGATGCGGTGCGCCGTTTCGGGAAACTGCTCCAGCTTGTTGCGCAGCCGCATCATGTGCGGGCGCAGCAGTTTGACGCCTCGGTTCACATCCATGTCCGGTCGGTTGAACGCGGCGCGAATCAACTCCTCCAACATCACAGTGCGATTGCGTTTGTTCAGCAGCAGATCAAACAAGCGGCCTTCGACGGGGCTTAAACGCAGGTAGCCGCTGCCCGCATAGATAACGTGGATGGCCGGATCCCAATGGAAGCCCGGCATAGTAATCAGCTTTGAGGTCGCGGCTCTGGCAGCGCCCATCGCGGGCGTCTCTGAGCGGCGGGCCTGCTTTGGAGACCGCATAGCCGCACGCTCGGCGAGGATGCGGGCGCGGATCTCGCGCTGAAATTCTGGATCGCTGGCGAGCAAATAGTCGGAGGCCCCGTATTTCAGCGCCTTGATCACTGCGTGGATATCGGTCCCATTCTGGTCGAACATCAGGATGGCGCCCACCTCAATTCGGTGTTCCTGCAACAGCGCAAGCAGCGGAATGCCTCCTGCCTGTACCTCGGCTACCAGCAGTGTCGAAGCTTCCCCGGCATCACGCATGGCTTGCAGCGCCGCCATCGTGGCTGCGATGGAGCGCGTCAGTTGGATGTTGCAGCCGGCTTCAGTCAATCCCTTCTCGATGGCTCGATCAGGCTGATCGCCGGCCATAAGATAAACAACATTGCATGACATCTGAGCACCTCACACAACTGTCATAGAGTGTCAAAAAACAGGCGAAATCATTCGACGGGCGGCCAGCAAACATTGCGATATGGCCGTATTACCAGCATCGTAGGCTGTGGCTGAGTATACCGTCATCTTGTCTATTGCGCTGCAATCTCAGCGCGACAACTCTATTCAACAGGGTGTTGACGCTTAATATGGCTCTCGCTGGCGGGGCGAATGTTTATCGCGCCTGGTTCGTGTCCAGAAATAACATGCCAGCCCAAGCAATCCGCCTGTCGTGTCAAACAGTATGACATCTGTAAGCGAGCTGTTTCGCCCTGGGACAAAAGATTGATGAAACTCATCGCTGCATGCGTAGCCCAACAGAATCACACAACAGGCAATAATCCTGCCCGGTGTCAGCGCACCCTGGTCGGGCGTCGCCGAACGTAACAGCAGCGCCATCAGCACCGCATAAGCAGTGATGTGACCGGCCTTCTTGAGAACAACGTCGAGCAGGGGGTCATCTGCCGAAGGCAGGGAGGGTTGAGCCGACATCAGAAAAATGACGCTCATCCAACCGAGCGGCGGCAGGAAGCGGCCCCAGCCGCGCGCCCACGGAAAATCGCGCCAGGAACGTAACATTGCGGTATTCTAGCGGCTTCCAGGAGATGGCACTTTTCTGGATAAAATGCATCTAAGTCGAGGCACATCAACGACAGACGCTTTGTCGTTTACGAGGTAATGAGACATGACTGAGAAACTTGCGATTATCGGCGCCGGCCCGGCGGGATTGACGGCGGCATTGTACGCCGGGCGCGCTTTTCTGGAGCCGCTGGTCTTTGTCGGTCCGGCCTTTGGCGGGCAGATCGCCACCACCACAGAAGTGGAAAACTTCCCCGGCTTCCCGGCCGGCTTGCAGGGGCCGGAGCTGACTCAGGCCATGCGCGAACAGGCCGAGCGATTTGGCGCGCGCATGGTCGAAGAAACCATCGAATCCGTCGATCTCAGCGGGCCGCCCTTCAAACTATTCTCCACTGGCGGGCGCTACGAGGTGGAGGCGGTGATTATTGCGACCGGCGCGACGCCGCGCAAGCTGGGCGTGCCAGGCGAGGACGAGTTTGTGGGACGCGGCGTCTCATACTGCGCGACGTGCGACGGCTTCTTCTTCCGCAACAAGGAGATCATGGTCGTCGGCGGCGGCGACAGCGCCTTCCAGGAAAGTCTGTTCCTGACCAAGTTCGGCTCGCGGGTGCGCATCGTGCATCGGCGCGACGAGTTTCGCGCCGGCGCGACGCTTCAGGCCCGCGCCATGCAGAACCCCAAGATCGAATTTGTCAAGAGCGCGGTCATCGAGCGCATCGAGGGCAACGGCAAGGTGAAGGATGTCGTGTTGAAGCATGTCAAGACCGGCGCGGTCGAGACAACGCCGGTGGACGGCGTGTTCATCTTCATCGGCCACAAGCCGAACACCGAGATGTTCCGCGGCCAACTCGAGATGGATCACGAAGGCTATCTCACGGTTGACTCGCGCCTGCACACCAGTGTGCCCGGTGTGTTTGCAGCCGGCGAAGCGCACGACAACTGGTTCAAGCAGGCCATCACCTCGGCCGGCTTCGGTTGCATGGCCGCCATGGAAGCGGAGAAATATCTGGCCAGCAGATAGGCCGCCAATGTCTCACCACAGTCTGGCGCGCTGTGGAGCGCCGCCGGAAACAGCAGGGCAAGCCATCGGCCTGTCCTGCTGGCGGTCGAGGATAATCCGCTTTCATGACAACTCATTCTGACTCGCTCGCCCCATTGCTGGACGCGGCGATCAGCCTGGCGCGCGGCGCAGGGGCCATTCTGCTCGAAGGGCTGGCCGAGATTCGCGCCGGCAACCACGGGGCGCTGCGCTTCAAAAGCGGGCCGGGCGATGTGGTCACCGAATACGACCAGCGCAGCGAGGACTTCATCGTCTCCGAGCTTCGCCGGCGCTATCCCGGCCATGCGATTGTGGGTGAAGAGGGCGGCGCGTATGCCGCTCAAGGACCGGCTGGCGAGCCGGCGCGCTATGAATGGCAAATCGACCCGCTGGACGGCACCACCAACTTCTCGCACGGCTTTGCGATTTTCAGCGTGTCGATTGGCCTGCTGATCGATGGCGTTCCGTCGGTCGGCGTGGTCTACAGTCCGGCCACAAGCGACCTGTATGCGGCCGCGCGCGGCCTGGGCGCAACCTGGCATGGCCGGCCCATGCGCGTGTCTCGCGTCGATTCGCTGGAGCGCGCCTTGCTCATCACCGGCTTCCCCTATGACTATGCCCGCAGCCCGCAAAACAATCTGCGCGCCTTCGACGCTTTCAATCGCAGGGCGCAGGCAGTGCGGCGCATTGGCTCGGCGGCGCTCGATTTGTGCCTGGTGGCCTCCGGCCAGATGGACGGCTACTGGGAAACGAAGATCAAACCGCACGACATCGCCGCCGGCATCGCCATCGTGCGCGAGGCCGGCGGTGTTGTCACCGACAGCGCCGGCGGGGAGGACATGCTGGGCCGCGGAGATATTGTGGCCAGCAACGGGCTGATTCAGCCGGTCATGCTCGAGGTGCTCAACTCGCTCCCAGTCTGAGAACGGACTCATGTTGTCGTGAAATAGTTCGGCTTCGATGAGATCATGAGCACTGAAACAAACACCGTGACGCGCACAGTTCCCCTGGCCTCTGACGCAAGGCTGGAAGACAACTGCCCCTATGTGGCGACCGGCCCCACGACGCTGCGGTGCTCCAAATGCAACCGCCCGCTGATGCCCAAAGACGCCCGGCGCACGCCCACGGGCTATGTGTGCCCGTACTACGTCAAGGCGCGCGTGGCCACGTTCTACAACGCGCAACCGATTCACTACGTGATCGGCGGGGCGATCGCGCTGGCGCTGGGGATTGTGGGCGGGTTTGCGCTGCAACTGGTGGGCAGCATCGGCTTCTTCGCCATCATCCTGTCGGTGTTCATTGGCCCGATTGTGGGCGGCGTGGTGGCCGAGGCGATCCGGCGCGCGCTCGGCAAAACACGCGGGCAATACATGTGGCTGGTGGCAGCCATCAGCATGGGCGTCGGCGCGGCTTACTTCACCATCCTGCCGCCCATTGTGTTCCTGCTGGCCGGCTCGCCGCGCTTCCTCTTCGCGCTGATCCCGACGCTGGGGCTGGCACTGGCCATCGGCGCGCTGGTGGCCCGGATGCGCGTCTAGCAAATGCGCGGCAACTGCTCGCCGCTCATCATATCCACGATGCGCGAGGCCCCGATCCGGCTGCGCAGCGTCACGGCCCCGGCCCGGCCGCCTTCACCGACCGTCCCGATGCGCGCCGCGCCCTGGCCCAGCGGATGCGCGCGCATGATCTGCAACGCACGGTCGGCGTCCTGCGGCGCAATGAACGCAACCAGCCGGCCTTCGTTGGCCACGTAGAGCGGATCGAACCCCAGAATCTCGCACGCCGCGCGCACGTCATCGCGCACCGGGATGCGCGATTCCTCGATGGCGATGCTGACCTGAGCAACATCTGCAATCTCGTTGAGGGCGCTGGCCAGCCCGCCGCGCGTCAGGTCACGCAGGCAGTGAATTGCAATCCCCGCGCCGATTAGTTCCTGCACCAGACCGTTGAGCGGCGCAGAGTCGCTTTCGATGGCGCTCTCGAACTCCAGCCCTTCGCGCACGGCCATGATGGCCATGCCATGCCGGCCCAGGTCGCCGTTCACCAGCAACACGTCGCCGGGCCGAACCGACTGCGGCGCGATGCGCAGGGCGTGCTCGATCACGCCGACGCCGGCGGTGTTGATGAACAGCCCATCCGCTTTGCCGCGATCCACAACTTTCGTGTCGCCGGTGACGATCTGGACGCCGGCGCGCTGCGCTGCCTGTTGCATCGACCGCACGATCTGCCACAGCGTCTCCATCGGCAACCCTTCTTCGATGATGAACCCGGCGCTCAAATAAAGCGGGCGGGCGCCGCACATCGACAGGTCGTTGACCGTGCCATGCACGGCCAGCGAGCCGATGTCGCCGCCGGGGAAGAACAGCGGATGAATGACGTAGGAGTCGGTGGTGAACGCCAGCCGGGCGCCGCCATCGAGCGTGAAGACCGCGCCGTCATGTCGCGCGTCGAGAGCCGGATTGCCGAAGGCGGGCAGCATCATCCGCTCAATGAGCATGTGTGACAGCTTGCCGCCGCCGCCGTGCGCGAGCAGCACGGTCGGGTAATCGGAGATTGGAATGGGGCAGGAGAGGGTGAAGTCTAAGGGTATGTCCATTGGGTTTGCAGCGCAGGGAATCGCTGTCCCTGTCAGATGTGCCGGATATGGCCGCGGCGCGCGGCGTTACCCGCCTGATTGCCTCAGCGGCGCGGGTTCGGCGGCTGTGCGCCGGTAGTTGTAATAGGCGGCGCAGGCGCCTTCCGACGACACCATGGGCGCGCCGAGGGGACGCTCCGGCGTGCAGCGCGTCCCGAAGGCCGGGCATTGATCCGGCTTCTTCACGCCTTGCAGCACCAGGCCGGCGATGCACTCGCTGGACTCTTCGGCGGCGCGCGCGGTCAAATGGAAGCGCCGTTCTGCGTCGAAGTCGGCGTAGGCCGGGCGCAGCGCGTAGCCGCTGTTGGGAATCTCGCCGATGCCGCGCCAGACGCGCGGGCTGACCTCGAACACCTCGTGGATCAGCTTCTGCGCCTGGGGGTTGCCCTCTCGCCGGACAACGCGCGAATACTGGTTCTCGACCTCGGCGCGGCCTTCTTCAAGCTGCCGCACGCACATGTAGACGCCCTGCAGGATGTCCACCGGCTCGAAGCCGGTGACGACGATCGGCGTGTGATACCTGCGCGCGATCGGCTCGTACTCGGTGTAGCCCATCACGGCGCACACATGGCCGGCGGCCAGAAATCCCTGCACCTGGTTATGCGGAGAAGACAGGATCGCTTGCATGGCCGGCGGGACCAGCACGTGCGACACCAGCATGGAGAAATTGGCGATGCCCTGTTGCCGGGCGGCGTAGACGGCCATCGCATTGGCCGGCGCGGTGGTCTCGAATCCGACGGCGAAGAAGACGACCTGTTTGGCCGGATTGTCGCGCGCAATCTTCAGGCAATCCACCGGCGAATAGACGATGCGCACATCCGCCCCGACTGCTTTGGCAGAGAGCAAATCTTTTGCCGTGCCGGGCACGCGCAGCATGTCGCCGAACGAGCACAGAATTGTGTCGGGCCGGCCGGCAATGTCAATCGCCTTGTCGATCAGATCGACCGGCGTCACGCACACCGGGCAGCCCGGCCCATGCACGAGGGTGAGGGTGCCCGGCAACAGTTCGTCGATGCCGAATTTGACGATGGCATGGGTCTGCCCGCCGCAGATCTCCATGATCGTCCAGGGCCGGGTGGTGACGCGGGCGATGGCCTGCGCGTACTGGCGCGCAGTCGTCGCGTCGCGATACTCGTCCAGGTATTTCATCGCGGCGCTGTTGAGCCTGAAGAACCCGCATCCTCAAGCTCGCCCAATTCGCCCATCTCCTTGAGGTATTCGAACACCTGGTTGGCTTCGGCTTCGTCGATGGTGTTGAGGGCGAATCCGACATGCACGATCACGTAGTCATCCACTTTGGCGTCAGGCACATAGGCCAGGTTGACATCCTTGACGATGCCGCCAAAGTTGACTTTGGCCATGCGCATCAGGGGGTCGTCGCCGGCAATGCTCACAATGCGTCCCGGGACAGCCAGGCACATCTTAAATCACTCCTCTACAGATGACAGATCACAGAGCACAGACGATGGGCGGCGAACTGGTGTCAATCGTCAATCGCTGAATCGTCAATGGGTCAAGTGTACACGACGGCCGGCGCGCACATGCATTCACACACGGAGATAGGTGTGCTGCCACACGAGATCGAACGTGTCGCTTGTCCGTGTAGCCGCAAGGGTGGCATGTCCTGCAACCCGGGACGCGACCGGTGCATGCCCCAGCCGGCAGCGCCAGACTGCGCTGCCGGCGCAGTTGCTATGGCATAGTGGGGCGGCGGCCCGCCAATCTCAAGTTGGACGAACGCGCATCAATACAGCGACCACACGGTTATATCGCGGGCATGCCAGTCTGCCCCCCACCAGTCATCCCCACGAAATTCGATCTGGGTCGTTCCGGCGGGTATCGGCATCCAGTAGTTGCGGAAGTGTTCGTCCTTGAATTGGCTGCTATCCTGCGTCTGAAGGATCGCAGGTTGCCAGGCGCCGCCGCTGAAACGCACCTCCAGGTTCGGGCCGATACCGGTAAATCGCAGCCGGGCGTTGGCCGGCGCCGGCGCTGACAGGTTGATTGTTGGGTTTGCCCGATCAGCGTAGCGGCGATTGGCGGCGGTGATGGTGAACGGGCGGCTTGGGCTGATCATCACGTTATCCCAGTGCCACGTCCCAGCACGGCAAGAGTCATCGCACTTGGTGGGATTATAAGAGTGATGGCCGAGCTGCACGACCCCCTGATCCCAGCCCAGATCGGGAATTGTTGCATTGACCCATCGCTCTCAAATTAAGCATCTTCGTAGCCTGTCAAGGGCTGAGCGCGACTTTTCGGCTTGACAGGCTTCTTGCGTTTGACTAACCCAAGCAGCTTGTGCTCGGCCACCAGAAAGGCGATCAGATCTTGCGCTTC
>DAOTYS010000228.1:0-4197 GCA_034434575.1 Thermoflexales bacterium
CAAGAGACCTCCTGGGATAGTTGGACTGCGACAGCCTTGCTAGCATATACGGGCTTGAAAGCCCAGATAACTGTTCGGCTTTGTCGAGTAAGGGACACGGCTACCCATCACTTTGTGACGGTCTCTTGAACCTGATAGAAAACGGTATACCGTGTCCCGTTGGATCATACTAGAATCAAGGAACACAAAGCAGCCGTCTTCGCGCCCGTTGGCCGTGTTCCTCGCATCCGAGGCTTCCAGCTACATCACCGGCAGCGTCATCGTCGTGGATGGCGGATACACCTGTTGGTGATCTCCTTCATCAGCAAACCCTTGCGCCCGGCTAATGCGCTGCTCATCTCACCCGGCGATAAACCATCTGTTGGGTCGGTGAATTGTGGCGAGACAGATTGACTTGCCGAACCGCCGGCGCGCGCGGGACGTGGCAAAGCATCTCTTCTTCCTGGCGCGCTCAGACGGCCGGCTTGCGCCACGCCGGAGTTGAAGCGCGTCTGATGCGCGGCCGGCGGCCGGCGCGCTGCTGGCGGGTCTGTGCGCCTTGATGGCGGAAGGCTTTCACAACCCGCCTGCTCCGCGCAATCCCCAGCGCGCGATCAGATGTTGGACGAGACGCTCGATGCGCTGCTGCGCGGATTGTCGGCGCCGATTGTTGCTGCGGAATCAGCCGGCCACGGAGAATCAACGATGCAATTGAAGATTAACGGCAAAGTGAAAGAGGTGTCGGGGGAGGGCTTGCTGGTCTGGGCCTTGCGCGACGAATTGGGCATGACGGGAACCAAAATCGGTTGCGGCGTCGGTCTGTGCGGCGCGTGCACGGTCATCGTCGATGGCGCAGCAACGCGAGCGTGCATCACGCCGGTGAGCGCGCTGGCCGGCAAGGACATCCGCACCATCGAAGGGCTGGCGGACGGCGCCGACCTGCATCCGATGCAACAGGCTTTCGTCGATCATCAGGTTCCTCAATGCGGCTGGTGCATGAGCGGCCAGATCATGACCGCAGTCGCATTTGTGGAGGCCAACCCGCGCGCCGGCGAAGATGAACTCATCGAGGCGTTGAGCCGCAACCTGTGCCGATGCGGCTGCTATGCGCGCATCAAGGCAGCGGTGTTGGACGCGCAGGCCAAAATGGCCAACGGCCAACCGGCGCATAGCGCGGCTGAGGTGATGGCATGACTGATCTCAGCGCTCCCGCCCAGCCTGTTGAGCGACGCAAGTGGCGAATTTCGCGGCGCGGCTTTTTGATTGGCGCCGGCGCGGCCGGCGCCGGCCTGCTGCTGGGCATCCGCTTTGGATGGCCAGAGGCGCAATTGAAAATCGCTGAAATAGCCGACAGCGCCGGCGTTCCTTTTGGCGGTGTCAGCCGTGACCCGCTGGCCTGGTTCGAAGTGTCGCCGTCCGGCGATGTGCGCTTGCTGCTGACCAAAGTGGAGATGGGGCAGGGCGTTCAGACTGCGCTGGCGCAGATCGCCGCCGAAGAGCTGGGCATCCCGCCGGCGGATCTGGAAGTTCGGTTTGCCACTACGCGCCAGGGATTTGTCGATATGGCCGGCACTGCCGGCAGCTCCAGCATCTCTTCCCTGTATCAACCTTTGCGCGAAGCCGCCGCTGCGCTGCGCGAGATGTTGCGCGCTGAGGCCGCTCGCGTCTTGAATCTCCCCGCTGAACAACTGGTCGTTCAGAACAAAGCGTTCGTATCGAAAGAAGACCCCAACCGGCGCGTCGAACTCGGCGCGCTGGCGCAGCGTCGATCCGACTGGGAGACGCCTGCCAATCCGCCGGCGCTCAAATCGCGCGACGCCTGGCAATATATCGCGCAGCCGGTGCAACGGCTGGACATCCCGGATAAAGTCACCGGCAAGGCAATCTATGGCTATGACATGCGCCTGGACGGCATGTTGTACGGCGCTGTCTTGCGGCCGCCCACGCTCGAAGCAAAGTTGATCTCGGCCCGGCCCGGCGCAGCCGAATCGATGGCCGGGGTTCGGCGCGTCGTGATCGACCTGCCCAATCAGTTTGTCGGTGTTGTGGCAACCTCGCGGGCGGCTGCTCGCAGCGCGCTGGCAGCATTGGACGTGACGTGGGACGCCGGCAAGCGTTGGCAACAGGAAGAACTCGATCGCCTGATAACGACGCCACAGAGCGATGCCGGCGGCGTCACCATTCAGCGCGTGGGCGACGCCGCCGGCCAGATGCGCCAGGGGGCCACGCTCACCGCCGAATATCGCACGCCATTTGCTGTGCAGACGCCGCTCGAAGCGCAGGCCGCCCTGGCCGATGTGCGCGCCGATCAGGCCACAGTTTGGGTCAGCACACAATCCCAGTTTGTCACACGCCGCGCTGTTGCCCAGGCCCTCGGCTTAAATGAGGATCAGGTGGAGATCGCGCCGACGCTGCTGGGCGGCGGTTTTGGACGTAAGAGCGGCTTCAACGAAGTGGCGGTCGAGGCGGCGCGATTGAGTCAGGCTGCGGGCGCGCCGGTGCATCTGGCCTGGACGCGGGAAGAGGAGCTGCAAAACGGCTTCCTGCGCCCGCCCACCCATCACCGGCTGGCCGCGCGACTGGAGCAGGGTCAGGTGGCGGCGATGGAGCATCATCAGGTCAGCGGAGACGTGCTGTTTTCATTCTTCCCCGCGATTGCAAAAACCGCCCTCGGCGCTGATTTTGGGGCGACGCGCGGCGCGACGATCCGGTACAACATTCCGCATCGCCGCGTGGTGGCGCATCGCCGGGATTTGCCGGTGCGCACCGGTCCCTGGCGCGGTCTGGGGTTGCTGGCCAATACCTTCGCCGTCGAGTCGTTCATGGATGAGATTGCTGTTGCGCTTGGCCGGGACCCGCTCGATTTGCGCCTGAGTTTGTTGCCGGAGAATGACTGGGGACGACGCATGGCGGCTGTCTTGCGAGCAGCTGCCGGGCGAGCCGGCTGGGGCCGGCCGGCGCCAGAAGGCCGCGCGCGCGGCATTGCTTGCAGCAGCGACGTGGACACGGTGGTGGCGCAAGTCGCTGAAGTGTCGCTGGATCAGGCTGCCGGCCGTCTGCGCGTTCACCGCATCACGCTGGCGATGGATTGCGGCCAGGCCATCAACCCCGACGGCATCCGCGCCCAGGCTGAAGGTGGCGTGATGTGGGGCGTTGGCTCTGCTTTGATTGAGGAGGCGCGCGTGGAAAATGGATCGCTGCGCGCGCGCAATTTCGACGCCTACCCGTTACTCACAATCAAAGAGGCGCCGGCTGTCGATGTCATTCTGCTTGACACATTGGCCGACGGCAGGCCGCGCGGCGTCGGCGAGCCGCCGATGGGGCCGACCGCAGCCGCCATTGCGAACGCCTTCTTTCAATTAACCGGCAAACGCCTGCGCCAGATTCCTTTCACCCCAGAGCGGGTCAGGGCTGCGCTGGCTGGTTGAACTGCAAACAACCACTTGGAGTACTGACAAGATGCAAACCGCAAACAAAGTAACGCTTCCCGCCAACATATCCTCCTGGTTGAAGGCAGACTCATTCAAAGACCCTAAATGGGGCCAGATCGCCCTGTGGGCCGGCATTGCCTTCAGCTTTTTGTTTACGGCCATCATTTGGGCCACCGGCGACCGCCTGGCGGCATTTGTCAAACCGCCCGATCAGGGACCGCTCGATTACTACTGGAAGCTGGCCGATCCCACCTGGCTGACTCGCCTCGTGGCCTGGGGATCGTATCTGGCGCAGCAGTTTTTCAACTGGGGCCTCATCTACTACGCCCAGAAGCGCGTGAAGAAATACACGCCGGGTCTGCACCCGATGAATGTCGTCGCGCTCATCGGCAACGCCCTGTTTATCGTCTGGCATCTGGTTCAAACGCATCTCTTCTATGACGGCCTGGCGCAAGATGTGTCGATTCTGACCTCGCAGGGTTCGGTCATCATCATGTTGGTGTGGATTCTGCTGATGGAAAACAAACGCCGGGGGCTTTTGTTCGGCAAGAAGGCGCCGCTGAGCAAAACTGTGGTGGACTGGGCGCGCAAGTATCACGGCTATGTATTCTCCTGGGCGATCGTCTACACCTTCTGGTATCACCCGGCGGAGCACACGCAGGGCCATCTGATCGGTTTTCTGTATATGTTCCTGTTGATGGTGCAGGGCAGTCTGTTCATGACCCGCATTCATGTCAACAGATGGTGGACACTGGCGCAGGAAGTGATGGTGTTGTTTCACGGCGTG
>DAOTYS010000229.1:0-1566 GCA_034434575.1 Thermoflexales bacterium
CAGGTCACATCGCGCAGTTCGCCCGTCGGGTCGTCGATCAGCACTGTGTATTGCCGGCCATCATCGATATCGGCGGGGCGGATGTCCATGCGGATGCGCCGCGCCAGATCGACAACTGCGGCTTCGTCATGCAGCGATATGCCCTGGCGCAGGGCAGCCAGTGTGACGGCGCGATACATCACGCCGGTGTCGAGATACAGATAGCCGAGGCGGCGCGCGAGGGCGGCGCCGAGGGTGCTCTTGCCGGAAGCCGCCGGCCCGTCGATTGCGATGGCAACGACGTCAGTTGGCGCTGCTGCGGCTGAGGGCCGCGAATTCTGGTTCTGCTCTGTCATAGGCTTTTGTCCGCCGGGTCTGTCAGGCCAGCCTGCGCGCGCAGGTGGCGCGCCTCATCGTCAGTCAGGCGCCGCCATTCACCCGGTTGCAGGTCACCCAGCGTGATTGGGCCGATGCGCACGCGGATGAGCCGGATCACAGGATGTCCGATGGCTTTGGCGACGCGCTTGATTTGTCGTTTGCGGCCTTCGCGCAAGGTGACGGCCAGCCACGCGCCGGCCTGCGCGATGTGGTCGATCTCCACGCGGGCCGGCGCAGTGATTTCGATCTCGGCGCCGCGCCCAATGGAAACTCCGCGTCGCCAGCGATCCAGGTCTGCCTGCGCCGGCACACCCTGCACCAGGGCGCGATACTCCTTCTCGTGCTCATAGCGCGGATGGGTGAGGCGCTGCGCCAGTTCGCCGTCGTTGGTCAGCAGCAACAGGCCGGTGGCGTCTTTGTCCAGTCGCCCGACCGAGAAAAGGCGCAGGCCCGACGGCGCCAGATCAAGCGCGCTCTTCTCGCCCGGCGCGCCGCGATCGGAGATGTAGCCCTCCGGCTTGTGCAAGGCGATGTAAACCATCTCGCCCGGCGCCGCAACCGGCTGGCCGTCGATCCGCACATCGTCGCCGGGTTGAATCTCGACGCCAAATGTCAGCCGCCGGCCATTGACGGTGACGCGCCCCTGTTCGATGAGTTGCCCGGACATCCGCCGCGAGCCGACGCCGGCCAGGGCGAGGTATCGCTGGGAGTTCATCGTTTGTGGTGCTGCGCGCCTCATGCAGAATCGGCGCTTTCAACGGCGTCAGCGGGATGCGGGTCGGAGGGTTGAAGCGATTCTTCATCGGAATGGGCCGGGTCGAACTCGTCCTGCTCGCCGCCAGCGGGTAGCACATCCAGGTTTTCAAGCGGCGGCAACTCATGCACGCCCGTCAGGCCGAAGTATTGGAGAAACTCGAACGAGACGCCGTATCGCATGGGCCGGCCCACCGTCTCAGCGCGGCCCAGTTCCTCAATCAGGTTGTGTTGTTCGAGTGTTTTCATCACACCGTCGCAGTTGACGCCCCGAATCATTTCGATCTGGGGCCGGGTGATCGGCTGGCGATAGGCGATGATCGCCAGGGTTTCAATGGCGGCCGAGGACAGCCGGTTGAGCGATTCGAGGCCGAGAAACTTTTGCACGCGCTCAGCGGCTTCTGGGGCGGTGACGAGTTGCGCCTGATTGCCGTGCCGTTGCAATCGCACCCCGCG
>DAOTYS010000230.1:0-9020 GCA_034434575.1 Thermoflexales bacterium
GGCATCGGCATCAGCACGCCGGAGCACGATCAGAACGCGCTGATCGACTTGATGCGGGGCGGCTGGCTGGACAGCGCGCAGGTGATCTACAACATTTTCGAGCAGGAGCCGCAGGCCGAGTTTTTCCCGGCGGCGCTGGAGAACCGCGTCGGCGTGATCGTGCGTGTGGCGTTTGACGAAGGCGCGCTGACCGGCAAGTGGACAACGGACACCACGTTCGAGCCGGGCGATTTTCGCAACAACTATTTCGCCGGTGACCGGCTGGCGCGCACGTTGAAAAGGGTGGGGCAGGTGAAGGAAGTCGTCGGCGACGCCGAGCCGGATCTGGCGACGGCGGCGCTGAAGTTTGCGCTGAAGCCGGCGGCGGTGTCCACTGTGATCCCCGGCATGCGCAACACGCGCCAGGCGGAGTTGAACTGCGGCGTCAGCGACCAGCCGGCCATGAGCGACGAGTTGGAGCGCAAGCTGCGACCGTTCAACTGGCTGCGCGGCTTCTGGTATAGCGGCAAGTAAGTCAGCTCTCGCGCAGGTCGGTAAAATCGAGTCTGTTGTTCCGGCCTGGCACGGCAGGCCGGCTGGTTTGGATCGGCGTTGACAGGCCATTCACGATAGCGTTGTGGGATGGGCAGGACAAGGAGAGCAGTGATGGATGTGTCGCAACGGAAGTCGACGATTGGGTGGTATCGGTCGCCGGTGAAGCGCGAAGTGCTGGATGCGTTGAACCGGCGCAGCGACTTGCAGGGCGCGTTGCAGACGTTTGGCCACCTGGGGCTGCTGACCCTCAGCGGGGCGGCGGCCTTCTATGTGGCCGGCAACGTGCCCTTTCCGCTGGTTGTGCCGGCGCTGTTGGCGGTTCTCTTCGCGCACGGCACGATGTACGCTTTTCTGCTAAACGGCTTTCACGAGTTCTGCCATCGCACGGTGTTCAGGACCAGAGCTTTGAACACGATCTTCCTGTATGTGTTCAGCTTCCTCGGCTGGTACAACCCCGTGTTGTTCTGGGCAAGTCATCAGGAGCATCACAAATACACGCTGCACCCGCCGGATGACCTGGAGGTGGTGCTGCCGGTCAAGCTGACGAAGCGCGACTTTTTCAAATCTGCTTTCATCGATCCGTGGAAATTCTGGATCGTGTTCAAGGGCGTTGTGCGGCTGAGCCTGGGCCGGCTGGAAGGCGAATGGGAAAACTATCTGTTCCCCGAGTCGGCGCCCGACGCCAGGCGGCGCTTGTTCACCTGGGCGCGCATCACGCTGTTCGGACACGCCGCGCTGGTCGTCGTGTCGCTCGCGCTGGGCGTGTGGCTGCTGCCGGTGTTGATCACGTTTGCGCCGTTCTATGGCGGCTGGCTGCTTTTCTTGTGCAACAACACCCAGCACATCGGCTTGCAGGACAACGCGCCCGATTACCGCTTGTGCACGCGCACCATCATCTTGCATCCCTTCCTCAGTTTCCTGTACTGGCGGATGAACTATCACATCGAGCACCACATGTACGCGGCAGTGCCGTGCTACAACCTGGCGAAGCTGCATGAAGTCATCAAGCACGATCTGCCGCCATGCCCGGTCGGCCTGGTCGCGGCGTGGAAAGAGATCGGCGCGATTTTGAAGCGCCAGGAAGCCGATCCAACGTATCAGCACACGCCACCGCTGCCGTCTCACGCGCCGGCAACGACGTAGCAAGACGCAAGGTATGTAGGGCAAGCCGCCGGGCTTGCCCAGACTACCGGGCTTGCCCTTTTGCCGTTAGCCGGCGTCAGAAGCGCCGGTCGATCTCGCGCCGGGCGATCTCGACTGCCCGGCGCGCATTGTTCAGGTTGCCGCGCAGCGTGTACACATCGCGCACGATGAACTCCACAAAGCATCCTCGCGCCGCATCGAGCGTCTCGTTGATGTGCGCGGCCCATGCTTCTTCGTTCAACGTCGCGTCCACGCTGAGGAAATTCGGGTCCGGCTTGCGTGAGAACACAATCTCCGTTCCGCGCAGCGCCTCGCCCATGAAGCGCTGGTCGCACCAGCGCGAGATCGACACTTTCTTGAGATGGGGCAACTGGCGGATGTCGTCCCAGAAGGGATGGGCCGGCTCGCAGCAGCCGTAATACAGCAATCCCATGGGCTGACACACGTCGCGGTAGTACGGGAAGCAAAACTCATGGAACATGCGCGGCGACACGCCCACAGTTTCCTGGCTGTTGGAGCAGTTCCACACGTCGCATTGCCGCGCCGGCATGTCTTCCGCGCCGGCGCCGCGCGCCGGTGAATCGGGCTGCGGCAGGCGGATGGTGAAGTTGTAGCTGGAGCCGAAGCTGTCCTGGTTGCCGTTGTTGAGCCGCAGCAGCCCCTCGTCCTCCATCCACTGCATCCAGCGCAGGGCGTTGTCACGCAAATAGGCCATCAACGCATGCACGGCGTCGGGCTGGTCGCACATGGCGGTGAAAAACGCTTCCATGCCCATCAGATGCACCACGCGATGGGTGAGCATGGTCAGCACTGAGGTGTAGAAGCGGATGCGCACGGGCAGCAGGTCGCCCAGCAGGTCATCCAGAAAAGCCTGCCAGGCGAACGTCTTGTCACGGTCAACGCGGAACGCAGCCGGCTTCAGCATGGGCAGGTCGCGCTCCAGATCCTTGATGGGGTGCAGGAAGCGGTAGCCGGTCTCGACGCCCTCGGCGTCCTTGACGCGCTCGGACGCGATCTGCACGCCGAACTCGTCGATGTCGATGACCCAGCCGATGTCGAATGTGTCGGGGATGACCTTGTCGTCGTCGATCAATTCATGGTTGCGCGTGTTGCGCAAGAGCTGGCGCTCGATTTGCCGGCCGGCCTCTGACTGGCAGCGCAGGATGCGCTCCGGCATGAAGTCGCGGTCGAACGTCCAGGTCTCGATGATGACGGGCGGTCGCGCGCCAGGGCAGCCGTCGTTAAGGTCATACCACATCTGTTTGCGGCGGCTCATGACGGGCAAGGCCGCGTATTCAGCTTGTTTGCGGGCCAGGTCGCGCAGATAGGCGCGTTCATCGTCGGGGATGTGCCATTCCATGCAGCGCATTGTAGCGGCTCCTGGATTGGTAATGATTGGTGAGGAAATTCATCGTTTTTGGTGAAGCCGGCGCCGGCCCGGATGGGTAGTCTTAAAGTCAAATGAATATGAAAAGATTTCTCTTGAGGGGTGACATGAAACGATCTATCCGAACATCGATTTTGGCTTTAGCGAGCGCCTTGCTTTTGTCTGTTGCGGCGCCTGTGACGACCGCAGCGCAAGGCATTCCGCCGGATGACACCGAGGCGGTGTGGCCGCCGGCGACTTTGTCCCAGACCGATCCGACGCCCGCTGCGCAGACGCCGCCTGCGCAGACGCCCGCGCTGCTGGAAGTGTCGGCGCAGGCGGATGGTTCCTGGCGCGCGCAGTGGGTCGGGCCGGCTGTTGACGTTGACAAGGACAGCGCGGCTCAGGCGATGCCGCCGGCTGGCGCGCACCTGAGCGCGCTGGCTCAGGCGCTGCATCAGAATGCCGGCCAGTTGTTCAACCCCGGCCCGGAAATCAACTTCGAGCTGGCCGGGCGCGTCCAGGCGGGGCAGGTATTCACCCTGGCGTTGCCGTGTCAGCCGTCCACCGGCTATGGCTGGCAGCCGGCCGGCATGGCCGGCGACATTGTGCGCGCGGCTGAGTTTCCCGTTCAGGTCGCACGGCTGTCGCACATGCCCGGCACGCCGGCGGTCTGCGTGATGACCGCGCAGGCGCAGGACAGCGGCTATGCCCGTCTGGCGCTCGCTTATCGCCGCCTGTGGCTGGCCGATACGCCGGCCAAGAAAATCACACGCATTCAGGCTGCCGAGGACGGCCCGTCACTGGCTGATCTGGCCCGCACGCTGAGCTGGCCCGTGCCAGAGACGCCTGCTGCGCCGGCGACAGACGCCGCCGTTGAAGCGTCAATGCCTGATGCGCCTGCGCTTGCGCAGGCTGCTCAAGCCCTGCCCGGCCGTTTCAACTGGTGTGAGCAGGGCAAGTGCCCGCCGGTGCGAGACCAGCGACAATGCGGTAGTTGCTGGGCCTTTGCCACCGTTGGCGTCATCGAATCGGTCACGCGCATCACACACGGCGCCAATACTGACTTCTCCGAGCAGTTTTTCATCTCGTGCAACTATCAGGGCTGGGGATGCTCCGGCGGCTGGTGGCCGCTCGACATGGCGGTTGATCGTCGTGTGCATGGCGAGTCGATGGCCGGGCCGGTGGGTGAGTGGAATTTCCCGTACACTGCTTCGGATGGGTCCTGCAACGGCCCGTATGTGCATCGCTGGCAGGGCAAGGCGTGGGGTTATGTGAATCCGGTGAATCGTTACAGCGTGCCCGATGTCAACCAGATCAAGCAGGCGATCTATTCGTATGGCCCGGTGGTCGTCGCTGTGGCGACAGGCTATGCCTTTCACACGTACACCGGCGGCGTCTTTCAAACCAACGAGGCTTCCTCACCAGACGTCATTGACCATGCAGTGGTGCTGGTGGGTTGGGATGACGCCGGCGGCTACTGGATCGCGCGCAACTCGTGGGGGCCCGATTGGGGCGAGCACTGGAGCGGCCAGCGGCGCAACGGTGACAACGGCTACATGCGCATCAAGTACGGCATCTCGAACATCGGATTTGCCGCCGCTTATCTGAATGGGGCGCGCTTCTTTGGGCGCCAGCTCTTCCTGCCAGGTCTCAGAGGGTTGGATCGCGGTGTCTATCCGGTCCCCAACGGTGATTTCGAGGCGCTGGGCGGCTGGAAGATGAGCCGTTCGGGCTGGTACTCCACCTGGTATCTGCATGCGGGGCGTTATTCCGCCGGTCTGGGCTTTTCGACGGGTTCGATTACGCAAACGGTGACTGTGCCGGCTCAGGCCAGCCGGCTGCGCTTCTGGCGTAGCATCTGCAGCGGCCGCAAAACTCCGGGCACGACCGAAGTGCGCCTGGGCAGCGCCGTGCTCAGATCGTACAATCACTCCCAGGCTGATCGCAATTATTGCTCGAGCTGGCAGCTTGAGGAACTGGACGTGAGTCCGTATCGCGGTCAGCGCCTGGCGCTGGGCTTTTATTTCTCTTCGCCCAGCGACGACGGCGGCATCTGGTTTATGGATGATCTGACCTTCGTTCGCTGAGCTGGCGAGATAGTAATCAGGGCGGGGAAAACCCGCCCTGATTGCTTTTCCGGCTTGCGCGTTTGTGCAAAGCGGTGTATTGGCATCGGCTGCTGCTACTGCGCTTTGCGCGGGCAGGTGGAGAAGCCGAACAGGGTGTACAGGCCGCAGAAGCCGATCGCCCCGGTGACAAGCATCGCCACAGCGACCACGCCCAGGATGATGGCCAGCACGCCGCTGACCTGGCCGGTCAACACCAGCGCGCCCAGCACGAGCGCGATGACAATTCGAATCACGCGATCCACGGTTCCCACATTCTGCTTCATGAGTTGCCTCCAACTTTTTCTGAATACGAATTGCCCGCGATCTTACCCGGCGGGCCGGCGCCTGTCAGTGACTAAAGTCACACAATGCAGGGGCGCGCTGTGAGGAGGCGGGGGAATTGCAGGGAGCATTAGAATCGACGCATGGCGCTCACAGATATTTTCCGGGAAATTGAATCACTGCCGCCTGAAGCCCAGAGGGAGCTAAGCGATTTTGTGGCTTTCCTGAAGGCTCGCTATGCGTCTTTTCCCCGCAAAGTTAAGCCGAAGCCACTGGACAGGGAGCCTTTTGTGGGTTTGTGGAAAGGGCGCGCTGAAATGGCCAATAGTGTCAGGTGGGTTCGAACGCTCCGCGATACGGAGTGGGAACGCTCATGAGTTTTGTAAAGAACCAGCGGGATTATCGTTTTATTGAGGGGTTGTATCTCCTGCCCTATCCGCATGAGGTGTAAAGCAACAGCAAGGCCGGCTTATTCGCGCGCCTTGCGCCGCAGGCTGTCCACATCCCGCAGGGTGATCGTGCCGCGCCCGGTCTCGATCCAGCCGTTGCCGGCGAAATCCTCCAGAATCCGGCTGACCACTTCGCGCGACGTGCCCAGCTCATCGGCGATCTGCTGGTGGGTGAGGGCCAGTTTGAGGGCGGGGTTGTCTGCGCCGTTGTCTGCGCCGGGCCGGCTGTGAGCCACCAGCAGCCCGGCCACCCGCGCGTCCATACGCCGGAAGGCCACTTCGTTGACCACGGCCATCAGCACGGACAGGCGCTGTGCCAGCAGCTCGAACACATAGTCGCGCCAGGCCGGGTAGCGGTCGATCCAATCGCGGAAGATGGGGGCGGGGATGAAGACGGCTTCGGCGTCGCGCTCGACGGTGGCGATGGCCGGGAACTGATGCCGGCTGAGGATGCAGTTGGCGGTGAGGATGCAGCTCTGCCCGCGCTCGAACCGATACAGGGTGATCTCGCGGCCGGTTTCGCTGATCTTGTGCACGCGCACACTGCCGCTGAGCAGGATGGCGATGGCGCTGCATTCGTCGCCTTCGACGAACACGGTGGCGCCGGCTGGCACGCGCCGGAGGAGCGCGTGCCGGGCGAAGTCGTCTGCCAGCGGCGAGCCGGCCTTGCTCGCCGCTGGACGCACAAAGGGCAGCAGGTCGTATAAACGCTCCAGGTCACTCGCCGGGATCATGGGGCCAATTATGGTCGGCGTTTGGCGAGCGGGGGGACGCGTCTCATCCACAAACGCGCCGGTCTCCGCCTGAACTGTCGGGGCGCGTTTTCCGTTTTATCATTCCCGACCACGCAGTCTGGCGCAATGCTCAGCAGGACTGATCCCAATGCCGCTCAAGAAATCGCAACTCTATTCTTCGCTCTGGAAATCGTGCGACGAGCTGCGCGGGGGCATGGACGCCTCGCAGTACAAGGACTACATCCTCACGCTGCTCTTCGTCAAGTATGTCTCGGACAAGTACGCGGGTCAGCGCTTCGCCACGATCCTCGTGCCGGAGGGCGGTGCATTCGCCGACATGGTGCGGCTGAAGGGCGACCCAGAGATCGGCGACAAGATCAACAAGATCATCGGCCGGCTGGCGGAAGCCAACGACCTGAAGGGCGTGATCGACGTCGCCGACTTCAACGACGAGGCGAAGCTGGGCCGCGGCCGCGAGATGGTGGATCGCCTGTCGCGGCTGATCGGCATCTTCGAGGGCATTGACCTGCGCGCCAACCGCGCCGAAGGGGATGACCTGCTGGGCGACGCCTACGAGTACCTGATGCGCAACTTCGCCACCGAAAGCGGCAAGAGCAAGGGGCAGTTCTACACCCCGGCCGAGGTCTCGCGGGTGATGGCGCAGATCGTGGGCGCGGGACAGGCCGTCAGCCAGGAGCAGACCGTCTACGACCCGACCTGCGGCTCCGGCTCGCTGCTGATCAAGGTGGCTGACGAGGCGCCGCACGGGCTGACCATCTACGGCCAGGAAATGGACAACGCCACCGCCGGCCTGGCGCGCATGAACATGATCCTGCACGGCCACGCCGACGCCGAGATCTGGCAGGGCAACACCCTGGCCGATCCGCGCTGGCGCGCGCCGACCGGCGGTCTGAAGCTTCACGACTTCGTGGTCGCCAACCCGCCCTTCTCGCAAAAGAACTGGACGAGCGGGGTGAACACGGCCGACGACCCCTTCCGGCGCTTCGAGTACGGCGTCCCGCCGGCGCGCAACGGCGACTACGCCTTCCTGCTGCACATCCTGAAGTCCATGAAGAGCACCGGCAAAGCCGCGGTGATCCTGCCGCACGGCGTGCTCTTCCGCGGCAACGCCGAAGCCAACATCCGCCGCGAGCTGGTGTGCCGTGGCTTCATCGCCGGCGTCATCGGCCTGCCCGCCAACCTCTTCTACGGCACGAGCATCCCGGCGTGCATCCTCGTGCTGGACAAGGAGGAGGCGCATCGCAGGACAGGCGTCTTCATGGTGGACGCGTCGGCCGGCTTCCGCAAGGACGGCGCCAAGAACCGCCTGCGCGAGCGCGACATCCACCGCATCGTGGACGCGTTCAACGCCCGCCGCGAGGTCCCCGGCTACAGCCGCCTGGTGCCGCTGGCCGAGATCGAGGCCAACGACTACAACCTCAACATCCCGCGCTACATTGCAGCGGCCGAGGCCGAGGATCGCCACGACCTGGCCGCGCACCTGCACGGCGGCATCCCCGCGGCCGATGTGGACGCGCTGGCCCCGTATTGGGAGGCGCTGCCCGGCTTGCGCGCGGCGCTCTTTGCGCCGTTGCGCGCCGGCTACCTGCAGGTGCGCGTGGGACCGCGGGAGGTGCGCCGGACAGTGCTGGAACACCCGGCCTTCGCCGACTTTCAGGCGCAGGCGCTGGCGCGCTTCACGGCGTGGGCGGCGGCCGCCGCGCCGCGGCTGACCCGTCTGGGCGCGGACGACGGGCCCTCGCCTGCGCCCAGGCCGAAGCCCAAGACGCTGATCCGCGAGCTGGCTGAGGAACTACTGCGGCACTTTGCGGAGACGCATGACGGGGGGACGCATGATTATGCGTCCCTACTGGATCCCTACGACCTCTTCCAGCACCTGATGGACTACTGGGACGCGACGCTGCAGGACGACGTTTACCTGGTGGTGGAAAGCGGCTGGCAGGGGGCCGCGCAGCCGCGGCTCCTGGTCAAAGACCCGCGCGAAAATAAGTTCCTGGAGAGCGCCGACCTGGTGGTGGGCAAGGCGCGCTACAAGATGGATCTGTTGCCGCCGGCGCTGATCGCGCAGCGCTACTTTCCCGACGAGGCCGCGCGCGTGGCCGACCTGCAAGGGCAGGCTGAGGCCGCCGCAGCCGCGTGGGAGGCGTTCGCCGAGGAGCACAGCGGCGAGGAGGACGTGCTGGACGCGGCGCGCAGCGAGAGCGGCGCGTTGACCCAGGCCAGCCTGAAGGCGCGGCGGCGCGAAATCGTAGGGGCGCACGATGGTGCGCCCTCGCTAACCGACCCCGAGGCGGCGGAAGAGCGGGCGCTGATCGAAGCGGCGCTGCGCCTGTTGGAAGTCAGAGCAGAGGCCGAACGCCGCTACAAAGAGGCGCAGGCT
>DAOTYS010000231.1:0-18718 GCA_034434575.1 Thermoflexales bacterium
CCGTTCGAGATCAAAACGATCAAACTGGAGATCACGCGATGAAAGTGCTCATCACCGGCGCAACCGGCCTGGTCGGCAACATCGTGTACGCGCGGCTGGCCGCGCAGCCAGAGCGTTACGACGTGTATGGGTCTGCGCGCCGCCCGCGCCCGTCGGCGCGCGCCGAGACGATGGCCTACACCGATATTCCACCCGATCGGCTGCGGCTGGCCGACCTGACCGACTTCGCCGCCATGCAGCGCGCCGTCGAAGGGATGGACGTGGTCGTGCACATGGCAGCCGAGCCAAACGGCAATGCGCCCTGGGAGAACGTGCTGAACAGCAACATCATTGGCAGCTACAACGTGTTCGAGGCCAGCCGGCTGGCCGGCGTCAAGCGGGTGATCTACGCCAGCACCAACATGGTGGTCTTTGGCTACCTGGGGAGCGAGCCGTACAAGTCGAGCCTGGCGCAGGGGCTGGAGAACATCGCCCCGCAGGATTTCCCGCCGGTGCGGCACGATCAGCCGGCATGGCCGACGACCTACTATGCGTGCAGCAAGATCTTTGGCGAATCGCTGGCGCGCATGTACGCCACCGTGCACGGCCTGTCGTGCATCTGCCTGCGCATCGGCTGGGTGACCTCAGATGACAAGCTGCCCGCTCCCCGCGCGCGCATCCTGTGGTGCAGCCACCGCGACATCGCGCAACTGGTCGAACGCTGCGTCAACGCGCCGGACAGCCTGCGCTTCGACGTGTTCTTCGGACAGTCCAACAACCGCTACAACCTGGTGGACATCCAGCACGCGAAAGATGCGCTGGGCTATGCGCCGGACGACAGCGCGGAAGACCGCCTGGCGTAGCGCAGGTCATTCGTGGAACCATCCGATATCATCATCCCCGAACGCATCGCGCGCACGGCGACCGGGATGCCCGGCGCCGTGGCGCGCGGCCTGTGTTCGGAGATGCTCAAATGTCCGACACCTCAGAGGTGTCGGACATCTCTGAGTCTGTCACTCGCCGCGCGTGTCGATTGGCCCCGGCAGCAACTCGCGCCGGCCATCGATGTATCCCGCTACCCATTGCGCCAGGCGCTTGCCCAGCCGCCGGCATGCGGCGATCTCTTTCGCATCGCGCGGCTCGCCGGCGGCAACCGCCCCGTAATGCAGCGTAAACTGCTTGCCGACGTAGTCCGTCACGCCGAAAACCAGGAAGCCGAAATTCATCAGCACGGTCAACAGCGCCATGCAGGTCAGTTCGCTGCCGCCGCCCCACCCGCCCGATGACGAGAAGGCGCAGGCAATCTTGCCATCCACCTTGCCCCACAGGCCATCCGACATGTCGTTCCAGAAGCGCTTCATCTTCCAGGACATCACCCCCACATTGGTCGGCGAGCCGACGGCCAGGCCGTCGGCCCACAGGATGTCGTCGCGGCCGGCCTCGTCCACCGATTTCAGACGCAACTCGACGCCCGGCACTGCGCAAGCGCCTTCGGCGACGTGACGGGCCATTTTGGCGGTATATCCGGTTTTGCTGTCGTAGAGTACAAGAATGTTTCCCATGGCAAACGCGCCTACAACATGCCGCACGCGCCGGCATTGAACCAGGCCGAGATCAACTGGTGCGAAATGGCGAAGCGCGGCGGCAAGCCGATCGCGCCGGCGTCCAGCCCGGCCCGCAGCTCCTGCCGCGTGAACCAGCGCGCGTCTGCCAGTTCGCCATCGTGCAGGGTGATCTGGTCGGTAGCCGCCTCGGCATGGAAGCCCAACATCAACGACGCCGGAAACGGGAAAGACTGGGAGCCGAAGTAGCGCAACTCGCTCAGCCGGACGCCCGTCTCCTCGTACACCTCGCGCGCGACAGCCTGTTCGACGCTCTCGCCCGGCTCCATGAATCCGGCCAGTGTGGAGTAGCGCCCTGCCGGCCACGAGGGTTGCCGGCCCAGCAACGCGCGCTCGCCTGACGGAGATATGACGAGCACGATGATGGCCGGGTCGGTGCGGGGGAAATGCTGCCGCCCGCAGGCGGCGTTCGTACACCGCCGCACATGGCCGGCTTGCGCGCTGACGGTGGGATGGCCGCAATCGCTGCAAAACCGGCACCGCTGATGCCAGTACACCATTGCCCGCGCATAGGCCAGCGCGCCCCAATCCTCCGCTGAGAGCGCATCGGCCACGGCGCGCAGGTTCATCCAGCGCCCGTGCTCGGCCAGCGGGCCCACCTCGGTGTCGGCCCGTTGATCAACGGCGCTATCTGCAATGCCGACGGCGAACCAGGCTCGCTCGTCGCGCACGCCCAGCAACGTGAGCGACTCGGCCCGTGGCAGCCAGTCCGCCATATCGCGCGCAGACAATTGCGCCGGCCCGGGCGGATCGCCGGCGACCAGATTGTCGAGCCGCCAGACCGGGACGAAAACGGTGGCGGGGTCCGCCAGGCGCGCCTCAAGCCAGGCGGCGTTGCTGCGCAAGTCGTGGCCGCGATCGAGCGGCTGCGCGAGGTCGAAATGCGCCCGCGATCGAAGCGAGAACTCCCGCCAGCCATTGCCCGCAACCGGCGGCGTGACGATTGGTTTGTGCATGGCCGGCAGTATAGAGGATGGCAGCGCGGTCCACGCTTGTGCGCGGCTTGCGGTGAAACTCAAACAGCCTGGGGGTTGCCGGGGTGAATTCGGATTGGGGTCGTCATGCGCCTGATTATCTCTCGCGTTCGCGCCGGCGACAGCCTGGCCTGTCTGGCGCGCCGGCCCGGTGTTGGGCTGTTGCGCATTGTCGAGCGAAGACCAGCCGCGCATGACGCGGTGAAAGACGAACCGCGCGCGCTTCAAAGCGCCCGCCGGGAGATTGAACACTCCCGGCGGGCTTCATGCGCCATTCCCCTCTCACACGCGCGACGCCTCGGACGGCCCGCCGGGTCAGCCGTATCATCGCATCGGACTGACCCGGCGCAGCGCGAATCGCCCGCTGAACGGCAACCCGCGCTACCACAGCGACCGGACAAGGGATATCGTGCGCTCAGCAGACGCAGATGTTGGCAGGCAGGAGCGACTAACCACCAAACCGTTCACACTATCGCCGCCGGCGCTGTGAGCCGTGCGACCGCAACATTGAACGCGAAGGAGACACGCGCATGAGAACAGTCAGATCCATTGTTGTCATCATCTCTGTGGCCATCATCGGCATTGCCCTTGCGCTTGCGATATCGCTGGAATGGCAGCGCCCGAACGCCAACGCGCCACAGCGCGCCGGGCAGCCGGCGCCAACCAACTCCCCTCCGCCGCCGCGCGAGCCGCTTGTGCCCACGCAAACGCCGATGATTGCAAAGACGACACAACTGTCAGACGCCAGTGCCGCGCCTGCGCAACCACAGGCAGGTCTTGCGCCAAACCGCATCCCAATATGCACGTATCCTCTTGCTGCTGACAGGCCGGCGCCGTCATTGAAGGTTGTCTCACTGGACGCGTTCGTATTTGCCACTCCACGAGTCATATTGACCAGTGCTCATGCTATTGCGCTTTGGCAGTACTTGCCCGATGCAAGCCATGTGCTGGCAAGCCGTTTGAGCGCCTCCGGCCTCGGCGAGCAAATTGTGGTATTCGACCTGCTATCCGGTTTGTCAACTGTTTACGCAGAGCGCAGAAGCAGCGCAGGCAAGCCATTGTGGTTGCCCGTTCAGAAATCCGTGGCATTTACAGATTCCACGCCTCCTGATTACATCAGGATGTTGCGCATAGCCTCTGGAGAGAAGGCTGCTTCGCAAACGATCATCACGGGTTTGGCCAGTCCTGTATTGTCACTTAGCCCGGATTCTCAGTCCATCATTTACACCGCCCAGATGCCTTCGGGCAAAGCGCAGATGTTGCGACGCGTGTCACTCGCCAATAGCAGAAACACCCATTCAGCCATCACCAGTATTCCCGACCACGAGAATGCAGGATGGACTTTCACTGACGCGTGGCGCAATGACGGCAACTATGTTGTTCTGTATGGACAACCCGGAACTTATCTGATTGACGCGCGGACAAATGACATGTGCGAGATCGACATGGAACATGATGGAGCGAGTAAAGCATGGCCCTATCGAGTCCAATGGAGTCCTGACGGGCGACGCCTTGCGATGTTGCTGACACGTGACGATGGGACTCAACCCGGAAATCTCGTTATCCTTCATCTCGCTGATGGCGCGCTGCGCAGCATTGACCTGTCCGAACAAGAGTTCACAGGCATGGTTTGGCATCCTCAGGGCGCCGCTCTGCTGGCAACAGCGCGCCCCTCCGAGCGAGATCGCGCAAGTTTCGAGACGCTCTACCTGGTGAGTCTGGATGGGCATGAAGTGCGACAGATTTTCCAGAACCAGGTTTTTTTTGCGCCTGGTTTCTATGGCCTCTTGTGGTCACCCAATCAAAACCAGATCATGTTTGCTTGTGCGCTGGCGCAATCACCCGACCTGGTAACGGAATGGCGAGTTTGCGTGTCTGACCTGGACGAGTCAGGATTGGGTGAGGCGCGGCCATGAATCCCTTCGTAAATGCCGCGCGCAAGCGCATCTTTCTTGGCCTATTGGGGAGTCTGGCGCTCATAGTTGGCGCCGGGCAATCAAATCTGGTGAACGCAGATCCTTCTGCCTGGTCGCCACCGAGCGCAATACAAAGCGGCCAACTGCGCATGAGAAAGTTGACAAACAGCGGCGCCAGTCTTGGCCTGGACTGCGCCCCAGGAAACACAGAGTATGGCTGTACCGCATACTGCGACAACTACCCATACCCATACTGCCAGGGCAATGTCGCGGGCTACCCTTACGCCAGCGCGTGGCCAACCATCTCCTACGATCACGACTACCTGTTGGACGTGCTGGCTCAGGAAGCCAGCCCGGCCTTGTTCGACCAACTGGCGCTCAACGCGCAGGCCATCGCTTCCCGCTCCTACGCCTGGCATCGCATCAACTCCGAGGGCGTCATCAACAACTCGTCCAGTTACCAGGTCTTCATCCCCTACAAGTTCGAGACATTCGGCAGTGATCCGAATGCCCCCGGCGCGCCGTGCGCCAGCAGCAACCTGAGCGCCGGTCAGCGCAAGCTTTGCGACGCCGTCGCCTCCGGCTACTACCTGTCCTGGGAGGATGCGAGCAACTGGGACTACGAGCCAGCGCGCGCCAACTTCTTCGCCGACACAAAACACAGCACCGCGTCGAGCGGAGACAAGCCCTACCTGATCGGCGTGAGCGAGCCACACAGCAACGACAACGCCACATGTCCGGCCTCCTATGCCTCCGCCATCAACTATGGAATGAGCCAGCAGGGGGCGCACCGCTGGGCTACAGGCAACCAGTGCGGGCCGTTCTACACCGCCAGCAGCCTGCCGTGGGGTGTGCGCTGGACGCGCACCGAACAGATTCTGTATCACTACTACACGCGGATGGTCATTCGTGATCGGTACAAGATGCCTGTGTGGACGTCATCGCAAACGTACCGCTGGAATCCTTTGCAGATCACCTGGGGCGGGTCCGTATCGCCCCCCGCATGGATGAGAACAGGCAGCAGCTACCCTGTCGTCATAGATGCGCAAAACGTCGGGCTGGGGCCGTGGTCGTGCGCAAACGGAGCGTTCTATCTGACCTGGCGCTGGCAGAGGGCGGATCAACCTGCCGGCGCCTGGAAGATGTACAACGGCCCCGGCACTTTGTGTGATCTGGCGCCCGGCGGCAATCGAGCGGTGTCTCTGACTGTGGATGATGCGCCATCGGGCAACGATGGCCAGTATGCCCTGCAATTCGACGTCGCCTATCGCTACTACGACGGAACCGGCACGGGCTACTTCGTGTATGGCGGCTGGCCGACATACGACGTAGCAGTGAACGTGGACAGCACGCCGCCAAACATAGCGTTGTATCTGAACAACCAGTCGCCGCCGTTCCCCTCCTGGTACAACATCCCCGTCCAGGTCCGGCTGTCTGCCACTGATGCCGGCGGCAGCGGCGTCAACCGCATCGTGTATCGCGTGGCCTACAGCCCCTGGCAGACCGCCTACGGCAGCGAAGTCACCCTGTGGCTTGCCAACGACGGCTGGCAGCAGATCGACTACTACGCCGTGGACAACGCCGGCAACGTCGAACCTCAGCGCGGCCAGATGACCCAAATCGATCAGACCGCGCCATCCGCCCCGGCCGCAGCCGCCGAAGCGCACGGCGTGACTCACAACGTCTGGCAGAATGGCGTCGCCGCCCCAACCTTCACCTGGGACGCCGGCGCCGATCTCACCTCCGGCGTCGCGCAATACCAGGCCCGCGTCGCCAATCAGCAAACCGGCGCCGTCATCGCCGACGCCACCCGCGCCCCCAACAACCGTCAACTGGCGCTCGCCGCGCAGACCACCGGCGCGTACCGGTTGTCTCTGCGCGCCCAGGACGTCGCCGGCAACTGGAGCGCGTGGGCCGATCGCTTCACCTTCCGTTTCGACAACACCCCGCCGGCGCCGCCTGCCGGCCTGATTCACACCGCCGGCATTGTTCACAACGTCTGGCAAAGCAGCGTCGCCGACGCCGCCTTCACCTGGCAGTTCAGCGACCCCGGCATCGGAACGGGCGGCTACGACCTGTACTGGGGCGCCGATCCGAATGGAACCAGCGCCGCCTTTGTGTCGGCGGCACACTACACCGCCGGCCCCCCGTCGGCGGCGTGCGCATCACAACGCGAATGCGTGGGCTACTTGCGCTTGCGCCCGCGCGACACGCTGAACAACCTCGGCGCCTGGCAGACGCATTTCATCCTGCGCTACGACGCCGCGCCGCCGGTGGTGGCCGATGTGAGTGTCATCACGGGCGGGACAGGTCTGGGTTACGCTGCGTTGCCCACCGGCACAACGTGGATCAGCGTAACGGCGACGGACATCGGCAGCGGGCTGAGCAGGGTGCGTGTGCGCGTCTCCAATCCCGGCGATCAGGCCGGCGCGTGGTCGCCGTGGATCCGCTATGCCGGCCGGTTCCTGTGGCAACTGCCCGGCGAGACAGAGCCGGTCGAACTGTGCATCCAGACGCAAGACACCGTGGGCTGGGAGTCAGATGAGGTGTGCCGGATCGTGACCTGGTCTGCGCCGGATGTGTGGCAACGCTTCCTGCCACGCATGGCGCAGTGAAAGACGAACCGCGCGCGTTTCAGAGCGCCCGCCGGGAGATTGAACACTCCCGGCGGGCTTCATATGCCAACCCATTCTCACCCGTTCAACAACCACCCCAACCCGATTCCTGCGACTTGCGCGCCAACGCGCCGGCTCACGCGCTCTCGCGCTCGCTCTCGCGCAGGCACAACCCAACCACCGCGCGATTGCCCCGGCCCACCGCGCCACTGTTGACGATGGTGCGGTCGTAGGCCCACAGCTCAATGACATAGCCACAGCGCGGCAATCCGGTTGTGTCGAGCGACCAGACACCCGACTCGCCCGTGGTGGGCACAGTGGGATAGCTGCGCGACGCCGGCGTGAACACGCCGCCATTTGCCGGCAGCAGGCCGATGGTAAGCCGGCCAAAGTGCTCATCGCTCACCGCGTATGTGCCGCTGATCGTGTCTCCCACCACAAAGTCGGCGCAGTCGCCGCCGCCCGATGTGATGGCGATAGCGCAATCCGGCGCGGCGCTGTCGATCCGCAGTGTGACGCTGTTGCTGAACCAGCTCATGGCCGGGATGGCCGGATTCCGGGCCTCGATGCGAACCTGATAGAGGCCAGTCAAGCCGGCTGTCTGCCAGCGCGCCAGCACGTTGCCGGCCACAAAGATCATGGCGTTGCCAGGCCCGCCGGTCAAATCTTCGTGATACTCGTAGAAGTCGTCGGCGTCCACAGCCTGCGTCACATCGGGCAGCGCGCTCCACACGCCGTCGAGCAACTGGCTGCGGTCGATCTTGAACGGATTGGTCAGCTTCTGCCACGGTTCGCCGACCTTGCGCACCCACACGCGATACTTCAGCTTCGCCGCGCCGGCGCTGATGTCGGGCGGGTAGGCAATGTGGCCGGTGAGAATGACTTCGCCCCCGAACGGGCTGTCGTTGGCAGTGAAGCCGGCCAGCGTCGCCGGCCCATTCGCCAGGCCGGTGACCGGGCTGATGTCATCCACGTGCATGCTGCCCGCTGTCTCGATGATCGGCACATGCGTGCCCTGTTGCGCGCCCGGCCCAGGCTTGATGTGGATCAGCGCCTCTTCGCGATTGCCCCACACCGGCACAAAGTTCGGATTGGCCGGCGACGGCGCGACATTCCACGACAGGATGGCGCGAATCTTCATCACCTTCGGCCCCTGGCTGCATGGCCGGCGATACTTCGACAGATCGACCGGCAGGAACACCGCGTACTCCAGGCCCTCCTTCGGCATATCCGTCGTGTCGTACACCGTCACCGAGGTCGTGCCCAGATACGTGTCGAACGTGCCGTTGTTGTCTGTGTCGGCCCAGAAGGCCACATACTCGCGGCTGCCCGCCGTGCACGGTCCGCCGTTGTACCCGTTGGGCAGCTTCACCCGAATGACGCCCGCCAGCGTATCCTGGTTTGGATTCAGGCCGATGCATTCCAGTTCCTCGTAGCGCGTGTTGCCGTCGGACGGAAACAACTGGCCGATGAGGTCGCCAATGTTGAGGTCGAGATTCAGTTCCGCCAGTTGCCCCTTGAAGCCGGCCGACATCAGCGATTCGGAGGCGGCCGGCTGGCTGACCAGTTTGGCGATCTCGGTCAGCGCAAAACGGTGCGGCTCCACGCCCTTGTCTTTGTACAGCGCCTGAAGCTCGCTCACCGCCAGCGACTTGGGCTTGCCGGCGCCCAGCGTTTGCTCCAGATCGAGCGCCTCCAAAAGATGTTTGGGCAGTTTGATTTCAGCCGCCAGGTCTTTGACCAGCAACCAACGGCGCGGCTCGATCTGGATGTGCGTATCGTGCACATCGCCCCACACCGGCGTGAAGTCGGGGTCATTCGGCGGGGGCGGCACGTTCCACGAAAGAATCGCGCGCACGCGGGCCAGGTTCTTCTGCGCGCACCAGTGACGCGTGGGATTGATCGTCATCGACGCGACATACTCCAGCTCCTTCGCGCCCGCCGTGCCCTCTGGAATGTTGTGGGCCATGAAGTGGGCCAGGCCGCAATCCTGCCAGCTCGCGCCGGTGTCATACGAGATGTAGAAGCGCACGAATTCCGGCGTGCCGGTCGCGCACACATCGCCGCCATAGCCCGTGGGCTGCTTGACGCTGACCACGGCTTCGAGCCGGTTGAACTGCGGCTGGAATCCGACCGAACAGATTTCCTCATAAGTCGTGTTGCCCTTCAGGCTCAGCACCGGCTTGAACGGGCTGACCTTCAGATTGCCAAAGTAATTCGGATTGGCCAGCAACAATGCGCGGAACTGCGCGCGCTCCTGTTGATAACGCTTGCGCGTTACCGCTTTGGCTTCGACGGCTGCTTCATCGGACAATGTCTCCGCCACACTCTTTTCCTTTTCCATCGCAATATCTCCTTTTCGGCGCGCGAATATGCGCGCGCGAAACCAGAATCGTTTGCCGGGCGATAGACGCGCAAGGTCATACCCGGCTTCACGCCGTTTGTTCGGGGCCTCAGTGAATCGGCCAGCGCGGGCAGTTCCTCAGGGCCGGGCGCTCGCCAGATGCGGCGCATGGCCCGACCCTGCCACCCAGCGTTGATGTTGCGCAGACCAGGCGTCTGCGATTACGCGGCTTGTTGTGGGCCGCCAGTTTGGGCAGATTGGTCCTGCCCATAGCGCTGCCGGTCGAGATAATCCTTAATGATCTCTGGCGCGCGCGGATTGAACATCGGGAAACGCGGCAGCGCAGGGGCGCGGAATCCCTTGAACGGCGTCTTCTCGTGATACTTCAGGATAAAGTCCACCCAGGCTGTGCTCTTGAGAAAATCGATGATGTGCGGTTGGACGGCGTCTTCGGTGATGTTCAGATACCAGGGGGTTCGCCAGTCCCACAAGTCTTTGCGGCGCGGATTGGGCAGAAACAGACTCATGGCGATGTTGCCGGCGAAGTCCCACACCTCGGCCGGATTGGGCCAGGGCCGGCCGGCGTCGCCGTACACCTTGACGCCGCCCAAAGATTGAAACACGGCTGCCGCGCGGTCATGCACGGCCGTCCCCACGCCAAAGGCGGCCATCAACGCGCCGGCGAAGTCGCGCACATCGGTCAGGTCGTCCGGCACTTCCAGCCGGAAGTCGCCGGCCCCGCCGCCGGATGAGGTGGTGTCATATTGCAGCGCCCGGCGCACCGCCCGGCTGACCCGCTCGAGCTGCGCCGGCAGCGCCTGAATCAGGGCTGCCGCCAGATCGTCCACCCGATCGACGATCTCCGCCACCTGCTGGAGCGGCATGACACCGCCGACGGTCGGGTGGCCCTCGATCTGGCTCAACACAGCGTGGTTGGCCTCGGCAAAACGCCGCGCCAGATCGGCGGACGTCAGGCCGGCCTGGTTCAACCCCTCAAACACACGCGGATAAGCATCGCCGGCGGTGAAGAAGTTATAACTGGGGTAGCCCACCGCATACTCGGCGTGCGGCGCAATCGTGTGCAACAACTCCAGCGAGAAGTTGAAGCAATTGTTGAAGTGGACAACGGACACTTTCGGCGCGCCGCCACAGCACGCCTCTTTCAGCGCCTGGCCCACAGCCCAGGTGGACAACACGCCGAGCTTGCTCGGCAGCACCGGCGATTTGATCGGCAGCACCGGCGACTTGATCGGCAGGGCCGGCTGACCGCCACTGGCCGGGGCCGGTTCCGGTTGCCAGCCGCCGTTGTCCACCATCCAGCGGTACTTCCCATCGCCGGTCACCGCCTGAGAGGTGAGCGCCGCCAGGTCCAGTTCGGGCAGATATCCGGCGCCGTGGCCTTCCAGCGCCAGGACGATCCGCGCGCCGGGATGTTTGCGTTGCGCGTATTGGATCAGCCCGCGCAACGCGCGGTACGAACTCATGTCCTGCTTCCAGCGCGAGGTGATCTGAATCGCGTTGCCGTCACAGGCCGGAATATCGACCAGATAGGTGTCCTCGCCGGCGCGATCGATCAGAGCCACTACGTGCGCGCCATGGCCGGCGACGCGCGCCAGGTTGACGACGAGCGGATGCTGCGCCAGCGAGCGCGATGCGCCATCGGGGTAGTTGCTCAGCGCCGCATCGTCGCCAAACGGGGCGTACACCACGAAGACGACGCCGCCTGCCGCCGGCTGTTCCCGGGTTTGACCGTCTCGTGCCATCGACTGTGCCACATCCATTCCAGCTTCTCCCTCACATCAGCTTCACGCGCTTGCAACTTCTGGTTCCTATCCGAACGTCCGCCATTACACCAGAAAGCGCGTCCCATTTCTACGCAGGTCGCCGCGCCGCCCCGGCGCGCGGGATAGACGATAGGTGGACGATTTACAATAGCCGCGCCGGGTCGGGTTCGCTGGAGGTAGAGGTTTGACAACGACACCATCTGGAGAGCGCGAGCATGAAGATGCCCCTGCCAGCGCGCTGGCCAGATTGTGCGCGGACAGGATGCTCGACGCCTACCGCAGCGGCAACTTTGCCGGCGAATGGCCAGCCCCTTCTGACGTCGGGGAACAGCAGTTTCTCGACGCCCTGCTCCGGCCGGCGCGCATCGCCGCCGGAAGCACGCTTGCCCCGTCTGACATCAGCAGCCTGGCAGAGCTGGGGTTGCGCTGGGGCGTGAGCAGCATGCGGCCCGACCGCGCGCCCGCGAATGCGCCGATCGACCGCTCGTGCTGGCTGGAGCGCGCCAGTTGGCGGCCGGCGCTGGCGCTGATGTGCCACTACGGTTTCGTGCAAGTTCCCGATTTTCCCGATCACTATTACCGCCGGCGCGGCGAGCCGCCGGTGGAAACGCTGTGCGGTTTATGGGGCATCGGTTCGAGCAGTTTCTACCGGCTGCTCGACACCGCCAAACGACGCCTGGCGCAGTTGTTTGCGGAGCAGGTTCAGGATGGCCGGCACAGCGCCAGCCTTCAATCCTTTGCGCAGGACGAGGTGTACGACCGGCTTGGCCTGAAAGACGTCGAGGCGCGCTGCGCCTGGCACACCCAGGAGGCCGCGCGCCTGGCGCGCGCCGATCATTATCTGGCGGCGCTGTGGCACTGGCGCGCCGCCGGCAATGTGGATGCCGCGCTCAAATTGATCCATCTGCACCTGGTTGCCATTTCGCGCGAGCCGGGACTGGACGCTGAGCTTGAGGCGCTGCGTTCGGATGCAAGCCTCTCGCAGCGCGAACACATCGAGATTCAACTGGCCATCGGGGCTGTCTGCCGGGTGCGCAATCATCCCGAACTGGAAGCGCAAGCCTACGAGCAGGCGTTGCGCATCGCGGCCGATCCAGAGGACGCGACCAGCCTCGGCATCGTGTACAGCCACCTGGGCAAATACTACGAGCCGCGCGACGCCGACCGCGCTTTTGCCTGCTACCAGGACAGCCTGGAGTTCCTGTCCAGAGGCCAGGATGCAGCCGAGCGCCCGGACGCCCGCGCGGCATATGCCGACACGCTGGTCAAGCTGGCCTGGCTGTACACCTTGCGCAACGATCCACGCGCCAAATCGCTGCTGGAAAAGGCGGAGGGGTTGTCCTCTGCAAAGACAGACGACACGACCGCCTTGTTGCAGCAGGCATGGGGCGAGTACTGGCGACGCGCCGGCGCGTATGACCTGGTCCTCGAATACAAACAACGCGCGCTGAACATCTACGAACGGCTGGGCGACCAGCAGGGCATGCTGAAGACTTACATCAATCTGGGCGTCATCTACGACGACATGAAGCGCTATGACCGGGCCATGGGGTACTACCAGCGCGTGCTCGACATGGCTCGCTCCGTGAGCATCGATCCCGAACACATCGCCAGTGCGCACCTCAATCTCGGCGCGTGCTATTACTGGCTCAAAGATTACGCGGCGGCCATCGACCAGTACCAGCAGGCGCTGGAGATCAGCGATCGGATGGGGCTGCATCTGCACAAGGGCCGCGCGCACTATAACCTGGCCGAGGCGCATTACACGCGGCACGCGCAAACAGGCAACCCCGATGATGAACGCGAGGGTGACCAGCATGTCGAGGCTGCCATCGCCGCCTGGGCGCCGGAAGGCTTTCCGGTGTACGTGGAAAGCGCGCGCAATTTGAAAGCTGAATTGCTGGGTGGAACCCGCGAATACGCCGAACATCGCATCCTGCCCCAGGAAAAGGCCGCTCACTATGCAGAGATGGCTGAGATCGAGCGGAATCGCAGCACTTTGCAGGCAGACCCAACGCCTGCCGAGCGCATCGAGGCGCACCTGGCCATTGCCAGAGCCTATCTGTCCATCAGCGCGCAGGAGCGCGAGCAGGCCATGCTTTTGTGTGAGAAACACAATCTGGGCGATGCGTTTGCCGGCCAGATTGACGCGCTGCGCCAGATGTTCGAACAATCACACACCACCGAGGAGCGTCTGGCGCGGGCCTGGCACGAGGCGACGCGGCTGTCTGAGGGGGCGCTGCGCCGCGCGGTGCGCCGGCTGTTGCAGGAGGGTCAGATCAGCAAGAGCGCCTACGCCGAAGCCTGCAACGTCGGCCTGGCAACGGCGTCCAAACATCTGGCGCGGCTTGCAGAAGCCGGCTTGCTCCGGCAGATCGGCAAAGGCGCCGGCACGCGCTATGTGCTCGAGCCGGCATGACCTGCGCCAGAATTGCGCGCCGCCTCCTCGTGGCCCGCAGCGGGTCGCTACAATCTCCCGCCAGAAGTTCCGCCGGGACTGGAAACATGAAACGCCTGGTTATCGTCGAATCGCCGGCCAAAGCCCGCACGCTGCAACCCATGCTGGGGGCCGGCTACATCGTGCGCGCCAGCATGGGCCATGTGCGCGATCTCCCCGCCGACGAACTTGGCGTCGACCTGGAAAACAACTTCCGGCCTGCCTATCACCTCTTGCGTCAGAAAGCCAAAACGATCAAGGCGCTGCGCGCGGCGCTCGAAGAGGCCGGCGAGGTGTATCTGTCCACCGACCCCGACCGTGAAGGCGAAGCCATCGCGTGGCACCTGATGCAGGTGTTGAAGCCGCGCAACAAGCCCGTCCGCCGGGTCACTTTTCACGAGATCACGCCCGCCGCCATCCAGGCCGCCTTTGCCCAGCCGCGCGCCGGGTTGGACATGCGCCTGGTCAACGCGCAACAGGCCCGGCGCGTGCTCGACCGGCTGGTCGGCTATCAGGTCAGCCCGCTGCTGTGGAAGACAACCGGCGGCAAGAGCGCCGGGCGGGTGCAGAGCGTGGCGCTGCGTCTCGTTGTGGAGCGCGAGCGCGACATCCGCAACTTCACCCCACAGGAATACTGGTCGATCCATGCGGAACTCTCCAAGATTTTAGATTTTGGATTGTCGATTTCGGATTTGGAGGGCGCTCAGAGCAATCCAAAATCGAAAATCGAAAATCCAAAATTCATTGCCCGCCTGATCCAGATCGGCAGCAAGCAAGTCGGACTGGGCAAGCCCATCTGCCTGAACACGAAAGAGGATGCCGATCGCGTCATTGCAGCCCTGGCCGGCGCAACCTGGCGGGTGAAGCGAATCAAGCGCGAGACCAAAACGCGCAAGCCGTGGCCGCCGTTCACCACCAGCGCGCTGCAACAATCGGCGTCGGCGCGGCTGGGCATGGGGCCGGCAGAGACAATGAAGATCGCCCAGGAGTTGTACGAAGGCGTGGACATCGGCGCCGGCAAGCCAACCGGCCTGATCACCTACATGCGAACCGACTCGACTGCCGTGTCGCCCGAAGCGCAGGCGGCCGCGCGCCAGGTGGTCGAGTCCACGCTGGGCAGCCGCTACCTGCCTGACACGCCGCCAACCTACAAGACGAAGGTGAAGAACGCGCAGGAAGCGCACGAAGCCATCCGCCCGACCGACGTGACGCGCTATCCCAGCGCGCTCAAGGATCAGCTGACACCCCGACAGTGGAAGCTCTATGACCTGATCTGGCGGCGCTTTGTCGCGTCGCAGATGGCGCCCGCCGTGCACAACGTGACGACGGTGGATGTTGAAGCGACCCCGCCGACGCAGATGACCGCACACACGCCAGAAGCCGGCAGCAGCCATTCTCCGTCGCTCCCCATCTCCCTCTCCCCTCTATCCCCCTGCCTCTTTCGCGCCGTGGGCCGCGACCTGGTCTTCGACGGTTTTTTGCGCGTGTGGCAGGAAGAAGAGACATCGGACGAAGAGGACGAACCGCAGACATTGCCCGCGCTGAGCGAGGGGGAGTGGCTTGAACTGATCCGCCTGTTTGGCCGGCAGCACTTCACCCAGCCGCCGCCGCGCTTCACCGAAGCGGCGCTGATCAAGGCGCTGGAGGATCGCGGCATTGGCCGGCCCAGCACCTACGCATCCATCGTCGGCACGCTCAAGGATCGCGCCTATGTGACGCTGGAGAAGCGCCAGCTCGCGCCGACGCCGGTGGGCGAATCGACCTGCGACGCGCTGGTGGCCGCCTTCCCGGAGCAGATGGACTATGGTTTCACGGCGCAGGTCGAAGACTGGCTGGACGACATCTCGCGCGGCGAGCGGGATTGGGTGGACGCCTTGCGCGCGTTCTATGCCCCCTTCTCAAAGGCGTTGAACGAAGCGCGTGACAAGATGCGCGCAGCCGCCCCACCCCGGCCCGATGCCGCTTCTGCGTCGGGCGACACGCGCAAGTCCAATACCACGGACGATAGCAAGCCGCGCCGGCGCGTCACGCGCGCAAAAAAGAAGAGCGCAACAGCGAGAGCAAAAGCTAACCCAGCAACAGCGGGCGAGAGCGCAAGCGCGCCGACGATCGCGTGCCCGCTGTGCGGCGCGCCGATGGTCAAACGCGCCAGCCAATACGGCGAGTTCTGGGGGTGCTCAACGTATCCGAGGTGCCGGGGCACGCGCAAGATCGCGGCGCAGGATCAGGCCGGCTTGCGCAGTCCAACCGAATCGCGGACAATGCCGTCATGAATTGCATCGCACTGGCAGGGGGGGTTGGAGGCGCAAAATTCGCGGATGGCCTGGCGCGCGCCACAGACCCCGACTCGCTCACCATCGTCGTCAACACCGGCGACGACTTTGATCTGCACGGGCTGCGCATTTCGCCCGACCTCGACACCGTCATGTATACGCTGGCCGGCATGGCCAACCCGGAGACAGGATGGGGAATCGCCGGCGACACCTGGCACAACTTCGAGATGCTCGGCAGGTATGGCGTCGCGCCGTGGTTCCGGCTCGGCGACCGCGATCTGGCCACGCATCTGCTGCGCACCGAGTTGCTGGCAGATGGGCAGCCGCTCAGCGCCGTCACGCGCGAGCTGTGCCGGAGGCTTGGCGTGGCGCCCCGCGTGACGCCGATGACCGACGACCGGGTGCGCACCATCGTTGACACCGAACTGGGGCCGTTGCCGTTCCAAGAGTACTTCGTCAAGCATCACTGGCAACCCGTGGCGCGCGGCGTCATCTTCGAGGGCTGCGATGAGGCAGAAGCGGCGCCGGGAATGCTGCGCGCCATTGAGACGGCAGACACCATCGTCATCTGCCCCTCCAATCCTTATCTCAGCATCGACCCGATTCTGGCGTTGCGCGGGGTGCGCGACGTGCTGTTGAACGCCACTGCCCCCATCATCGCCGTCACGCCGATCATCGCCGGCGAGGCGGTCAAAGGGCCGGCGGCCAAGCTCATGCGCGAGCTGGGCCTGGAGCCGTCGGCGGTGGAGATCGCGCGCCACTACGCCGACTTTGTCAACGGGTTCGTGCTCGACGCGCGCGATGCCGCGCTGGCGAGCCGGATCGAGGCCATGGGCATTGGCGTGCTGGTCACCGACACACTGATGACCACGCCCGATGATCGCGCCCGGCTGGCCTGCGAGGTGATTGGCTTTGCCGATCGCTTGCGCCCCGAAAAGTTGGGCGGGTGCAAGTTGTAGCTCAGGTGTCGCACACCCTTGAGCAGTTCGATGCCTGAACAACCGCGCGCGACTACGGCATGATTGCCACGATGATCGCCCTCATTCCGGTCAAGACCCTGGCGCGTATGAAGTCGCGCCTGGCAGACACGCTCGACGGCGCTGCCCGCATCCGGCTCATGCGAGACACGCTGCGCCACACCATCGGGGCCATTCAACAGTCAGGAGGTGTGGAGAGCATTTTTGTCGTCACGCGCGACCTGCAAGTCGCCGGCTGGGCCGAGGACTGGGGGGCGCAGCCACTGGGCGAGACGCGCGAGGGCCTCGGCTTGAATGAGTCACTGGAAGAAGCGCGCCGTCAACTGGCGGGCCGTTATCCGGACGCTGGCGCGCTGCTGGTCGTGCCCGGCGATCTGGGCTGGTTGCAGCCGGAGGATGTGTCCGGCATGGCGACGCTGCTGGCCGGCGCTCCGCGCAAAGCGCCGGCGGTGGTCATCGCTCCGGACCGGCGCGGCGAGGGCACCAATGCGCTGCTGTTGCAGCCGCCCGGCATAATCCCGTTCTGCTTTGGTCGCGGCAGCGCGAATGCCCATGCGCAGCAGGCGCTCGCGCACGGCGCGCTGGTGCGCTGGTATCACTCCAGCTCCACAAGCCTGGATGTGGACGAGCCAGAGGACTTGAGGTTGTATCGCGCCGCGCCCTATGTGTGGTGAGGCGCGGCGGCCGGCCCGCCAGCATCACGACCGCGCCCATCCACTGCCGATTTTGGCGACGTTCACCGGCGCGATCTCAATGACAACACGCGGCCCCTGGAACAACCAGTCCACCATGTCATCCACTTCTGCCGGGGACGTGTAACGCGCAACGATGCGCCGAACCATGCTGCGCGCGTCGAACCCCGGCTCGCCCGGCTCGTGAAAAGTGGCGATGCCCTTGATCGAAACGCCGCGATAGGGCTGGGCGTCGTCATCGATCGAAGCGCCGACACGCGGATCGCGGGACATATTGCGATACTTCACCCGATCCCGCTGCGTGCTGGTGAACAGCCGGCCGCCTTCCTGCAAATACCACACCGGCGTCACCTGCGGATAGCCATCCGCCCCCAGCGTCGCCAGGCGCATGAGCAGGGGCCTGTTCAGAAATTCGATGGTTTCATGGTCAAGCATCGCACTGCCTCCTGATAGGCCTCCGGCGTGTCCACATCGCGCAGCACCGCGTCGGTGTTGACGACGCGATGGGTCACTGCTTCGGGCTGCGCTGCGAGCAAATCGCGCACATTGGCGCCGGCCGGCAACGCCAGCACCGCCGGCCACAGACGCCGGGCAATCAGCACCGGATGGCCGCGCGGCCCGTCATGCCTGAAACGCGGGGCGATCACGTCGCCGCAGCCCCGCTCGAAGGCCGCAATAAGCTGGTCGAACACCGGCGACGGAATCAACGGCTGATCGGCCAGCGCGATCAACGCAGCATCCGGCGGCGCGCTGCGCTGCGACAGCCATTCCAAACCCACCTTGATGGAAGACAGCATCTCGCCGGCCTGATAGGCCGGATTGTGGGCAAACAACACCGGCAACCCATCCAGGGCGCGCGCGATGGCCGGCTGCTCGTGGCCGGTGACGACCACCACAGGACGCGCGCGCGAACCGAGCGCGTTGGTTGTGCTTGCGCGCACGACACTGGTCTGGCCAAACGGCAACAGCAGTTTGTTCGCGCCAAACCGCGACGACACGCCGGCGGCCAGAATCAACGCGGCGACGCGAGTCGCATTTGCCATGAGCGCATTCTACGCGCCGCCGCGTCAAACCGTTTTCTCATGCGCAACCGTTACAATGAGTT
>DAOTYS010000232.1:0-1656 GCA_034434575.1 Thermoflexales bacterium
CCTGCTTGTGCAGCGCCTCGGTGGTGCTGAGCAACTCCAGGTCTGTCTCGCCGGCCGCGCCCACAACGAACTGGGTGGTGGTCGAGGGCCATTTGCCGTTCCAGCCCAGGCGGGCCGGCTGCGCGCGGCGAATCTCCTCGACCCAGCGCAAGGGCTGCACCAGCTCCCCGGTGAACTCTTTGAGCGGCGCAAGCGCCGCCAGCCGTTGTGTGTTGGGGGCCTCGAGGTTGATCGACACGCGGTCGGCCAGTTGCATGGCGCGCTCGACCTGCGCGCGCTCGGCGCCGGGCATGATCTTCAGGTGGATGTAGCCTTTGAAGCCCAGCTTGAAGCGCAGCACTTCGGCGACCGCGATCAGTTTGTCCTGGATGCGCGCGCCGCCATTGATGATGCCGGAACTGAGAAACAATCCTTCGGCCACCCGCGCCTGCTGTAGCTGGAGAAACGCGCGCGCCATCTCCTCCGGTTTGAAAGTGACGCGCCGAAAATCGCGGCCGGCGCGAAACGGACAATAAAAGCAGTTGCGCTCGCACGCCGAGGTGAGCAGTGTTTTCAGCAGTGCAATGCGTTTGCCGCCCGGCATGGCGGCGTAGCTCACACCCAGCGCGCGCTTCTTGTCGTCGGAAAGAGTGGGGGCGGTGTAGGGCGCGGATTCATCGGCCAGCCGGCGCAACTCGGCCGGCGCGTGGCCGCACGGCGCGCGCGGATTGCGCGAGGGGATGGGTTGCGCGGCGCCGGCGGGCGGTTGGTAGTCTTCAGCCGGCTCCAGGCCCATGTGCTCGGACACTGTTCTCAGCTTGTCCACCGCGTCCATGCGCTGATTATAGAACAAAAGTTCTGCCGTCTTCGATGGCCTGTCAGCCGGCGCCTGCCGCCGGGCCATGAATATGCCCATTGCCTTTCCTGGTGCTATAGTGACCGGCATCGTTGCAGGCGCTACCCTGTGGCGCAGATGGAAGTCAAAGCCGTGGCCATTGACCCCGCGCTGAAGAGACACTCAGGAGGCAATGACGTGAACGCGAACGCGATTCCCAAATTCTGCAATCAATGCGGCGCGCCGCTGACGCAGGGCGCGCGTTTCTGCGGCCAGTGCGGTCAACCCGTTGGGGCGGTGGCGCCTTCGCCCGCGTCTTCGCCCGCGTCTACCCCCGCCCCCATCACCACGCCGTCGTCCGCCCCAGCCGAGCCGGTGCTGGGGTTTGTGCCTACTGTGCAGCGCCGCTCTGGCTTCATGGGCATGAAGGCAGAAGCCTTCACGGTCATGGTCACGCCGGCGCGGCTCGTGTTCGTGCCGATCAGCAGCAATGAGATGAAGCAGGCGGTGGCTGAAGCGCGCGATCGGGCGAAACAGGCCGGCAAGGGCTTCTTCGGACAATGGGGCGCGCAATTGGGCTGGCTGGGTGTGCTCCATGAGCAGCTGGCTCTCACGCCGATCGAGCATACCCTGGCATCGCGGCCGGGCTGTTTTGTGGTTCCGAATGCCGCTATTCGGCGCGCTAAAATCGAGGTTGATCTGGGGGATGAGGATTCACGCTCCTCCACCGCGCTTGTGATCGAGACACATTCTGGCAAACAAACCTTTGAAGTGACCAACGGCAGTTCGCGCCAGATTGGCGCCTTGTTAAAGCAGGCTTTAGGCGATATTGTTAAATGAGG
>DAOTYS010000233.1:0-5059 GCA_034434575.1 Thermoflexales bacterium
ACACACGCGGGATGTGATTCCACTGACAACCCGTGCGCATGCGAAAGATCAGCGCATCGATCACATTGCGTGGGTTCATCCGGGGTCTGCCGGTCTTTTTTGGCGGATCCATTTCCAGAATGAGAGGTTCGATGCGCTGCCATAATTCGTCAGGAACTGCCCAGATCGTTGGCGGGGCTTTCTTTTTGTTCTTCATCGTCTACCTGTGTTGGCTCAGAAATCATACGTCGTCGGCGCAGAAATCATACAGCCGCAGAGGGTTTTGAGATAATTTCTAAGCTGCAGGATCGTCTCGAGGCAGCCCAAAAGATGTCCGATCCGGCCAAACAGCGCTTTGGCTGGGGCATGACCGTCAACAAGAGCGGCGACGGCCATGGTCTGATCACCGCAACGTTTCAAGCGTTTGGCGGGCGGGCGGTCGATGAAACCGGCACGAAAGTCACCTTCAACTCGCCTGAAACAGTGGCCGGCATCCAGTGGCTGGCCGACATCTACACCAAACCCCAATACAAGGACATTTTGCCGCCGGGCGTCGAAAGCTGGACGGATTCAAGCAACAATGAGGCGTTTCTGGCCGGGCAGATCGGCCTGACTGTCAATGCCTTCAGCATCTATGCCAAGGCCCGCGCAGACCAGAATCCCATTTTGCCCAACATCGGCATCATGCGCTTCCCATTGACGAATGACGACCAGCTCGAGCTGGGTGGCGGCGGCAGCGCCTACTACACCATCTTCAAGGGCGCCAAACAGGCCGATGTGGCGCGGCAGATCATCCTGCACTTCCTCGATCCACAGGTGTTCACGCCGTTGTCCATCCTGGGCGGCGGGTTGGTGATGCCGGCCTACAAGAAAGCCTGGACAGATGACCTGCTCAAAGCCGATCAGGCATTCCCCGGCCTGCGCGACATCATCTTCAATCCCAATGTCTACCTCGGCTTTGGCCACCCCGCCAAACCGAATGCCGCCATCGACGCCGCTTACGCCACCGGCTTCCTCAGCCAGATCATGGCAGAAGTCACCACTGGCAAGAAGACGGCCGAGCAGGCCGTGGCCGATGGTCACAAACTGATGGTGCAGATCTTCGAGGAGAAGGGTCTGCCCCAGTAAGCCAGCCTGTCTCTGACAAGACTCAGACAAGCGCAGGCGCGCGCAGCCATGCCAGGCCGCGCGCGCCTGACACCATTCTGTCTGCGCCGGCACTCCGCGCAGGCAGGGTCAGGAGATGAAGATGGCTGAACCCGCAACCTGGATTCCGGCTGGTCGCGTTGTCCCGATCAGCCCTGGCAAACGGCTTCAACGCGCGCTGGGCAAGGACTGGAAAATCGCCGCCGCTTTTCTGGCCCCCACCGTGATTTTGATCGCCGGGCTGATTTTGTATCCATTCGTGAACGCCATCGTGCTGAGCTTCTTCACCCGCACCATCAACCGCCAGGAAGTGTTCGTCGGTCTGACCAACTATCTGCGCCTGCTTGAGGACGAGCAGTATCTTGGCTCATTGCTCAACACGATTCGCTTTACCGTGTTCTCGGTGGGGGTCAAGCTGATCGTCGGCATCATCATTGCGGCGCTGCTCAACAGCCGCATTCCGGGGCGCAATGTGTTGTCCGGCCTGATGCTGCTGCCGTGGATTGTGCCGGAAGTGGTGACGGCGCTGACCTGGCGCGGCATTTATGATCCGATTTTTGGCGGCCTGAACCCGGTGCTGCGATTTCTGGGGCTGATTGAACGCGATATAGCCTGGCTGGCCGAACCTGGACTGGCGCTGACCAGCGTCATCAGCGTCAACGTCTGGAAAGGCATCCCCTTCTTTACCATTCTGCTGCTGGCCGGCATGAAAGCCATCGACAAAGAGCTGTACGAAGCCGCCGAGGTGGATGGGGCCAATGGCTTCGAGCGATTCCTGCGCATCACACTGCCCTATTTGATGACCGGCGGCGGGCCAGGGGGCGAGACGCGCGTTTATTCCATCCTGGCCTATGAGCGGGCGCTGTTGCAATTCCGCTATGGCCCCGGCGCGGCCGTGTCGATTTCCACGGCGCCATTTCTAGCGGTGGCCATCTTTGCGCTGGCGCACTTCATGCGCCAGGGCGTGGCGCCGGCAGGCGCGGAGAGCCGGCTTGATCGCTGGTTTGGCCGGCTTGGCGCGCTGGTCAATCGTCTGCTGGCAGCGATTGTCTGGCCGTTCGAGACGGCTTATCACTACCTGGACGCATTCTTCTCAACTCTCTCGCAACGGCTGGCGACCTCCCTGAGCGGTGGCGCTCGTCACACACTGCTGTCCCGTCACGGGCGCGAATCCGTCGGTGTCGTGATCCGTGTGCTGGCGTTGTTGCCTTTCCTGCTGTTCGTGCTCTTTCCGTTCTACTGGGTGGTTATCACAGCCTTCAAGGGCGAATTGCAGATTGCCCAGCGCGCATCCCTGTTCTGGCCCGATCCGTGGACACTCAGCCAGTTCGACACGCTGCTGAACAAGACACAGTACATCACATGGTTTCGCAACACGGCAGGCATCGCCACGCTCACCACGGCGCTGTCGGTTTTCCTTGCCGCGCTGGCCGGCTATGCGCTGGCCCGGCTGAAATTTCGCGGCGCCGGCGGCCTGACCACCGTGCTGCTCGTCACCTATCTGTTGCCCGGCTCGCTGATGTTCATCCCCATGTACCGCATCCTCACCGGCCTGGGCGTTATCAACACGCATCTGGCGCTCATCATCACCTATCCCACCTTCCTGATTCCGTTCGCAGCCTGGGTGATGATGGGGTACTACCGCTCGATCCCCGAAGACCTGGAGGAAGCGGCGCAGATCGACGGCGCAACGCGCTTTGTCGCCTTCGCGCGCATCACCCTGCCGCTGACCATGCCCGCTCTGCTGGCGGTGATGTTAATCGCGTTCACCAATGCCTGGAACGAATTTCTGTATGCGTTCATTTTCCTGACCAGCGAATCGCTCATCACGCTGCCGGTGGGGTTGCAAAAGCTGGTGTTCGCCGACATCTATCCCTATGGGCAGTTGATGGCCGCCTCGCTCATCATGTCAATTCCGGTTGTGGCGGTGTACATCTTCGCCCAGCGATTCCTGGTGGAAGGGCTGACCGCCGGCAGTGTCAAGGGCTGAGGGAGGCGGTGCAGAGCACAGAGGACAGACAACAGACAACAGGCAGCAGATAGCAGACGGCAGATGGCAGATGGCGGGGGCGGCGATTATCGCGCCGGCTTGATGCGGGCTGAGGTCGCTCCCGCCGGTCTCATTCCCCCGGCCTGCCACCACGCCGGAAAGCGCACCGGCGGCGGCGGCGCGTAGTCCGGCCTGAGAAAATCCAGTTTGGTCTGCATACGCGCCGGCGCGAATCCAAACACGCGATGCACCCCGCCCGTCTCGGTAGTGCGATTATGCCCCAGCGCCTCGATCTCACGCTCATCCAGCGCGCTCTGGAAGCGAGACAGAAAGCGCGCCGCCTGGCGGGTCAGGCCGGTGGGGACTCGCACCAGCCGGCGCCGCACGCCGCGCGCACTCAACACGGCGTCTGCGATGTCCGCCAGTGTCAACGCCTGCGGCCCGCCAATCGGCACAACCTGGCGGTAGGTGGCCCGCGTGGACAGGCAGCGTTCCACGCAGGCAGCCAGATCTCCCACCCAGATTGGTTGCAAGCGGGTGGCGCCGCCGTGCGGCAGCGGCAGCACGAACGGCAACGACGAGGCCACTCCTGCAATCCACGACGTGAGCCAGTCTCCCGGCCCATACACCACCGCCGACTTGAGCACCGTGAAGTTCAACCCGCTGGCGCGCGCGATCTCCTCGGCCTTGCCGATGGCGCGCAGAAAAGGATAGGGCGAGCGCGTCTCTGCGCCCAGACACGACACGGTGATAAGCCGGTTGATCTGCGTTTGCTTCATCGCCTCGACCACGTTGCGCATGCCCCCAATGTTCACCTCTTCGAAAGAGTCTGCGCGGGTTTCGCGCCGGATCGAAGCGAGATGAACCACGGTGTCGATTTTTTCCATCGCCTCGACCAGCGATGCGAGGTTGCGTGTGTCGCCGCCGACAATGGTCACTTTGCGGGGGGCAGGATGTTCGCGGTCCCAATGCCACAGACATTTGACGGTATGCCCGGCGCTGGTGAGTCGCTCGACCACCGCTCGCCCGATGCAGCCGGTTGCGCCGGTGACCAGAATCATGGGTTCACGGCCTCGCAACAGCCAGCGTGATTGTGGCAATCAGCAGCGATATCTGCACACCGGCGCTGCCGCCCCACGCCAGCCAGGCGGCCAGCCGGTCGCGCCGGTAAGCGACGGCGCCGATGGCAAAGTTGATCAGCGCCAGCGCCAGGCCGATCACTGCCGGCCCGAAGATCTGCGCCCGGCCGCCGAAGCGGTCTGGCGAACCGGCGGCGTCGAAATGCAGCGCGATCTGGTCGGGCAAAGTCGGGAACAGCGCAAAGCCAACACCGAACACCAGCGCGTTCAGCGCGACGGGAAGCGCAATCAGCGCGAGCGTGGCCGGGCTTTTCCAGATCGGCCAGGTCATCACGGCCGGGAACAGTCGCGCCGGGCGCACCATTTGCGTGGGACCCATCTGGAACCGCACACGAAAGGCGTCCACAAACGCCTGCGCCTCCTGCGGAGACACGGCATAGCCGGCCGCCTGCGTAACGATGATGATTTGCTCGTCGAGCGGCGCCGCGCTGAAGAAGTGGATCTTGCCCAGCGCCGGGTGCGAGCCGCGCCCGATCCACCAGCCGGGCAGAGGCAGGCGCAACAATCGGACATCCGCCGCGATGTCCGAGCCGGCGATGACGCGCTGCACATCGCCCATGGGGATGATCTCGCGGATCGGCCCCCAGCGAATGACGAACGCATTGCGGTCGATGGCGTAGCTGGTGTGGGTGAGCGCATAGGTGTGGAAGGCGGCCCAGCCCGCAAAGGCCGCCAGTCCCAGCGCCAGCAGAATCAGCGCAAAGGTCAGGAACGACACTGGCAGCGCGATCGCCAGCGCCAGCGCCACAAGCAGCGCCAGCGCCGCCGCGCCGATAGCCGCCGCGCCCGATATCAGCGCCTGCCG
>DAOTYS010000234.1:0-13071 GCA_034434575.1 Thermoflexales bacterium
ACACACGCGGGATGTGATTCCACTGACAACCCGTGCGCATGCGAAAGATCAGCGCATCGATCACATTGCGTGGGTTCATCCGGGGTCTGCCGGTCTTTTTTGGCGGATCCATTTCCAGAATGAGAGGTTCGATGCGCCGCCATAATTCGTCAGGAACTGCCCAAATCGTTGGCAGGGCTTTCTTTTTGTTCTTCATCGTCTACCTGTGTTGGCTCAGAAATCATACGCCGTCAGCACAGAAATCATACAGCCGCAAAGGGTTTTTGAGATAATTTCTAAGTCATTGAGCCATTTGGCGAGCGCGGCAGTCGTCGAACTGCTCAATCTAAAATCTAAAATCCAAAATCCCAAATCCAAAATCGACATGTCACCGGACTTTTTGCTTTTTCTCATCATTGCGCTGGTTGCTGTCGCGGCGGCGTTGGGCATGTTGTTCAGCCGCAGCGCCCTGTACGCTGCCCTGTTTCTCATCACAAACTTCGGGGCCGTGGCCGTGCTGTATCTGCTGCTGAACGCGCCGTTTCTGGCGGTGGTGCAGGTGAGCGTGTATGCCGGCGCGATCATGGTGCTCTTTCTCTTCGTCATCATGCTGCTGGGCGCCGAGCGTCTGGGCCGCGACCCGGAGACGGCCACGATGCGCTGGCAGCGCCCACTGACGATTACGCTGGCGGTTGCGCTGATTGTCCAGGCAGTCTATGTGTTTGCCACGCGCGCGAGCGCCGCGCCGGCGGTCGCCGAGGCCGTTGACGCCGGCCCGCTCAGCATCGGCAAAACGTTGATCAACAGCTACCTGCTGCCTTTTGAAGTCATCGCCATCGTTCTGCTGGCGGCCATGATCGGCGCAGTCGTGCTCACCCGGGACAAGTAGGGGCGCCGACATGGCGCCTCGCGCTGCAATGAGCGGAGAATGAAATGATGGACTCTGTAACACCCTACGTGCTTCTGTCCGCCATCCTGTTCGCGCTGGGCGTGATCGGTGTGCTGGCCCGCCGCAACGCCCTGATGATCTTCATGTCGATCGAGTTGATGCTCAACTCGGCCAACCTGGCTTTGGTCGCTTTCGCCCGGCAATGGGGCCAACTCGACGGCCAGATGTTCGTGTTTTTCATCATGACGGTCGCGGCCGCCGAAGTCGCCGTCGGCCTGGCGCTCATCGTGACGATCTTCCGCGCCCGGCGCAGCACCAATGTCGATGACCTGGCGCAACTCAAGGGCTGAAGTTATTGGATCATTGAGTGATTGAGTGATTAAGTGATTGAGTCATTGAGTCATTCGGTTATCTGGTCATTGAGCTAATCGCACACTTGCCCAATGAATCAACTCCTGTTCATTTCCCCCATTCTTTTTCCGCTGTTGGGCGTGTTGATCAACGCCACGCTCGGCAAACGCATGAACGAGAAGGCCGTCGGCTGGCTGGCGTCGTTGCTGGTGGTCGCCTCTTTCGTGGTGTCGCTGATTCTGTTCGCGCAACTGGGCGGCGCGCCGGAAGAGGAGTGCCTGACATGGGGCGCCATCAATCTCGGCATCCCCTGGATTCAGGCCGGCGCGCTGACCGTGCCCTTCGGCTTTCTGATCGACCCGCTCAGCGCGACCATGATGCTGGTGGTCACCGGCGTCGGCGCGTTGATCCATATCTACAGCATTGGCTACATGCACGGCGATCCGCGCTTTGCGCGTTTCTTCGTTTACATGAATCTGTTCGTCGCGTCGATGCTGGTGCTGGTGATGGCCGACAGTTTCCTGCTCATGTTCGTCGGCTGGGAGCTGGTGGGCCTGTGCTCCTATTTGTTGATCGGCTTCTGGTTCACGAACATTAAAAACGCCGAAGCCGGCCGCAAGGCGTTTGTGGTCAATCGCATCGGCGATGTGGCCTTCATTCTGGGCATCCTGCTCACGTTCGTCACGTTTGGCGCGCTGACGTTCTCCGAAGTGTTCGCCGGCGTCGCGCGCGGGGGCGAATCTGTTCAGGCGGCCGTGGCAGCTATCACCCTGCTGCTGTTCATCGGCGCCACCGGCAAGAGCGCGCAGATTCCGCTGCACGTGTGGCTGCCCGACGCCATGGCCGGCCCCACGCCCGTCTCGGCGCTGATCCATGCCGCGACCATGGTGACCGCCGGCATCTACATGATGGCGCGCGCGCACGTGATGTTCGAGGCTGCGCCTTCAACACAGGCGATCGTGGCTGTCGTCGGCGCGCTGACGGCGTTCGTGGCCGGCTACACCGCGCTGACCCAGTTCGACATCAAGCGCGTGCTGGCCTACTCGACCATCAGCCAGCTTGGCTTCATGGTGGCCGCGGCCGGCCTGGGGGCGTATGTGGCCGGCATGTTCCACCTCGTCACGCACGCCTTCTTCAAGGCCCTGTTGTTCCTGGCGGCCGGCTCGGTCATTCACGCCATGGAGCATCACGGGCATCATCATCCCGCCGATCCGCAGGACATGCGCAACATGGGCGGCTTGCGGGCGAAGCTGCCGCTCACCTTCATCGTGTTTGTCATTGGCGGGCTGGCGCTGGCCGGCGTGCCGCCGCTGGCCGGCTTTTTCTCCAAAGATGAGATCGTGCTTGACGCGCTGAAGCACAATCTGCCGGTCTTTGTATTGCTCACGGTTTCAGCCATCTTCACCGCGTTCTACGTGGGCCGGCAACTTGTGATGGTGTTCTTCGGCCAGCCGCGCAGCGACATGGCGCGCCACGCCCATGAGTCGCCGGCCATCATGACGGCGCCGCTGGTTGCGCTGGCGGCGCTGGCCGCGCTGGGCGGCGCGCTCAATCTGCCCGGCGTCGGCGCGCTGGGCTATTGGCTGTCGCCGGCGGTGGGCGAATTCAAGACCCATCCGCTCGATGTCAGCGTGGCAGGCCTGTTCACGCTGATCGCGCTGGGCGGACTGGCAGCCGGCTGGCTGGTCTATCGCAACGCCTTCACCACGCCGGATCTGACCGACCCGCTGAGCCGGCTGGGGCCGCTCTACCGGCTGTCCAAAAACGCCTGGCACATCGATGCGATCTATCAGGCCGTCGTGGTCAAGGGTTTTTACACACTCAGCAGTTTCCTGGCCTCGGTGCTCGACCTGGGCGGCATCGACGGAATTGTGAACGGTGTGGGCCGGATGGCGCGCGGTGTGGCGGGCTGGTTGCGCCAGGCGCAGACGGGCTTCGTGCGCTCCTATGGGCTGCTGATGCTCGTCGGCGTGGTCGTTCTGGTGACGTACTTTTTGATTGCCGGCGCGAATGCGCGATAGCGCCTGATCCGGAGGCTGGTTGCAGTGCCGTACTCCATCGAATACTCGCCAGAGACGGACGACCACCTACGGGCGCTTACTGCCCGACAACGCGCAATGGTGTTTGATGCTGTCGATGCGCAGTTGGCTCATGAACCTCTGGTTGAAACCCGCAACCGGAAACCGATGCGCGCCAACGCATTGGCGCTTTGGGAGCTCAGGGTGGGTGACCTGCGCATATACTACGATGTGGAAGAGGAATCGGAGCCGGTCGTGAAGATTCGGGCAGTGGGTGTCAAAGAACGCGATCAGGTGAGAATCGGGGGCGAGGTGTTTGAACTATGAAAACGATGGAACTGGTTGATGCAACGGCGCCGCTGGCGCAATATGCAAAGAGTCTGGCCGGCGAGCCGATTGTGCTCACAGTGAATGGCGAGCCGGTTGCGGCGCTTGTGGCAGTGGACAAGGCTGATCTGGAGTCGTTTGCGCTGGGCACGAACCCTCTGTTCGTTGCGTTGATCGAGCAATCACGGGCGCGTCACAAAAAAGAAGGCGGCATCACCAGCGAAGAGATGCGCCGGAAATGGGCTGAATCTGCCAACTAGCCATGCTATCGACCATCACTTTTCTCCCCCTGATCGGCGCGCTGATCGTCGCTGTCCTGCCGCGCACTGCCGGCCGCGCCATTCGCATCGTGGCGGCGCTCGCATCGCTGGCGTCGTTTGTGGCGTCGCTGTCGGCGCTGGCCGGCTTCGACATGGCGCAGGCCGGCTATCAGCTCGTTGAGGCGCAGGAATGGATCCCGCAATACGGCATTGGCTACAAGCTGGGCGTGGATGGCATCAGCATCTGGCTGGTAATGCTGACCACGTTCCTGTTCCCCATCGTCATCGCTGTCTCCCCCGGCGCAATCCGCGAGCGTGAGAAGGAATACTACGCGCTGATGTTGCTCATGGAAACGGCCACGCTGGGCGTGTTCCTGGCGCTGGATATGTTCCTGTTCTACGTCTTCTGGGAGTTCACGCTGGCGCCGATGTATTTCATCATCGGGGTGTGGGGCGGCGAAAGGCGTGTGTACGCCTCGGTCAAGTTCTTCCTCTACACGATGGCCGGCAGCGCGCTGATGCTGGTCGCCATTCTGTTCATGGGCGTTAACGCCGGCACGTTCGACCTGGAGCGGTTGGCGGCGCAGAACAGCCTGTGGTCGGCCAACACGTTGCTGTTCCTGGCCTTTGCCATCGCCTTTGTCATCAAGGTGCCGCTGTTTCCGTTCCACTCGTGGCTGCCCGACGCCCACACTGAGGCGCCGACGCCCGGCTCGGTGATTCTGGCGGCCGTGCTGTTGAAGATGGGCGCGTATGGCCTGATCCGCTTCAACCTGTCGTTGTTCCCCGAAGCCAGCCGGCAACTTGCCCCGCTGATGATTGCGCTGGCCGTGATCGGCATCCTGTACGGCGCGATCGTGGCCTTTGCCCAGAGCGACGCCAAACGGCTGATCGCCTACTCGTCGGTCAGCCACATGGGCTACATCGTGCTGGGCATTTTCAGCCTCAACCAGCTCGGTGTGCAGGGCGCGTTGTTGCAGATGATCAACCACGGCCTGAGCACCGGCGGTCTGTTCATGGTTATTGGCTACCTGTACGAGCGCCGGCACACGCGCGAAATGGCCCGCTTCGGCGGTGTGTGGGCGAAGATGCCTGTGTATGGCGCGCTGGCGTTGATCCTGGTGCTCAGTTCGGTGGGCCTGCCGGCGCTCAATGGTTTCGTCGGCGAGTTCGTCATTTTGCAGGGCGCATTCCAGGCGAACCAGATCTGGACGGCGTTTGCGGTATTAGGCATGGTGCTCAGCGCCGTGTATCTGCTGACCTTCTATCAAAAGATCTTCCTGGGCGAGAGCCGCGACCCGGCCAACGACAAACTGACGGACATCGACTGGCGCGAGGCGCTGGCGGTGGCGCCGCTCATCGCGCTGTGCTTTGTGATCGGCCTCTACTCGCTGCCATTTTTCAGCGCCATGAGCGCCAGCGTGAACAGCCTGCTCAGCGCAGCCGGCATGGTGATGCGCTGAGCCGGGGCGATGGGCGCGTATCGCGCCAGCTCATGCGAATGCAACGTCGTGTCCGAGGATGATCGCGGCCGCCAAATCGATGTTCATTCGCCCCAGGTAGTTGCGCGCCGCACATGGTTGCGGGCGGCTATCTTTACGGCAAAAGCAAGCAATAGTCCCCTTCCTGAACCTGGTTGCTACTGGCCCAGTGCCCTGCGCCTGTTGGGATGTCGATGACCGGCACGCCCGGCGCGAAGGTTGGCACGCTGATCTTATCCTGCTTTGACATCGCCAGCGAGGACAGCATGTCCTGCGCGTCCGACGACTCGATGGCGCGATCGGGGTGCGCGCCGGCCAGCAGTCAACTCCGGCGACAACATGACCGAGGTTGCCCGGCGCTCAAAGCGTATCGGGATCATCCTCAGCCGGCCATCCAAAGAACTCGCGGATATGCGACCGACACACACAAGACCGCCTTCCTGGCTCCCTTACATTTGCCCCCAATGCAATTCGGCAATCTCTTCAGCTTCTCCTACTGGCTTGACCCCGCCGTGTTGGAGCGACCCGCCGGCCCGCTCGTGTGGTTGCTCGTTGCCCTCGGCGCGCTGTGGGCGCTGGGCGCGATCGTCCTGTGGCGCGCGCGTCAAGCGTCGCGTGATGTGATGCTGGCTCAGGCGATTGGCGGCGCGCTGGTTGCCGCCGTAGCGATTGGCCGGCTGTGCAGCATCCCCGTCCTCGGTTTGCGCGCCGGCTGGTTGCTGGCCGCGCTGATTGCCGGCGCGCCTATCGCGTTGCGCGTCACAGCGCAAGCCCGGCGCGACGGCTTGTTCGACCTGTGTCTGCGCGCAGTGACCTTCACCGCAGGGCCACGCAACGCGCAATCGTCGTGGCGTCTGACAATGATGCTGGCATGGGCCGGCCTGCACCTCTTCGGCCTGATGGCCGTGTGCGCCGTGGCGCGGCTGCCGCTGGCGCTGGCGCCGGCCCTGTTTGCTTTGCTGTTGACGCCGGCCGCGCTCTCGGCGTTGCGTCGCATGCAGGGCAAAAGCGCGCCGGCGCCGGCCCGCCAGATCATCACACAAGGCCTCGCTGCGCTTACACCCCTGCTGCTGGTCTATGGTGCGCTGGCGCTGCGCGTGTTGATTGGATTCGTCGCGCGCGTTGTCACCGGTGAGTTTCGTGTGATCGAACCCTTTGGCGCGTTGCTTAACCTGCCCCTGGCGCTGATCGTGATGTCGGCCTATGCCCTGCTCGCCTCGATCTACCGCGCCCTCCAATACCCAATACCCAATACGCGATACGCAATCCGCAACGCGCAATTTGTCAACTGGGGCGCGCTGACGCTCATGGCCGGCGTGGTCGTCTGGGCCGGCTGGACTGCGCTCACCCTGCGCACACACGGCGTCAGCGGCAGCGACCCCTACGCCTACGCGCAGATGGGTGTCGATCTCGCCGAGCGCGGCACGGTGTTTCATCATTTCCCGTTGGCGCGCCTGACCTACGCGCTCGGCATCCCCACCGAGCCGATTGTGCATGTAGGCTACAAGCTGCCCCAGGACGTGTCGCGCATGGCCACGACCGTGTGGCCGCCGGGCTATGCCGTATTCACCGGCGCGGCATACACGATCGCCGGCGAACAAGGGCTGTATCTCATCACCCCGCTGCTGTCGCTGATCTCGTTGCTCGCCATTGCCTGGATGGCCCGCACCTTCACGCGTCCCCCCGGCCCATTGCGCGGGCGCGGCAGCCGGATGGCCGTCGCCGCGCTCGCCGTCTTCATGACCGCCACCTCGTACCAGCAGGTCGAATGGCAAATGATCCCCATGGCCGATGTGGCCGCGCAGTTGTTCTCCGTGCTGGCGCTCGTGTTGGCGTACGGCAGTCAGCTCGGACAGAGTCCGCGCCTGCCGGCCAGCATACTCCCACTGGCCGGCCAGCCAGGGCCGGCATCGTGCGCGAGGTCCGCTTTCGCGCGCGCGGCGCTGAGCGGCGTGTGCCTCGGCGTTGCGTTCGACATCCGCTACACGCAGGTGTTGATTGCGCCAGCCCTCGCGCTGGCGCTGCTGATGCCCATCAGCGGCGCACAACCCGCCGGGGCGAGCGGCCAATCGCGCTGGCGCTCCATCGTTGCGCGGTTGCCCTGCGTCGCGGTGTGCGCGGGGTTCGCCCTGCTCGCGGCGCTGCCGGCGCTGATCTATCACACGCTGGCATTCGGCAGCCCGCTTCACACCGGCTCGGAAGAATGGGCCAACTTCTCATTGACGCGCCTGCCGGAAACGGCCTGGCGCACTTTCAATGAGATGCTGTCTTACCGCGAGTTTGGATTGCTTTCACCGTTCGTCGTCCTCGGCGCATGGGCGCTGTGGCGCGGTTCGCGACGCGGGTTATGGGCGCTGCTGGCATACTTCGCCCCACTTTTCATCTTCCACGCGGCGTACTGGCCGTTGCGCCTGCGCGACATCCTGTCGCTGTTTCCCGTGTTCAGCATTCTGGCGGCGATCGGGGTCGTGTGGCTGGTTCAACGCTTGATCGAGGCCAATCACCAAGCGCCGGCGCGCTGGAAGATGGCCGGGCTGGCCGGCCTGCTGGTGTGTCTCTCCTTCGCCGCCGTGCTGCGCTCGATGGACACGCTGGCCTTGCCGGTCACGCGCGGGTTCAGCGCGTTCGGCTATCTGGTGCGCGAGCAGCGCGCGTCTTTCACGCAGATTGGCCGGCTGACGCCGCCAAACGCGGTGATCGGCTGCTCGCTCAACAGCGGCCCGGTCGATCTGTACGCCGGTCGGCTGACTTTTCGTCCCGCCAACTGGACGCCCGATCAGATGACCACATTTGTGCGCGCATTGCGCGCTGAGGGCGCGCCAGTGTATCTCCTGGACGATGGCGCGGAAATGGCCGGTGCGATACAAGCCTTGCGCGCGCAGTTCACTCTGCGCGAGATTGCGCGGCTGGATGTGCCGTACTACTTCGCCGGCAGCGGCTCCGAAAATCGCAAGGCTGCGCTGTATGCGGTGGCGGATTGACATGCTCCGCTTCGACAGGCTCAGCGACCGGAGCGGGGGTGAAGCAGTAACAGGGCGGCAGGCAGTGCCCATACGCACTACGCACTACGCACTACCCAACACGCACCATTGCGCACATCAGCCGCGCGTCACGCTTCGGCGTCGGCGGCTTGCATGGCCGGCGCAGGCTGGCTGGCTGCGCGCCCCTCGTAGACCCTCAGGAAGACCACGCCGGACAGGATCAACAGGCTGCCGGCAATCTGCATGCCGTCCAGCCGCTCACCGAGCAGCGCGTAGGCTGTCATGGCTGTAAAGGCCGGCTCCGTCGTCAAAATGAGGTTGGCCACGCTGGAGGGCAACAGACTCAGGCTGACGTTGTACAAACCGAAGCCGGCCACGGTCGGGCCGGCTGCCAGCAACACCAACACACCCCATCCAACCCAGGTGTCACCTAGCCAGAAGAGATCCACCGGCCGGCTTGCCGCGCCGGGCAACGCACTCCCCGGCAGCAGGTTGAACGCCAGCAGAAACACGGCCGCGAACCCAAAGGTGTACAGCAACGTCGTCCACGGATTCAGCCCGCGTTGCGAGGCCGAGCGCCCCATCAGGCTGTAGAGGGCGTAGAACAGGCCGGACAGAACGCCGGTCAGGATGCCCAGCAGGTTGGATTGCCAGGCCGACGGATGCAATGCCCCCGACACCAGCGCGCAGCCGGCCAGGCTGAACACGATTGCCGTCAGCTTGACCCATCTCAGTGGCTCCTTGAGCAGCCACCAACCCAGCAGGGCGGTGAAGGCTGCGGAGCAATACACCAGCACCGTGGCGACCGCCGCGCCATTCTGCGCGACCGAGAGCGTCCACAGCGCGTTGAACAACGCCAGGATCAGCCCATAGCCGGCCAGATACAACGCCTGCCGCCGGCTCGCCCGCAACAGGCGCGGGAACGCCAGCGCGAGGACCGGCGCCAGCGCCAGCACGACGAACACGTCGCGCCAGAACGCCAGCACCAGCGCAGGAATATGGTAGGTTTGTGTGAGATGCCGGATGAAGATGGCCGTGGTGGACAGAATGGCCGCGCTGATCAGCGCGACCAGATAGCCGCGCGTGAGCGTTGTCGTGCCTGCCGTCGATGTGGGGTTGGACATGAGCGCAGAGTCTACTGCAAATCCCCCGTCAATTTGTGTACGGCACAGTGCCCGTCTCATCGACCGAATAGCCCCAGCGTTCGAGATACGCCGCGCCGGGCGCGAAGTCGTCGCCGCATTCGGTCAGCAGTATGCGACCGCGTCGCAGACATCGAAAACTGGGATGTATAGAGATTCGTGCCATATTGATTGCATGCCACGCGCCGGCGCCGGTGGGTACGGCAGGGTGCGGCTACAATTTTTCCGCGAAGCTCATGGAGGCTACGTTGCGCGGCGGATAAATCCGCGCGCAACGCAAGGCGAAGCCGGCCTTGCGCTAACTCTGCCGCTGATTGTCCGCGACTTCGCAGACGAGGTCCGCAGTCGCCGGGCAATACACCACCCTGCCGCAGGCTGCACGCCTGCGGCAGGGTGGGCGCCACATCACACGAACGCGAAGGTCGTCTCTGGCCGGCGATCCTTGTTCTCAAAGCGCAGGGACAGCGTCGCGCCGTCACCTTCCGGCGTCCAGGCCAGCACCACGAAATTCGACCCGGCCTCGAAGTCAATGTCGGTCACATAGGCGGCGCTGTCGGGCTGGAGCGCCGCCTCGCCCCACGGCGCGCCGTTCACCCAGGCGCGCGCGTGTCCGCTGCCGCTCAGCCGCAGGAACGTTTGCAGGTCGGGGTTGGGCAGGCCGCCAATCGTCTGCATGAACTTGCGCGGTTCGGGGCAGATCACCTCCAGACCGATGGCGACCAGGCCGGTGCCCGCCGGCGCGTTGAAACACCCTGCCGCGCCTTCGACCATCTGCCAGCCGCGCCACTGGCGAAACGGCATGTTCACCGCATACGACTCGGCGCGGCGCTTGCCCAGCGACAGAATCTCATCCAGCTCCTGCGGCGTCACGCGCGCCATGCGCGCCTGCGCCGGGTAGCCCTCGCTCTGCCGGCCCGCCGACGGCGTGCGCTCGCCGGCCAACACGTCTGTCGCCGTCCGCTCGCCCAGGTTCCACAACAGCAGCCCCAGGAAGCGGCGGAATTGCCACCACTCTGGCATCCAGCGCATCTGACAGAAGATCACCCGCCCCGCGCCGACCGGAACCTCGATCAACCCGGCGCCAACTTTCGGGCGCGGCCCGTCGAAGAACCGACTGAGCGCCGGCATTCGTTTCCACTCCGTGGCCTGACCGTCGCCAAACAGGATGTCCAGCCCGGAGTCGGTGGCGTTGCGCAGATGAACGATCCCGCCGTCGATGCGGATCAGTTGATCGACGATGCGCTCTTTGCGATTGGTTTGCGTGTAGGTCCAGTTCTCCAGCCAGCACGTGTCTTCGTTGCTGAGGCCGGCCAGCAGCGGCGACCAGCCGCCCTCGCGCGGCGCGATGAGTTGGTAGACCGTGTGCTCGGGCGTGAACAACTCGATGCGCCGGCCAATCACGCGCTCCCAGTACGGCGCCGCCTCTGCGGAAAGCCCCCACACCAGCGCCGTCTCGCCCTGCGCCAGCCGGTCGGCCAGCGCGCCGGCGTCCAGCTCCGGCGCTTGCGCCCCGGACATCCACGCGACGCCGGCTGGCGCAATATCTTCGGGGCGCAGTGTCTCGTGGATGACCAGTGTCTCGGCAGGCGCCGTTGGCTCGAAGTCGGCCAGATACGCCAGCGCGTTGCGCAAAAAGCGATCGGCCATCGGCAGCGCGTCGAGTTTGTCGGCGAGGCGCAGTTGCGAGGCGATGATGGCGCCCTGTCCGATGTGCGCCTCGATCACCGGCGCCCACTGCAACCCGCCGCTCCCGAAATCCCCGCCGCTCGAATCCACCAGCGGGCGAACGAGGTGTTCGTTGCGCGGCTTGAGGTAGGGCATGACCGTCACCCAGGCGTCGGACGAAGGCAGGCCGAAGGGATCGTCGCCGAAGAACCGCAAGTCCTCGTCGGTGATGCCGTTCAGCGCCGGGTGCAGCGGGTCGCGCACGCGGGCCATCTCGATGGGCATGCGCGCCACGCTCAGGCCGGGAAAGACTGAGTGATCCTGTTCGAGCAGCAGCGCGCGACCGCCGGCCATGACAAAGTCGCGCAGGCGCCGATTCTGTTCGCTGTCCGGCGCAATGGTGTGCTCGCCGATCAGCGCCACCGGCGTGCGCCGGGGATCGAGCGCGGCGATGTCGGCGACGCGGATGATGCGCACGCCGTGATTGGCCAGCCACCTCACCGCCGCCGTCTGTCCCACCACAGCGATCGGCGGCAGCGAGACCAGATCCCAACGCTGCTTGTTGCTGAACAGGCGAATGGGACGCCGGACTTCATCGCTGCCCTGGTTGCTGTAGAGCGCGGTCACAATCTCGGCCGGCCCGTCGCACCCGTTCAGCGCAGCCGGATCGACCATTGCATTCACTGTCTGCGTGCAACCGCTCGCAACCTCGACCACAAAGGCTTCTTCCCACAGCGTTTCGCCGGCCTGTTCGAGTCGCACCTGCACGGTTCCCGCTGCCGCCGCCGGCAGGTCGTTCACTACATACACCGTGTGCGGAATCGGGCGATCGGTGTAGAACTGGTTGCGCTCTTCGCGGATAACCAGCGCCAGCGGTCTGAGGGCGCGGCGCAGCAGCTCGAAGCTGAAGCCGGGGCGGTAGCCACTTCCTTCCTGCCACCAGGCGTATTCCGATTCATACGGCTTATGGGCCAGTGGTTTGGCGTAGCGCGTGTTGGGTTCCCATTCAAACGCGCGCGCTTCGCCGCTGCGGAAGTTATCCAGGCCGGAGGTGTTCCACGGGAAGACGCTGCTCACCTCGTTGGCGCGCGCCAGTTCGATGATGCGGCAGGCGTCTGTGGCGATGGATTGCGAGAGGTGTTTGTAGTCGGCGAACACTTCGTCGCCGGCCCATTGCAGGGCATGGTAGGGCGACGCATAGTGCCAGCGGCCCATCTCGCCGGCGTGCAGCGGGGCTTTTTTGTCCCACCAGCCCATTCCGTGGCAGGCCGGCCCGTAGTGGCGCGAGATGATTTCCAGTTCGTCCTCGTTCCACAACGAGGTGTCGCCCTCGTGGTAGGCCGGGCGGGTCGGGTCGAGCCGGTTGTACAACTGGCGCAGCTCGGGCAGTTTGTCTTTGGCGCCGGGCACGATGTTGAGCGACCAGCGCATTTCGTTTTCCACGCTGTAGATCACCAGCGAAGGGTGATTCTTATCGCGGCGGATGATGCGCCGCACATGCGCCTCGGCGCGCGGCCACAGGTCCGGCGTGTCCCAGCCGGCCTGGCCCGACCCGTGCAGCGCCGACTCCTCGCACAACAGGATGCCCATTTCGTCGGCGATGTCATAGAAGTAGTCGGGGTGCGGGAAGGTGTGCATCCGCACGTAGTTCATGTTCAGGTCTTTGAGTTGCTGGAACCACTGCCGCACGTATTCGGGGCGCAGCCAGTGGCTGTGGGCCTTGTGGCACCACTCGCCGTACCAGCGTTGCGGCCGGCCATTCAGCAGGATGCGATGGCCTTCGATCCACACCTCGCGGAAGCCAAAGCGCGTGCGCACCCCGTCGCAAGGCGCGCCATCCGCCTGCGCGATCAGCGCGCTCTCCAACTGGTACAGATGCGGGTTTTCCGGGAACCAGGGGATGTAATCAGACCAGCCAGTGGTCTGGGTGTACACGCGCGTCTCGCCGGGTTGCAGGTCGATCTCAACCTCCGGCAGC
>DAOTYS010000235.1:0-2936 GCA_034434575.1 Thermoflexales bacterium
AAGATCGCCCAGGCCGGCTCGATTGTGCGCGGCTGGAAGTTGCCGTACTGGCTGGGCCTCTACTACGTGGGCCGGGTGCAGAATGGCATTCACGGGCCGGCTATCACGCGCAATGGCGCGGCCACCACCTCGCTGGGTTGTGTGGTGTTGCGCCGCACGGCCGACGCGGCCTGGCTGTTTCGCTGGGCGGCGGTCGGCACGCCGGTGACAGTGCGGCGCTAGCTTGCCTTCGTGCCCGTCCCTGCCGCGTGCAATCCCAACGACTGGTGCTGCTCCCAATGTGAGCCAGCTCACAGACGCGCGGCTCTCCGTCTGCTAGAACCAAGCCTGTCGCGCGCTCTGGCGCGCTTTGGCAACCACTGGTATGGCACTGGAGGTGTTGAAATGGTGGACGTGAATCAGATGAGCGGGCAGGCAACATGGACGGACAAGATCGTGTCGGGATTGATTGGCGGGGCCGTTGGCGGCGTTGCCTTTGGTATCCTGATGGCTGTGATGGGCATGTTGCCGATGGTGGCCGGCCTGGTCGGCAGCTCGGATGCTCTTGTGGGCTTCATCGTGCATATGGCCATCAGCCTGGTGATCGGGGCTTCCTTTGGCGTGTTGTTTGGCGGCGCCAGTCAAACCTATGGCCGCGCGGCGGTGTGGGGGCTGGTGTATGGGGTGATCTGGTGGGTGCTGGGGCCGATGGTCATCATGCCCATGATGATGGGGGTGGGCTTGCAGTTCGCGGCTGCGTTCAGCGGGCCGATGTTGATGAGCCTGATGGGCCACGCGGTCTATGGAGTGTTGGCCGGTCTGGGCTATGCCTGGCATCGCGCCGCTCGGCGCGGCCAGTGAGTGACCAGCCTCGGTTGCGCAGTCAGGCCATGTTGCGAATCTATGTCGCGCGGCATTGCGCCGGCTGCGCAACCGCCACCGCGCTGGCCGAACGGGTGCGCGCTATGCGTTCGGGCGTGCCGGTTGATGTGGTGGATATTGACGTAGAGATGGATATCCCGCGCCACGTGATCGGCACGCCGATGTATTTTTGGAATGATCGGGTCTTGTTTCTCGGCAACCCCAGCGAGGCGGAGTTGCTGGCAGAGGTGGACCGACACAGAGGTTGGGGAGAGGTTGAACATGAAGGATGACGGCCACGATTGGCGGCAGCGCCGAAATTGGCCGGCGATGACGATCGGATGCGTCATCGCCCTTGCGATGGCGGCCTGCACGCCGGCGCGTTCGCCGGTTGCAGCGCCGACCGGCACGCCGGCTGATGCGCCGGCGCAGCGCCCGACTGTGCCCAACCCGCAGCCGCCTGCCGGCGCTGCTTCCGAATTCAGAACAGACTTCAGCAAGTCGCTGGTGTCTTTCGAGGAGATTTTGTCCGGCGGCCCGCCCAAAGATGGCATCCCCGCGATTGATGCGCCAAAGTTCGTCAGTGTCACCGAAGCCGACACCTGGCTGAAACCGTTGGAGCCGGTCATTCGGGTTGAAATCAACGGCCAAGCGCGGGCCTATCCGCTGCAAATTCTCACCTGGCATGAGATTGTCAATGACACACTGGGTGGCGTGCCGGTGGTGGTTTCGTTCTGTCCGCTCTGCAACACGGCGATCGCCTTCCGGCGGGTGGCAGCCGGCCGCCCGCTGGATTTCGGCACGACCGGACGCCTGCGCTACAGCAACCTGATCATGTACGACCGGCAGACCGAAAGCTGGTGGCAGCAGGCAACCGGCCAGGCCATTGTGGGCGAGCTGGCCGGCGCGCGATTGGAGTTTGTGCCCGCGGCGATCATTGGCTGGCAGGATTTCAAACAGACGCATCCCACAGGATCGGTGCTTTCGCGCGACACCGGCCACAAGCGAGACTATGGCCGCAATCCCTACGTCGGCTACGACGATGTGACGCGCCCGCCGTTTCTCTACCAGGGGCCGCGCATCGACAGCGCCTTGCCGCCGGTTGCTCGTGTGCTGGGCGTCGAGATCAATGGCGAGGCAGTTGCCTATCCCTATGATGCGCTCGAAACACAGGGCGTGATCAACGATACGGTGGGCAGCGCGCCTGTTGTGGTTGTCTGGCAGGCCGGCGCTGCGTCGGCCCTCGATGCGCCGATCATCAGTGAAGGGCGCGATGTCGGCGCAGCCGTGGCGTATGATCGGCGTGTGGGTGAGATCACCCTGACATTCAGGATGGACAACGGGCGCATCGTAGACGAGCAAACAGGCAGTGTCTGGCGCATGACCGGCCGCGCGGTTGAGGGGGCGCTGGCCGGCCAGGCGCTGACGCCAGTTGTGGCCGTCAACCATTTCTGGTTTTCATGGTCGGTGTTCAAGCCAGACGCGCGCGTGTATTCATCTCAGTCAACCCGGTGAGGCGACATGACTCTGAGCGAAAGTCTCGATGGCGATGCGCTGGAGCGGCAGAAGTTATCGTACCTGAGAGAGGTTGACATCTTTCAGGACTTGTCGCCGCAGGAGATGGCTGACCTGGGAGCGCGCGCGCCGATGAAGCGCGTGCCGGCCGGCACGGTGTTCTACACGCCCGATGAGCCGACCGAGGTGTTGTTCATCCTGAAGGAAGGCCGCGTCCGGCTCTATCACCTCTTGCCGGATGGGCGCAGTCTGACCACAGCCGTCTTGGAGGCCGGCGCCGTGTTTGGGGAGATGGCGCTGCTGGGCCAGGAATTGCATGGCAGTTTCGCCGAGGCGCAGGCGCCCTGCCTGCTGTGTCTGATGAGCCGGAACGATGTCAAGACGCTTCTGTTGAGCGACCCGCGCGTGGCCTTGCGCATTACGGAAACGTTGGGGCGCCGGCTGATCGACACAGAGCGCCGATTGCTCGACTTTGCCTATCGCCGCGTTCCAGAGCGTGTGGCGTTGCTGTTAGCGCAATTCGCCGCCAGGTCACCCGAAGCCGCCCCGGTCGAATTGCGCTGCACGCATGAGGAACTGGC
>DAOTYS010000236.1:0-4980 GCA_034434575.1 Thermoflexales bacterium
ACTGCTCGTGCCCCTTGCCGCACGACACAACGATGTCGCCCGGTCGCGCCAGCGCGCAAGCCGTCTGAATCGCCTCGCCTCGATCCGGCGCGCGCAGCACCTGGGCGGATGGATTGTCGATGCCGGCGGCAATTTGCTCGATGATCTGATCCAATGGCTCGCGGCGCGGGTCTTCGGCGGTGAGCACAATCACATCGGCGTAGTGTCCGGCGACGCGGCCCATCATCGGTCGCTTGAAGATGTCGCGCTCGCCTGCGCAGCCGAACACAACAATCAGCCGGCCCGTCGTCAACGGCCGCAGTGTGCGCAGCGCCTGTTCGAGCGCGTTGGGTGTGTGGGCGAAGTCGACGATAGCGGTGAAGGGTTGTCCCAGGTCGATGCGCTCCATGCGGCCCGGCACGCCAGGCATGGCTGCCAGACCGGCTCGAATGGCCTCGTCTGGCGTATCCAGGGCCAGCGCGGCGCCAATCGCCGCCAGGATGTTCGACGCGTTGAACTGGCCGATCAGCCGGCTGTGAACGGTCGTTTCGCCGCGCGGCGTGCGCACTATGAGGCGCATACTATTCGGCGCGTGCTCGATTTGCGCGGCTTGCAGCGTTTCCAGGCCGGGAATCGCGTCGGCGCGCGCTGAGTACACAATCTGCCGCGCTACGGGAATGGCGCGCAAATAGTCGAATGAATAATCGTCGTCGGCATTCAGCACGGCAGCCGTGGGCGGCGCGCCGGCTTTGGCGGAGGGGCGCTGACTGACCATCTCGAACAATCTGCCTTTGGCCGCCCGATACGCCTCGCGCGTGCCGTGCAGGTCCAGGTGGTCGTGGGTAATGTTCGTGATGACGGCAACGTCGAAGTCCACGCCGTCCACGCGATACTGCGCCAGCCCATGCGAGGTGACTTCCAGCACGCAATGGGTCATGCCGGCGTCGCGCATCTGGGCCAGATAGCTTTGCACGTCATCGGCGTCGGGCGTGGTGGTGTGCAGACCGGTGTCGAGCGCGCGATCGCCAATCACGGCGTTGACGGTGCTGATGATGCCGGCCTTCAGGCCGGCCGCGCGCAGAATGTGATAGATCAGGTTTGAGGTGGTGGTCTTGCCGTCGGTGCCGGTGACGCCGATCACGACCAGGCTGCGACCGGGGTAATCGTGCCAGGCAGCGCACAGATGCGCAAATGCCTGCCGGCCATTCGGCGTCACGACACAGGGAACCCGGCTTGTGTTGGCTGCCTGCCAGCGCGCGTCCTCGCACACGATGGCGGCTGCTCCGCGCGCAATCGCGTCGGGGATGAAGCGGTGCAGGTCGTTCTCGACGCCGCGATAGGCGACGAACAGCGCGCCGGGGGCGACCTTGCGGCTGTCTTTGGTGATGCCGGTGATGGCAACCTGCGCCGGGTCAACTGAATTGTCGATCATCTGCGCGTCGGGCAGGGCGGCCATCAGGTGTTGAAGTGTTCTCGCGCTCATTCCCGTCGCGGGATTGTATCAGCGACCTGCCCGGATCAGGTCGATGATGCGCAGCGCAATGGCGCCGGCCTGCGCGAAGCCCCTCGGATGCAGCCGTTCAGCCGTGTCGCGCGGCGTATGCACGGCCCAGGTTGCCCGGCCAATCGCGATCAGCGACACAGCGTCGAAGCCGGCTTCGGCAAACGGCGCATGATCGTACGAAAGGCCGATCATCGAGAAGGGCTTCACGCGCAGGCCGCAATCGCGCGCCGCCGCTTCGACCCAGCCGGCCATGCGGCCGTTGTTGCGTCGGTTCAAACGCGCGCCGGCCAGCCGCAGATCGGCATCCACGCCCACGCCGTCAAAGTTCAGAATACGCAATCCTGCTGCCTGCGCGTCGCGGCGCAGCTCAGCCCGGTGGCGCTGAAGGTATGCGGCTGCCCCGGCCACGCCGATTTCTTCTGCGCCGGTGATGAGAAACGTCAGGCGCAGCCGGCCCTGCCAGTCGCGCTGTTGCGCCAGAATCTCGGCCAGATGCAGCGCCACGCCCAACCCCGAAGCGTTATCGATCGCGCCGGGGGAGGCGTTGCCCACATCGAGGAGCAGCAGGGGAAAGCCGGCTGCCACAGCCATTGCCGCCGCAACGAACGCCAGGCCGCTGAGGGCCGGCGCCGCTGTCAGCGCATGTAGAAGCGCCGCAGCCGCGTACAACAACCCGCCCGTGATGCTCAGGGCGAAACAGGCCACACGAACGGCAATCGGCAGGCGCTGGCTCTTGGAGTCGTAGTGCGCGATCAGCACAATGTGTGGCAGGGTGGGGTCCTCTGGTGCGCCCGGCAGGGTGGCAATCAGGTTGGCTGCGGTCAGCCGGCGGCCCAGGCGCAGACACAGACGCTGCCACCAGCCTGTGTGGTCTGGTGTGTCGAGCGGCCGGCTTGCGCCGGCCTGAACCGCGCGGTTCAGCCACGGCGCTGCGGCAATCACCCCCACGATGCCCGCTGCCAGCAGCGCAGATGCCCAGGGTGAGGCGCCCCACAGCGTCAGTGAAGCCAGCGCCAACAGCAGGCAGGCCAACACCTCGAGCGCGATGAACACGTTGTAAGCAGTTGAAAACGCGAATGTCTCCCGCGCAACCCGGTAGCCGCGAGACGAAAGCAGAGATGTGATCTCCTCAATCACGCGCTGGTTCTCCGGGCTGCCGGCCAGTCGAGGCCGGGCAAACCGCCGCGCATACGCCATCGCTTTGTGCGCATCGAATGTCATACCGCGCCCAATCTTAAACTGGCGCCAACCAACACCCCGCAGCGCCAAAAGCCGATAGAATGCGGCCCTGATGGATCAGGCCACGATCATCATCACCCGGCTTGTGTTCGGGCTTGTCTTCAGCGTCGTGATCGGCTGGCTGGCGTTTCGGCGTCGCGCGCTGTCGCGCAGCGGCATCGCCGGCGCCGTCATCACCGGCACGGTGATCTTCGGCCTGGGCGGTTTGCTGGCTGGCCTGCTGCTCATTGCGTTCTTCGTGTCGTCCTCGGCGCTCAGCCACTACCGGGCCGGCCGCAAACAAGACGTGGCCGAAAAGTTCGACAAGACCGCCCGGCGTGATCTGGGGCAGGCGCTGGCGAATGGCGGCGTGGCAGCCGTTGCCGCCGCGTTGAGCGGCGCGTGGCTGTGGTCCGCGCCGCATCCGCCACAGCCGGCCGGCGCGCCGTGGATCTTGCTGGGCGCCCTCGTCGGCGCGCTGGCAACAGTCAACGCTGACACGTGGGCGACGGAGATTGGCGTCCTGAGCAAACATCCGCCCCGGCTGGTCACTCGTCTGAGCCGCATTGTCGAGCCGGGCACATCGGGCGGCATCACGCTGATGGGAACGCTGGCGGCTGTGGCCGGCGCCGCGTTCATCGGCGCTATGGCGTTGTTGTTGTGCGCGCTCTTGTGGGCTGTGGCCGGCCTGATTCCCGGCCAGAACGCCGCTCAACCTCTGGCATTGCGTTGGAGCCAGGACCCCGGTGTGTGGCTGGCCAACATCCCCGCGCCTGGTGTTGCGGCTGGCTTTCCGCTCGCTGGTCTGCTGGCAATAGCACTGGCGGCCCCGATTGCCGGCCTGATCGGCGCTATGGCTGACAGTGTGCTCGGCGCCACCGTGCAGGGCGTCTACTATGATGCGTCCCGGCGCAAGGAGACTGAAAAGCCGGTTGGCCGGGATGGGATGCCCAACCCGCTCGCGCGCGGCTGGCGCTGGTTGAACAATGACTGGGTCAATTTCATCTCGTCGCTGGCCGGCGCTGTTGCGGCCGCCCTCATTGTTGGACTGACCCAATGAACCGGCACAGACGCACAATCGTAGACGCACAATCGTAGACTGCAATGATCAAAACACCTGACTGGGTTCAAGACGCAGTGTTCTATCAGATCTTCCCGGATCGCTTCGCAAGGTCGGCGCGAGTTGCCAGGCCGGCCAATCTAGAAGCATGGGAGGCAAAGCCGACCACCTACGGCTTCAAAGGAGGAGACCTGCTGGGTGTGGCCGAGCGGCTTGATTATCTGCAGGAACTCGGCGTTAACGCGATCTACTTCACGCCAGTGTTCCAATCGCCGGCCAACCACCGTTACCACACGCACGACTACTACCGCATCGACCCTCTGCTGGGCGGCGACGCGGCTTTTCGCGAGTTGCTGGAGACAGCGCACCGGCGCGGCATGCGCGTGGTCATCGACGGCGTGTTCAACCACACTGGCCGCGGCTTCTATCAGTTCAACCATATTCTGGAAAACGGCGCGGCGTCGCCCTACGTGGACTGGTTCTACATCAAAGGCTACCCTCTGCACGCGTATGAGGGCAAGCCGCTGAACTATGAGGCCTGGTGGGGCATTCCCGCGCTGCCCAAGTTGAACACCACGACGCCGGCGGTGCGCGCATTTCTGTTCGGCGTCGCCGAGCACTGGATTCGCCAGGGCATCGACGGCTGGCGGCTGGATGTGCCCGGCGAGATCAACGACGACGCTTTCTGGCAGGAATTCCGCCGGCGGGTTAAAGCCATCAATCCCGACGCTTACATCGTGGGCGAAATCTGGCATGAGGCGCAACGCTGGCTGAAGGGTGACCAGTTCGACGCCGTGATGAATTACCAGTTCACGCGCGCCTGCGTCGGCTTCTTCGCGCGCCACTTCGATGAAAATCTGGTCGCCGCCGCCGGCTACGCGCCGGTGTCCGTTCTCGATGCGCCCGGCTTCGCCTACAGCATCAACCATCTGCTTGGTCTGTATGACCCGGCCATCAACCGCGTTCAACTCAATCTGCTCGACAGCCATGACACGGCGCGCTTCCTGTCGATCGCGCGCAACGACCGCGACGCCCTGAAACTGGCGACGCTCTTCCAGATGACCTACGTTGGCGCGCCATCGATCTACTACGGCGACGAAATCGGCGTCACCGGGGGCAAGGACCCGGACTGCCGCAAGGCTTTTCCCTGGGACGCGCCCGACACCTGGGACCACGACCTGTTGCGTTTCTTCAAAGCGTGCGTTGCCCTGCGCAGGCG
>DAOTYS010000237.1:0-6652 GCA_034434575.1 Thermoflexales bacterium
ACCCGTGCGTCCGCTTACCGCGCGATTCCGGCGCATGTCCAGAAGACGCAAAATGGACACGATGTTGTGAGCCTTGCATCGATTTACCGTAAGACCGAAAACTGGTCACGATGTTCTGAGCCTTGACAACTACTGACATCTGACTACTGGCTACTGACATCTGACTACCGACATGGACACCTACGAAATCGACATCGCCGGCGTGCGCCGGCATCTGCGATTGATGGAAGTTGCGCCGGGCGTGCGTATCGCGGTCCTCAACATTCTCGGCGACACCGAGTTGACCGAGGCCGCTGCGCGGGCGCTGGCGGCTCGCATCCCGCCGGGGGCGCAGTACCTGGTGACGGCCGAGGCCAAGAGCATTCCGCTCGTCTATGCGCTGTCGGTTGCGTCGGGCCTGCCCTATGTGGTGTTGCGCAAGTCTTACAAGCCTTACATGGGTGACGCGCTGTCGGCGGAGACGTTGTCCATCACTACCGGCAAACCGCAGACCCTGTACCTCGACGAGAAAGACCGCGACGCCATCAACGGCAAGAATGTGGTCGTGGTCGATGACGTGATCAGCACCGGCAGCACGCTTCAGGGCATGCGGCTGATTCTGCAGAAGGCCGGCGCCAATGTGGTGGCCGACATGGCGATTCTCACGGAAGGGGATCGCGCCAAATGGCAGAACGTCATTGCGCTTGGTCACCTGCCCATTTTCACGAGTTAGCGCCGCGCGCCCGGATTGCACAGCAGATGTCAAAAGAGAATCTATCGACCGTCTGGGCGCGCGCGTTCGACATTCCGGTCGAGCGCGGCGAAGGGCCTTACCTGATCGACACGCAGGGCCGGCGCTATCTCGACTTCACCTGCGGCATTGCCGTCGCCAATACCGGCCACGCTCACCCGCGCGTAGTGCGCGCCATCCAGGAGCAGGCGGCAAAGCTCATCCACGGCCAGATTGGCGTGGTGACCGCAGCGCCGGTGCTTGAACTGACCGAGGAACTGCGCCAGATTCTGCCGCCGGCCCTCGACACCTACTTCTTCGCCAACAGCGGCGCCGAGGCGGTTGAGGCAGCCATCAAGCTGGCCCGCCAGGCCACGGGCCGCACGAACGTGATCGTCTTCGAGGGTTCGTTTCATGGCCGGACCCACCTGACCATGGCCATGACGACCAGCAAGAACGGGTATCGGTTCAAGTATCAGCCGCTGCCCGCCGGCGTGTTTGTCGCGCCCTACGCCTACTGCTATCACTGCCCGGTTGCCCGCCACACGATGTCGCCGGCTGAGCGCGCCCGCCTCAGCGCCAGCCGGCCCGATGGCGATGCCTGTTGCGGCTATGCGGTCGACCAACTGCAATACTTGCTTAAAACCCAGACTGCGCCGCAGGAGACGGCGGCCATGGTGATCGAGCCGGTTTTGGGCGAAGGGGGCTACGTGGTCCCGCCGCGCAGCTTCATCCAGGCGTTGCGGCGCATCTGCGACGAACACGGCATCCTGCTGGTGTTCGACGAAGTTCAAACCGGCTTTGGGCGCACCGGCAGGTTCTTTGCCCTCGAGCATTTCGATGTCACGCCCGACGTCATTGTTCTGGCGAAAGGCATCGCTTCGGGGATGCCGCTGAGCTGTGTGGCCGCCCGGCGCGAGATCATGGCCAAATGGACCGCCGGCGCGCATGGCGGCACCTATGGGCCAAATGTGGTGTCGGCGGCGGCGGCGGTCGAAACCATCCGCGTGCTGCGCGAGGAGAAGCTGGTCGATAACAGCGCCGCGCGCGGCGCGCAGTTGATGCGCGGGTTGCGCGAACTTCAGCAGCACTTCCCGGCGTTGGGCGATGTGCGCGGCCTGGGGAGCATGATCGGCGCGGAGTTGGTTGATCCGGCGGGAGCGCCGGACAAGGCGTTGACCGACCGGCTGACGCGCTGGTGCGCCGATCACAATCTGTTGCTGCTCACCTGCGGCACATACGGGAACGTCATCCGCTGGATTCCGCCGCTGGTTGTAACCGAACAACAGATCGACGAAGCGCTGAACATCTTCGCGGCGGCGCTCGATCAGGCGACTGCCTGACACAAAAAGAGGGGATTGCATCCTGTGATGCAATCCCCTCAGAGAGCGTCTTTGCCGGCGCGGCCAGTCTAGCGACCGTTCCAGTTCATGAAGGGAATCGTAAAACTGCCAAAGACAACCGCCACAAAGCACAGCAGGCCGATGCACGTCAGCACGATGTTGACCGCGCCCAGAATGATGCCGGCCAGCGCCAGTCCGTCGCCGGTTTGCGTGGCTGGGTTCTCTCTGATCTGATTGCGGGCAACCACACCCGCAATCACGCCCACGATGCCGCCCAATCCGAACAGCCCGACCCAGCTCAAAATGCTGGACACCAGGCTGACGATGGCCCAGGCGTTCGTCTGCGGCGCCATTGCCGCGTAGCTTGGCATGGGCGGGGGTGGAACGTAAGCCGGCTGTGGCGCAGATGCGGGGGCTGGCTGTGAAGGGGTTGCGGCGCCCTCATTGGGCAGCTTGTTGGTGTTCTGTTCTTCCATTGTGTCTGTCTCCTGATAACTGATACGAACAAGGCGGCGCAAAGTGGCGCGGCTTGTATCCACGCGCCAAAGCGGTGTGCGGCGTCCGATCGACGCTCCGCCAATCGGCGGCGTGGCGCAAGAACAATCGCCCCTTCAGGGGGCTGCGTCGCGCGTGATGATAGGGATGTAGCTGGTGAACAGTGGCGGGCGCGGGTCGATCTGAGCTTGCACTGAATACCCATCGCGCCACGCCTGCGTATTGCCCATGCGATCCACAGCCCGCACACGGAACTCGTAGGTGCTGCCCGGCGCGCCCAGGAAGATCGTCTCGGTGTTGACGATGCCGGCGGCGATGGTGATCCACTGCGTCTCGGTCAGCGGCGTGTAGACCGCGATCGGCACGGTCGTCGTGTAGGCGACCAGTTCGGTGATGACGATGGGCCGCGTGATTTCGACTGAGCCGGACAAGACCAGCTCGTAGGCGATCCGGCTGACTTCACGCTGGGACACAACGGGGGAATAGATCGTTGATGCGCGGATCAGCTCGCGCGCTTGCACGTCGAAGCTGGCCAGTCCGCTCAGCGTGTCGGTGGCCCACCAGGTCAGGCGCAACCCGGTCAGCGGCCTGGGCGTCGCGCCAGCCGCAGTCTCTGGCGCTTGTTGCTGTCGAGTGGATTCGGGCGCATCTGCCGGCTGATCTGTGACGCTGACTGTGTCTGTGGCGAAGACGGTTGTTTCGATAGCGCTGATTTGACCCTCCACCGATACGATTGTGGCGACAGTAAGATCGCTGGTTGGCGTGATGGTCTCTTGGCCTGGCGCGCCGGCGTCTCCATCAGGGGCAGCCGGCGTCGCTGTGGGATCAGCCGGCAGGGGTGTCGGTGATGGAGTGGGCGTTGGCGTCTCTGCCGGCGGCGCGACGGTCAGCGCCTCAGTGCGCTGTTCGGCAGACACCATCTGCGCCCAGGGTGGGGTGGAGTCCACCAGAATCACGCGCGGCGGCGACCAGTCGCTGGTTGCTGTGCCGTCGCTGGCGCTGACGCGCCAGAGATAGCGGCCATCGCCGGCCAGCGGCGCGACCCACTCCGTGTCGCTGATCCAGCCGCTGCCGGCGCTCCAGGCTGCGCCATCTTTCCAGATGGAGGCAAAGAAGCGGCGCGGCTTGCCGCTCGAATCGGCGTCGCCGCCATCGCGCCAGCGCAGGGTGATGGTGGGGGCAGCCGTCCATTGCACTTCGGGAGCGTCATCGACGATCGGCGCGTTTGGCGGCAGATTGGCGAAGGTGAGGCGCGCCCATCCATCCCGGTTCACGTACTCGATCTCCACGCGGTGCAGGCCGGCGGTCATGGACAGCTCGCGTTGGTGGCGCACCAGAATGTTGGGCGAATCCCAGGCGTTGATTTCCAGGCGCCCGTTCACCCACATCCGCACTCCGCCTACGGCGTCGATGATGAAGGGGTAGACGCCCTCAGACAGCGCCAGCACGCGCGTCCAGCGCGCCGAGAAGCCCATCGCGCTCATGTTGGCTGCGGGCGCAGCGCCGTTCCAGCGGAAATTGAGCGAGGGGTCGAGCCGCGCCAGCGACATAGGCGCGGCCAGGGACGTATTGTTGAAATACTGGCCGAGCCAGTTGCCAAAGATGCTGGGCAACGGCTCGCCTTCGGGATACTGCGCCAGCGGCAGTGCGGGCAACTTGCGAATGTGGCTGCGGCTCAGGCGCAATGCGGAGAAGGTGTCCGCGTCTGGAATGCGCCGGCGTTGTCCATCCTGGATCAGATAGAGCGGCGCGCCATCCTCCTCGGCCTGCACGATCAGCGGCGCGCGCCACACAAAGCGCACGGCGTCGGCCCACAGGGGGCGGGGCCGGCTGTCGCCGGTCAGATTGCCCAGATAGACATTGCCGGCGTTGCCCCGCGTGAACGGGAATGTGCCGAGGGGCATCCAGCCTTCCAGAGCGTTGCGTTGGGAGCGGCGCACCAGGCTCATCCCCTCCGCATGCGTGACGCGGTAGGTGGCGATGTGCGCCGTGGCGTTCTCGTCTTCATCCGCGCTGCTTTGCCCGGCGACCGGCATCCAGGCCATGACTTCCCACAGGCCGTCGAAAGGCAGTTGCGGCGACCAGCGCGCCCAGGCGGTGTCATCGGTCGGGCCGAGGTTGGTCGGGTCGGTGGTCAGGGTGGAGCGAGCCTCGCCGCCGTGGCCGAAGCCGCGTTGCTCCTGCCATGCGCCTTCGGCAGAGAAGCCGGGATCGGCGTCGTTGACGATGACCTCGAAGGTAACTTGTGGGGCTGCCGGCGTTGCACCGGCCAGATTCCCCTGACCGCCGGGCACGAGTGTGATGATGGCGAATCCTTGGTAGCCCACGCCCCATTGCAGATCGGTGTCTGCTTTCTGCCACAGGTGCGGGCGCACGATCATGATCTGCCGGTCGCCGGTGGTGTCATAGCCGATGATCGTGCCGGCGTGGCTGCCCCAGGGCGACTCGCTGAACGCAGCGATCACCGGCCGGCCGGCGTCGATCTCCTCTACAATCTGCTCGAAGGTTGGCGCTGCAATTGGCGTGATGGTGAACACATAGTTCCGCTCGGCGACGAACTGGCGCAGGCCGCTGCTGACATCCCAGGCGTCATAGCCGGTGTCGCCGGGTTTGCCGTTGTCGTTGCCGTTGCTCATGCACAGCAGGTTGGGGAACACATCGCGCAGGCGTTGCAGCATGCGGTTCTCGTCGCCGTCCCATAGATCGGGGTAGCCTTTCTGCGCCCAGTATTGCAGGATCGATGCTGATGCCACCGTGAAGCAGCCGGGCCAGCAGCCGTCTGTGTCGCACGGGCATTGCCACGAGTTGCTGAAGCCGGGGACGATGCTGTTCGGCATGTCGCTGAGCGCGACGCGCGCGTTCTGAATGCGCGGCGGCTTTTTGAACGGGAACCTGGGCAGGTGGGGCCGGCTTTGCGGCCCCGGGCGCGCGGCGTAGGCCGCCGGCTGTGCCAGTGTGACCACCAGGACAGCTATCAGACACAGGCCAATGCGGGTCAGCAGGCTCGCACTGCGCATGAGAGGGATTATAGGTCAACAATAAATCGCGCAATCGCGCGGCGCTATTCATCGAGCAAGCCGGCCAGGTCGGCATGGCTGACCATGCGTGAACGTTGCACTGCGCGTCGCCGGGCCAGCATGCGCGGGATGCCGAGCAGGCCGGCGATTTGCCCTTTCAGCCGGTTGCGCGCGGCCTGCCCGCGCCAGGCGCGCAAGGCATCGCGGGTGATGCGCAATTGCTCGCCAATCACACGCCTCAGGTTGGGACGCAGGATGTCGCCCGGCACATCTTTGACCAGCAGCCAGATGAAATTGCGCCCGTCGTAGTAGCTGTTCAAGACGCCGCCGCCGGTCGCGCTGACCTTGTGGTACACGATGGCCTGGTGGGCGAAGGCGCACTTGTAGCCGGCCAGTTGCGCGCGCCATGACAGATCCACGTCTTCGCACGAGAACTCGAAGCTCTCGTCAAGCAGGCCGATCTGGTCGAGCATGGCGCGCCGGTAGACCGACGCTGCGCCGCATGCGCCAAAGACGTATTCCGCATCGAACCGGCCATCATCCACCTGCCACACACCCCGGTTGCCGGGCACGCCGCGCCGCGTGTAGCAATCGCCGGCGGAATGCAGCCGGTCGCGCTGGTCGAACAGCCGCAGCTTGCTGGCGACAAATCCCGCGTCGGGGTGCGCGTCGAATGTGGCCACGACGTTTTCCAGCCAGCGCGGGTCGGCCTCTGTGTCGTTGTTCAGCAGCGCCACGAACTCGCCGCGCGAGGCGCGGATGCCGGCATTGCAGGCGCCGGCGAAACGCTTGTTCGCGGGCAATGCGATCAGCCGCACTTCTGGGAAATCGCGTTCGATCAGGGATCGGGTTCCGTCGGTCGATGCGTTGTCAACCAGAATGATCTCGTAGGCCGGCAGTGTCTGACGCCGCAACGCCTCCAGACAGACGGGCAGATGATGCGCGCCGTTCCAGGTGGGGATGACGACCGACACGAGCGCCGGGCGATGATCTGGATGGCGTTTGGGATGATCCGCGCTGCCGGCAGAATTGGCGTCGTGGGGCAGCGGGGCGGACGATCCTGTCATGGCGCGCCATTATAATCGGCG
>DAOTYS010000238.1:0-1510 GCA_034434575.1 Thermoflexales bacterium
CTGATGGTGCTGTATCGTGAACGCCGGGATACGACAGCCGCGCGCCGGATGATGCAGGAGTATCTGCGGCTGGAAACCAATCCGGATGAACTGGCTGCAGTGCGCAACGACCCGCGCTTCAAAGATCTGTTGCCGGAGTGAACCTTGGCGCGGCGTTCTTCAGCGCGGGCAGGGTATGCCGGGGTATGTATGTGGCCGATCGAGTTTGTGCGCGTGGTGGTGAAGGTGTATTGTGATGACGATGCCGAACTTACAAGACAAGATCTGTGTTGTGACTGGAGCGACGGCCGGCATTGGCCGGGTGAGCGCGCGCCGCTTGGCGGAGATGGGTGCAAAGGTGATCGTGGTGAGCCGCAACCCGCACAAGTGCGATGAGGTCGTGGCCGCCATCCGCCAACAAACGGGCAATGCCGCGGTGGAAGCCATGCCGGCCGATTTGTCGTCGTTGCGCGAGATTCGCGCGTTAGCGCGTCGCTTCCTCGATGCCTATCCCCGGCTCGACGTGTTGCTGAACAACGCCGGCGCCATCTTCACCGCACGACAGGTGAGCGCCGACGGCATTGAGATGACCTGGGCGCTCAATCATCTCGGCTACTTCTTGCTCACGCATCTGCTCATGGATGCCCTGGCGGCCGCGCCGGCAGCGCGCGTGATCAACGTGTCCTCCGACGCGCACCTGATGGGGGTCATCCACTTCGACGACGTGCAGTTCGAGCGGCGGCGCTACAGCGGGTTCGGTGCTTATAGCCAGTCCAAGCTGGCCAACGTGATGCACGCCTATGCCCTGGCACGTCGGCTGGAGGGCACCTCCATCACTGTGAACGCATTGCATCCCGGCGCCGTGGCGACGGATTTCGGCAAGAACAACAGCGGCGCCTGGGGCAAGGTGTTCAAGCTGTTCGGCCGATTCACCATCGGCCCGGAGGAAGGGGCGAAGACCAGCGTCTACCTGGCCTCCTCGCCAGAGGTCGCCGGCGTTAGCGGCAAGTACTTCTATCGCTGCAGGGCCAAACCCTCGTCGAGGGCGTCGTACGACGTGCAGGCCCAAGAGAAGCTGTGGCGCCTGAGCGCGGAAATGGTCGGCCTGTAGCAGTCAGACGCTTCGACGCGCCTTTCGAACCCCCGGTTTCGTCAAAACCGGGGGTTTGTCTTATCCCACCTTCCCACGAGTTATCCCCAATTGTGGATAAGTGGTTGCGATATATACGTTTATGAGTATGATGAGGCCTGTAGTGGGAAAAGGTGGGTTGAAGTGGAGTATAGTGGTAAGGGTATAAATGTTTCTCGGTGAATTCACGCACACCCTGGATGAAAAGAGCCGCCTGACGTTGCCGGCTAAGTTTCGTGCGCGGCTCGCCGACGGGGTGGTGATGACGACCGGGTCGGATAAATGCCTGCTGGTGTACCCACTCGACGAGTTCAAATTGTTGTTCGAGCGAGTGAGCGCCCTGCCAGTCATGGGGAGGGAGGCGGCTACGCTGCGGCGCATGCTCTATAGCAACGCGCACGA
>DAOTYS010000239.1:0-5077 GCA_034434575.1 Thermoflexales bacterium
CGAAGCGCAAGATCTGATCGCCTTTCTGGTGGCCGAGCACAAGCTGCTTGGGTTAGTCAAACGCAAGAAGCCTGTCAAGCCGAAAAGTCGCGCTCAGCCCTTGACAGGCTACGAAGATGCTTAATTTGAGAGCGATGACGTGAGGTGACGAATCACAGTTCGGGAAGATTCTTACGTGAGGCACCACGGGGGCCGATTGCGAAAACCGAATGCCTGTCAGCAGGTCTCTGGATACTGACATCACGGATGCGCGCCGGCGCGCAGTGGGCAGCGCGCTCTGGCGCCGCCGGTTTCCTCGGCGACCGGCGCGCATGACAAGGCAGACAGACTGCGGAAAAGAGCGAAGCCGGCTCTTACGCCGGCTCCCACACGACCGCCTCGCGCGGTTCGAGCTGCAATTCCAGCGCGGCGCCCTCGCCGGCTGCGCGGCCCGCGTCCTGTGTGCGGCCATCCAGCCGGTGCAGGCGGCCGGCGCTCGCCCGGGCGCCGGCGCGAGGGGCGATCCGCTCCAGGGTTACTTTGGCCCAGGCCAGCTTGTCGGTCGGATTGATGATTGTGACGCCGATGCCGCCGTCTGTGCGGTTGAAGCGTTTGGCCTGCGCGCCGTAGCAGGTCAGGTCATCCACATCGGCAAACTCGGCCTCGGTGGTGCAATGCGCGGTGCGCGCGCGCAGGTCGGCCAGCGCCCGCACGTATTGCGCAAACTGCGGCGTGTCGTCCAGCGTGGCCTCCAGGCCGTGATTGGTGATCATCAACAGGAAGCCGTGCAGAAAACCCTGCTGGGCTTTGCCGATGTCCGCGTCGGTCACGTAGGAGTTGATCTGGCCGGGGACGGTGTAGGGCATGACCTCAGCCATCATGCTCGGCCAGAACCAGTTCCACCACACGTCGATCACCTGTCCAACCCACACGTCGGGCATCTCGCCGATGATGTAGCCGTCAGGGCAGCGCTCGATCAGGCGCCTGCGAAATTCGCCCACCCATTCCGCGACGGCGTGGTGCGTGTCGTCGGGCGAAGCGTGGCCGTGGTCGGGGGCGTAGCACGGGATATTCTCAAACGGCTGGTCGATGAAGAAAGCGTCGAAGCCGACATCGAGCAGCCGGTCGAGATGGCGCAGCGCAAAGCTGCGAAACTGCGGCGACTTCTGGCACATGACCTGCGCCGCCGGCCCCATCCAGGCCGGATTCCATTCCGCCGTGCGCGCGGAGCACGGCACCGGCTCGCTGCGCAGGCTGCCGTCGCGCAGGCGGATCACGCCGGCAGCCCCGCCGGCTTTGTAGTAGTCACTGCTGGGGCTGATGAGGCGGTAGTTGATCAACATGCTGGTCGTCACGCCCATCTGGCGGGCTTCAGCCAATCCGCGCCGCAACGTTTCCCAGTCCGCGTCGCTGTAGGCGGTCGGCTCGGCGCCATACACGCGGCCATAGGTGCCCAGCATCAGATAGTCCCACACGCACAAATCGCGCACGCCGTACTTCAACCCGCTGCGCGCCACATCGGGCAGCGCGCTCAGCGGACGCACCGGCTCGCCGTCGAAATTGGTGAACGCTACATTTTGAACGCCGATGCTGCGATACAGGCGCCGGGGCGAGGCCGGTGGATGCCACCATGTCTTCAGCCACTCGCGGTAACGCCGCGCCGTGGCATGCCAATCGCCTTCGTGCAACCCGACGCCGAATCGCGCCGACTCCCACACAGCGCCCGGCCCGATTTCGGGTTCCCCAAACCAACCGATGGTCAGGCTGACACCCGGTTGATAACCTTTCATGTTTTCAACCACGGCGCCGCCAACGCGCGCCTCGCGCATATAGTTGATGATCCACAGGCCGCGCCCGCCGCCTGACACGTCAATCCAGGGCAGGAAGGTCAGCAGTGGATAGCGCACTGCCCAGCGCTGATGCATGCGCAGGAACGTAGTCCAGTTGGGCGCCAGCGGCTGCCCATGCGGGTCGAGCGGTTTGACCCACAACTGGCTGCCGGCCATCACGACATCTTTGCCAGGGCCGGCCAGCCCCGTCCATCCGCCCAGCCGGGGAAAACACACCTCGGCCACCGATTCCGTCGAATCGTTGCGAATGGTCATCTGGAACCAGGCTTCGGCGCTGCCGGCCGGCAGCTCAACCGCGATCTTCACAGAGATCGGCAATGTCGCGCCATCGGCGGTCTGGATGGCGTCGTAATGCAGGATGACCTGCTCCTGCCGGCGTTCCAGCCGGCAGGTCTGGCGCTGCGCATCGGCATACCGGCTCTGCCACTGTTCGGCGGGAATGATCAGCCGGAACAGGGTCGCCTCGGCGGTGTCGGGCAGATGTTCTTCGCCGGTGCGCAGGTCGCGCACGCTGCGCAGGCTGCCGGTATGGTCGTCGAACTCCAGGCCGATGATGCCGTTTTCAAGTTGCACGTGGTCACTCCTTGGTGAGATCGGGGTTACTCTCCCGCAGGCCTCATTCATACTCCGAACCTGCGGAGAATCAGTCAACAGAGGGTGCGGAGGCGGCTACGCTTTGGCGCGCAGAAACTGAACCGCATCGCGGATGTCCTGCTCAGGGGTGTCGCCTACTTCGCGCTCGATGGTCAGAAAGCCGGCATAGCCGATTGCCGACAGCGCATTGAGATAGGCGTCCCAGGGCACGTCACCGTGGCCGAGCGGCGTCTCCTGGAAGAGCTGGGCGATGTCGGCGGCAGTCAATCCCGCCACGCCGCCCTCGGCGAACGCGCCATAGACCTGTTCCGGGTCGCTGGGCTTCAGGCGGATGCCGTCTTTGGCGTGCGTGTGCACGATGTAGTCTTTCAGAATGTGGACAGCCTCGACCGGGTCCTGGCCGGTGACCATGACGAAGTTGGCCGGGTCAAGGTTGACGCCGATGCCGGGCGAGCCGACATCGTCGAGGAACGTTTTGAGCACGGCGGCGGTTTCGGGGCCGGTCTCGATGGCAAAGGTGACGCCGGCCTTGCGCGCGTAGTCGCCCAGCTCGCGGCAGGCGGCCTGCATGATGGCATAGCGCGGGTGCGCGCGATTGGCCGGCACGACGCCAATGTGGGTTGTGACCACCGCCGCGCCCAGATCAACCGCCAGATCGACGATGCGCTTCGACCGCTCGATCTTGGCGACATTGTCATCTGCCCGCTCGAAGCCGTGCCCGCCCAGGTCGCCGCACAACGCGGCAATCTCCAGGCCCAACCCGGCGCAATAGCGCCTGAAGTCGGCGCGCGTAGAGCGATCCATGACCTCCGGGCAAATCTCGCCGGCCACGGCGTAGATCTGTATGCCGTCGGCGCCGACCTCTTTCGCTTTCCGCACACCGTCGCGCGGCGGCAATCGAAATGAATCACTGATCACACCTATCTTGAACCTGCCCATGACACACTCCTTTTCAGTCGTCAGTAGCCAGTCGTCAGATGACAGATGACAGATGACAGATACGCGATGCTCAGCACTCAGCACTCAGCACTCAGCACTCAATACGCAGTGCGCAACACGCTAGAGCGCAACGAAGCCTTTCACCGCGCGGGGCGAAGCGGCCACGTCCAGAATCCGCCGGATGGCCAGCGTTTCGGCGCGGTCAATGTTTGGCCGGCCGGCCTCGAAAAAGTCGAAGATGGCGGCCGCCGTATCCACGAACAACCGCGCATCATCGACAGGAATGTAGCGCGTGCCGGCCCTGGTGGTGACGCTGGCGGCAAAAGGAGTGTCGGACTGCGTGTACACGTTGACCACTGCCGTGCGCCCGCCGCTGAAGTCAAGCAGCAGTTGTGATTGCTTGCCGATCCCGCGCCGCATCAGCCGCTGAACCTTCGGCCCCATGCAACTGACAACCAGTTCGACCGGATGGATGGCGTATTCGCCAAACGACCGCCCGCCGCCCCAGGCCACCATGTGCTGCACAGCGGCGCGGCCCACTTCGCTCACATAGGTCTGCGCATTGGTGTAGCGCAAAGCCGATGTAGTTTGCAGCGGCGTCTTGTGCTTGTCGGCCAGCGCGAAGATGCGCTGCGCCGTTTTGAGATCCGGCGCGAATGTTTTGTCCACGTAGGTTGCCTTGCCGTAAGGCAGCGCGCGCTCGCACAGCGCCAGATGAACCTCCGGGTTGGACGGCGCCAGAATCATGTACACATCCACGGCTGCGTTCATCTCATCCAGATCGTTGAAGTACGGCACGCCATTCTTGTCGCCCCAGGCCCGGCCCTCTCTGGACTTCATCGCCCAGCAGCCGGCGATCGTGAATCCGCGCGCAGCCAGGTCCTGGCGCGCAATCTTCAAAAAGATGTTGGCGTGAAAGTTGTCGAGCCGATAGTCCACAAAACCAATCCGTTTGCTCATCATTGACTCCATGTCCGCATCGGGCGGTGCGATCGGTTTCCGCTGCTCTCAGCAGATGGAACGCGCGCTGCGCAACACGCAATACTCGACACACGCGCAGCCTACAGCGCGATCTTCTTGCCTTTGGCAGCCGATTCATACGCGGCTTGAATGATGACGCTGGCGCGATAGCCGTCGCTGGCGGTGATGGCCGCTTTCTTCTGGCCGGCTTGCACGCAGCCGACGAAGTGCCCGATTTCGCCCGCGAACCGATCAGGATGCGCGCTGCAATCGACCGGCGTCCATTCCGTCTGGGCTTCGACTTTGTATTTGAGATCTGGTTCCCCGGCGTTCCAGTAGCTGACGACGGCAACGCCCCGCGTGCCGTACCACTCGACCCAGTTGCCGCAGCCCTTCAACGAATAACTCGACGTGATCTCGCCGAATACTTTGCCGCGACGGTCCAGCACGATCATGCCGAAGTCCTCGATCGGCAGTTTCTGCGTCACATCGCCGGCAACCGCCTGCACCGACGTTGGCTCGCCCACCAGAAAGCGGAACAGATCAACCGAGTGCGAGCCATTGTCGATGATCACCCCGCCGCCGGATAACGCCGGATTCGCGCGATGGTTGCCCTTCAACGGCAGATAGCCGCCGAAGATATTGCGGAACAGCACCGGCTTGCCCAGCGCGCCGCTGTCGATCAGCTTCTTTAGCTCGATGATGGCTGGGTGAAAACGGTGGCAAAAGGCGGTCATGAACAGCGTGCGGCTGCG
>DAOTYS010000240.1:0-12399 GCA_034434575.1 Thermoflexales bacterium
GAGAACGGGACGTTCATCATCAACGGCACCGAGCGCGTCGTTGTGTCGCAGCTCATCCGCTCGCCGGGCGTCTATTTCAGCGCCGAGGAAGACCCGGCCTCCGGCCGACCGCTCGGCCAGGCCAAGCTCATCCCCGACCGCGGCGCCTGGATGGAATACGAAACCCGCAAGAGCGACTACATCGTGCTCAAGTTCAACCGCAAGCGCACGATCCCGGTCACCATCTTCCTGCGCGCTCTGGCCGCCGTCGATGACGGCGTCAGCACCGACATTCTCAAGACCGGCCACGAAGACGAAATTCGCGCCCTGTTCGCCGATGTGGACACCAACCCGGATCATCAATACATCGACGCGACTTTCAAGCAGGAGCCGGAGTGGGCCAACAAACCCTCGCGCACCATCGCCCAGGAGGCATTGATCGAGTTCTTCAAGCGCGTGCGCCCCGGCGACCCGCCGACGCTGGATAACGCCACTGAGTTCATCCATCAGCAGCTTTTCGACCAGCGCCGCTACGACCTGGAGCGCGTCGGCCGCTACAAGCTGAACCAGCGGCTCGAGCTGGAAGGCATCGTGCCGCGCACAAACCGCACCATCACCAAGCTCGACGTGGTGCGGCTGATCCGGCATTTGATCCAGGTCAACAACGGCGTTGTGCCGCCAGATGATATTGACCACCTGGGCAACCGCCGGGTCAAGACGAACGGAGAGTTGATCCAGAATAAGCTGCGCGTCGGCTTGCGCCGGATGGAGCGCATGGTCAAAGAGCGCATGTCGATGCCGGACAACGACTCGCCATCGCCGGTCAACCTGATCAACATCCGGCCCGTGGTCGCAGCTGTGCGCGAGTTCTTCGGCTCGTCGCAGCTCTCGCAGTTCATGGACCAGACCAACCCGCTGGCAGAGTTGACCAGCAAGCGCACCCTGTCGGCGCTCGGCCCCGGCGGTCTGCGGCGCGAGCGCGCCGGCTTCGATGTGCGCGACGTGCATCACAGCCACTACGGACGCATCTGCCCGATCGAGACGCCGGAAGGCCCGAACATCGGCCTGATCGGCCGGCTGGCCACCTACGCCAAGGTCAATGCCTACGGCTTCCTTGAAACACCTTATCGCAAGATCGAGCGGACTGTCGAGAACAAGGTCGAGGCTTCTGTCGGCCACACCCTGAGCCAGGATGTGACCGACGCCAAAGGCGAGGTGATTGCGACTGCCGGCACACGCATCGATCATGACACTGCCGCCATGCTCGCCCGTCACCGCTCCATCGAAACGCTGCCGGTGCGTCCCTATGTCGGGCAGACCACCGTGTATATGTCCGCCGACACCGAGGACAAGTTCACCATCGCCCAGGCCAATGCCCGGCTGAACGAGGTCGGCGAGTTCACCGAGAATCGCATCTCCGTGCGCCGGAATCAGAAGTTCATCTTCGCCAGCCCGGAGCAGATCGACTACGCCGACATCGCTCCCAAACAAATTGTCGGCATCAGCGCCGCCCTGATCCCCTTCCTGGAGCATGACGACGCCAACCGCGCATTGATGGGATCGAACATGCAGCGCCAGGCTGTGCCGCTGCTCAAACCGCACATCCCGGTAGTCGCCACCGGCGTCGAGCGCCAGGCCGCCATGGACAGTGGCCAGGTCATTGTCGCTGCTGAAGACGGCGAAGTCATCAGCGTGACCGGCAAGCAAATCGTGGTGCAAACCGCCAAGGGCAAACGGGTGTACACGTTGCGCAAGTACAACCGCTCGAATCAGAGCACCTGCATTGACCAGCGCCCTGTGGTGACCAAGGGCCAGCGGGTCAGGAAGGGCGATGTCGTCGCCGACTCTTCCTCGACCGACGGCGGCGAGCTGGCGCTGGGTCAGAACGTGCTGGTCGCTTTCCTGTCGTGGGAGGGCGGCAATTACGAGGACGCCATCGTCGTCAGCGAGCGCCTGGTGCGCGAGGATTACTTCACCAGCGTTCATATCGAAAAGCACGAGATCGAGGCCCGTGAGACCAAACTCGGCCCCGAAGAGATCACCCGCGACATTCCCAATGTCGGCGAGGAAGCGCTCAAGGACCTGGACGAGCACGGCATCATCCGCATCGGCGCAGAGGTCAATCAGAACGACATTCTGGTCGGCAAGATCACACCCAAAGGCGAGAAGGAACTGTCGCCGGAAGAAAAGCTGCTGCGCGCCATCTTTGGCGAAAAGAGCCGCGAGGTGAAGGACACCAGCCTGCGCCTGCCGAACGGCGAGCACGGCAAGGTGGTGGAAGTCAAGGTCTTCGATCGCGACGAACACCGCGACCTGCCGGCCGGCGTCAATCGCATGGTGCGCGTGAGCATTGCCCAGCGCCGCAAACTGACCCAGGGCGACAAAATGGCCGGTCGGCATGGCAACAAGGGCGTCGTGTCGAAGGTCGTGCCGGTCGAGGACATGCCCTTCCTCGAAGACGGCACGCCAGTGGACATCATCCTGAACCCGCTGGGTGTGCCGGGCCGCATGAACATCGGCCAGATTCTGGAAACTCACCTGGGCTGGGCAGCCAATCGGCTAGGCTTCCGCGCCGTGACGCCTGTCTTCGACGGCGCCGACGAGCGCGAGATCGAAGCCGAGCTGGCGCGCGCATGGTTGATCGATCACGCTTACACCGAGATCACCCGGCGCGCCTGGGCCGCCCTGCGCGAGAATCACATCGACACCGAACAATTGCGCGACGACCACGATGCGCGCATGGCGTATCTGTCCGAATGGTTGGCCAACAGTGAACGGGACTATGACCTGGAACGCGCCTACATCGACGAAGCCTACGCCCGACGGATCGTCCTGATCGAATGGCTGCGCGAACAAGGCTACGATCCTGACTACCTGCTCAGCTTCGAGGACGACACGCGATCGCTGAGCGAGCGCGCGCAGGCCGACGCCGACTGCGTCAAGGCTTGCATGCGTCTGTGGCTTGCGGCGCGCGGCGTGGACACCGCCGGCATGAACGACGAGCAGGTCCGCGAGCGCGCCACCCAGGTCAGCGTCGAAACCCATCAGCCGCTGCCCACCCTGGGCAAGATGAAGCTGATGGACGGCAAGACCGGCGAACCCTTCGACAACCCGGTCACAGTCGGCTATCTGCACATCATGAAACTCGCCCACCTGGTCGAGGACAAAGTGCATGCCCGCTCCACCGGCCCGTACTCGCTCGTCACCCAGCAACCGCTGGGCGGCAAGGCCCAGTTCGGCGGCCAGCGTTTCGGCGAGATGGAGGTCTGGGCGCTGGAAGCCTATGGCGCCGCCCACACGCTTCAGGAAATGCTGACCGTCAAATCGGACGACGTGCAAGGCCGCGTCAAGACTTACGAGTCCATCGTCAAGGGCGAACCGATCGAAGAGCCGGGCATTCCGGCTTCGTTCAAAGTGCTGGTGAAAGAGCTGCAATCACTTGGCCTGGCGGTGGAGGCCATCAACGAAAACGGCGAGATTACCCACTTCGGCAAGGATGAGGACCGTCGGGCCACGCCGCGCCTGGGCATGGGCCTGCTCGGACTGGAAGGCGGACTGGAGTAGCGACCGCCGCATCTCCCGTAAACCCAAAACAGCCTCTCGCAACTACGCGAGAGGCTGTTTTGATTTTCAGGCAGTCTGTCCAAACTACCGCAGCACAAGCAGGGTGTACAGGCCAACCAACAGGAAAAATCCGAACCACGCTCCCAACATGCCGGTGGCAATCCGCCCCAGGCGCTCTACGCGCAGGGAAACCTGGCCATCACGACTGGCTTGCGACTGGTAGATCACCAGCGCCAGATAGGTGATGATCGCCACGCCAACCACCGTGGTGACAGCAAAGACAATCACCGACCCCCAGTCCAGATGATAAGGGTAATTGGCAATGGTGTAGCCAAAGCGGGCCAGCGAGGCCGCGCGCAGCGCCTCGCGCACAACCGCCACCACCAGCAGACCGAGCAACCAGATCAACACAGAGAGCGGACCGCGCTGAGGCTGATTCCTGAGCCAGATGAAATAACCCAACAGCGCAATTCCCAGCGCAGTGAGCGGCGCCGCCACCCATGCGACGCCGAACTCCGGCCCTTCAGTCAACGCCCAGACCAGGCCGGCCAAGGCATACAACGGGCTGACCACCACAGCCAGTTTGCGCCCCAGCTCGGCGACCCAGTTCAAAAACGCCGGGGCGTCCCCGCGCTGGCGCAGATACCACGCGCTGAACTGCAACACAACAGCCAGGCTCAAGCCGGCTTGCAACGGCAACAGAAAAACCAGGCGTGGAATATTGTACGCGTGAAAGATCACGCCGCGCGTGTCAATCACGCCGCCGGGCGCGTACCACTCGCGCCAGTGCTCCGGTCGAATGGAGACCCCGTGCAAGACATGCATGATCCAACCGGCAAAGAACAACAGCATAAATGAGGCAACCGCTGTGAACAGCAGGCGCCGATCCTGGCTGCCTTTCAGATAAAAGAAATAAGCCAGGCTGTAACCGCCCGCCACAACGAAAATGAACGCAACCGACCAGAAGCCCGTCAGCGCATTCGAGGCGTACCACAGCGGATCATAGATCGTCTGCACAAACAACAGCGGCGCGATGCCGGTGACAATACCCAGGCCCAGGGCGTTGGGCGTGAGACGCGCAGCCAGCCGGCCCAGTTGCAACACGCGCTCATCGGGCCGCCGCCAGAAAGCATAGATGGAGAAGGCGCTGGTTCCCAGCGCCAGCGTGACAAAGAAAATATGCAACACCCACGTGACCACCAGCAATACTTGAAACACCGGCGGGAAGAAAGGCGCGCCAAGCGGGTCGCGCATCATTTTCAGCATTTCACCAACTGTCATGCTGCTATCCATGCCATCACCTCATCCAACCAACAAATTGCTCAATCACCTTTTGATCTGCGCGGCGTTGGCCGGGAAGGAATCCTGCACAAACGCCGCCAGATACTCAGCCAGCGCGCGCCGCTCCTCCAACGTCCCAACGAACGGATGCATGTAAGGGAAGCCCTGAATGGCGCCCAGATAAGCGTCGATCTCATCGACGGTGGACAATCCGCGCATTTGCAGCAACTTGGCCTGTGAACGCAAGTCCAGCGCCACGCCGGCAATGTTGAGTTCCGTCTGATGACTGACACTGTGACAAGACCCGCACTGCTGAATGGCCATCACGCGCCCCACGGCCACCTCGGGCTTGTCCGAGCCAAAGGCGACCTGCGGGTCTATGGCGATTTGCTCACGGGCCGGCACAAACGGCAGGTTGCCCAGCATGCCGGTCTCAGCGAGCCGCTTCTCTTCGCTCTGCACCTGGCGCGCCGGCAGGTCATTGAACACAAGCTGATTCGACGAGATGTAACCGGCGATCACATCGGGCTTGCGCAGCACTTCGCGCGTGCGCTCGGCGCCAAAAATGGCGCCGTACATCACCGCCATGGCCGCCAGCGCAAAGACGCGCCGCTGCCGGTTTGGCGCGATGAACGCAAACAACAGCCCCAGGAAGGTCGCCGCCAGGCCAAAGTAAATGATCTCAAACGTGGGCCATGGAATGGCGCGCGAGGGCAGAATCGCGCGCGCGTGCTGGGGCAAAGCCGGCTCGAACATCAGCAGCCATACCAGCACGCCGCCTGCCAGTCCGATCAGGCCGATGCCCGACGCATAACGAATGATCTTCTCGCGCTCGAAGAATCCCTTTGGCAGGCCGGTTGCGACAAACAGCACCCACGCCGCCGTAATCACGAACATGAAGTAGAAGCGCATCGAAATCTGCGGCCAGAAGGTGGGGTTGAAGAAACCGTTCAGGCTGTTCCCTGTTTCCAGCCACAGCCCTGGCGTCAGCTTAAACGACAGAATGCCCACTATGATGGCCAGTGTTCCGGTGCTGCCCAGCGCCAGAATCCAGGCCAGACGCAGATGGGTCTGCCGGCTTACGCGGCCAAACGTATAGTAGTACGCCATGATCCCGATCACGTCGATCAGGAACATGTGCCACTCCGCGCCCCAGAAGAAGACAAAGTTGTGAATCAAGGTCGAAATGCCGCGCGGATTGGCGGCTGTTGTGGTTTGCCAGATGCCCACCCCGGCCAGCGCCCCAAACACATACGCAAACACCAGCAGTCCCAGCGCGCTGCGCTTCAAATATTCATACAACTCTTCCCGATTTTCACGCACGGCGCGGCGCTCAATGTACAGGTTGAACCACGCCGCCGCCACGGTCAGGTGAGACACCAGCACGTGGAAAGCCGAGTTGATGGCCACATACAGCGTGGAATGAATCAAAATGCCTTCCCAGAACGGATACATACAACCTCCTCACGGATTGGACAGGCGGGGCAAGCCGGCCTTGTCAGGGGATTGGCTTGACGCGAGGAGCGCGCGCCCTTTCAGCATCACCACCGCTTGAACCCGCCTCTCGACCTTGCCACAAAACATCACTGCGTCCGAATCTGGAAGATACCCAACCTGGCTTGACCGCGCCAGTGATTTTCTTCGCGCAGCCGCAGTGACATTTGGCGCGCGACACTCTCGGCCAGACAACCGAAGCGGTCGGAGAGGCGTATCAGCCGCGCTACAATGACGACATGACTGACATCCAGCGCGCCCTGGCGCGCGTGCGCGAGCGCATCGCAGAAGCTGCGCTGCGGGCCGGGCGCGACCCATCCAGCGTGACGCTCGTTGCCGTCTCCAAAACCTTTCCGGCGGACGCCGTGATGGAGGCTGTTGCCGCCGGCCAGTTCGACTTCGGCGAAAATCGCGTCGAAGAAGCCCTGCCCAAGATGGCGGCCGTGGGCCGGTTGACAGAATACACAAGTCAGAACTCAGACGACAGAACACAGAATACAGAGTACAGAGCACAGACAACAGAAGAAAGACGACAGGGCGCGGAATTCACAGGACGCGCCGCGCAATACCCAATACCGAATACCGAATACCCGATACGCAATACGCCATACGCAACACACGACACGCAATCCCAAATCCCAAATCCAAAATCCAAAATCCGCTGGCACTTAATCGGCCACCTGCAATCGCGCAAGGCCAGAGATGCCGCCGGTCAGTTTCACTTGATTCACTCGGTGGATTCGGTTCGGCTGGCCGAGACGCTCAGCCGGCGCCTGACCGCCCAGTCGCCCGACGCCGGCCAGGATGTTCTGCTCGAATGCAACGTCAGCGGTGAGGCCAGCAAATCGGGCTTCGACCTGGCCGGCTGGGAACACGATCGCGCCAAACTTCAGCGTTTTCTGGCCGATGTGGCTCACATCCAATCTTTGGCCCATCTGCGCGTGTTTGGGTTGATGACGATGGCGCCCATTGTCGAGCAGGCGGATCAGGCGCGGCCTTTTTTTGCCAGCCTGCGGGCGTTGCGTGATGTCGTGCGCGAACAAACGGGGCTGGCCTGGCCTCATCTGTCGATGGGCATGAGCGACGATTTTGAAGCTGCCATCGCTGAAGGATCGACCCTTGTGCGTATTGGGCGAGCGATCTTCGGCGCGCGACAAAATTGAAACAGACAGCATGTCACTGTTATCTTCCTTGCCGGCTGCTCATCGCACTTTGCTGAGTCGGATTCACATGCTAAGCCTGGCGCGCAACACGCCCATTCTGCTCGTCGGCGGCGCGGTGCGCGACTGGCTGATGCGAACGCCGCTTACCGATTTTGATTTTGTCGTTCAAGGCGATGCCATCGCGCTGGCCCGCGCAGTTGCGAATGCCCTGGGCGGACATTTCTACGTTCTCGATCACGAGCGCGGAACCGCCAGGGTGATTCTCAAAAGCCGAGAGACAGGCCAGCCGGCCAAAGGCGACGCGACTGCCTTGCCTTCCCTGATCCTTGACTTCTCTGTGTGTCGGGGAGCAACCTGGGAAGAAGATTTGTTGGATCGTGACTTCACCATCAACGCCATCGCGCTGGATCTTGCGCATGACACTGTGCTCGACCCTATTGGGGGTCGGCGCGATCTGGAAGAACGGATCATTCGTCAGGCGCGCGCCGGCGCCATCGAGGACGACCCGGTTCGCGCACTGCGCGCCGTGCGCATGGCTTTGTCGCTGGGGGCCACAATTGAACCCGCCACGGCAGAGGCTGTGCGTCTGGCAGCGCCGCATCTCAGCCGGCCCAGCCCGGAGCGCGTGCGCGATGAACTGATCAAAATCCTGTCCCGCTCCGACGCGGCGCGCGGCGCGCGCATGCTCGACACATTCGGCCTGCTCGGCGTCATCGCGCCAGAAATCGAACCCATGCGCGGTTGCGAGCAATCGCCGCCGCATCGATTCAACGCCCTCGAACACACTTTCGTCGTGTTGGATTACGCTGACGCGCTCCTGTCCGGACAGATCGACGCCGCGCTCCACTTTGACATCAGCGACCGGCAACGCGCCCAACTCGCCAGCCACTTTGCTGCGACCATCACAGCCGACCGGCCACGCGCGGCCATCTTCCGCTTCGCCTTGTTGTTGCACGACAGCGGCAAACCCCAAACCCGCAACACCCACGAGGCCGGCAACGCCGAGTTTCCAAATCATCCGGCCATCGGCGCCAGCCTGGCGACGCGGCGCGCGCGCGCGCTGAAGCTGAGCGGCGACGAAATCCGGCGCGTCAAGACCATTGTGGAGCACCACATGCGCCCAAATCTGATGGCGCGCGCCGGCGAGTTCTCTCTCCGCGCGCTCTACCGCTTGTGGCGCGACGCCGGCGATTGCATGCCCGAACTGGCGCTGCTGTGTGTGGCTGACGGCATGGGCAAGGCCGGCGCGGATACCGCCCTTGAGGATCGCCAGCGGCGGGGCCGCATGGCCGAACTGATCCTTGACGCCTACTACACGCGCTTCGCGCCAGACGCAGCCCCAGAACCGTTGATCCAGGGCGAAGATGTGCTGGCGCTGGGCGTCGCTCCCGGCCCAAAAATCGGCCAGCTGATCGAGTCTGTGCGCGAGGCGCAGATGGCCGGCGACATTACCACGCGGGCCGAGGCGCTTGCCGTGCTGCGCCGAATAGCCGCCGACAGCCAGCAGCCGTGAACTGCGCCTGTGTTTTGCGAGATGATGAACAAGAAACCATGCGCCTTCACCACGCCCCGGCCAGACATTCGCCGCCGGACGATTGCCGTTGCGATCATGCTCGTCTTTGCGGCCTTCGTCGCGCGCGTGGCAGACCTGGACCGACTACCCCTGCACTACGATGAAGGCATCAACGTCTTCTTCGGTGTCCGGTCGCCGGCCGAAGTGCTGGACTGGACCATCAGAACCTACGACAACGATCCGCCCGGCCACCGTTTCGCCCTGGGCCTGTGGATGAGTCTCGCCGGCCCCACGCCATTTGCCATCCGCATCCTGTCCGTCTTCTTCGGCGTTCTGACCGTTGCTGCGCTGTATCGACTGGCTCGCCAATTGCGCCTGCCCGCAACGCCGGCGCTTGTGGCCGCCGGCTTCGTGGCGATATCGCCATTTGCCGTCGAGTACACTCAACAGGCCAAAGGCTATGCCATGGGCGCGGGCCTGACGGCACTGTCGTGGCTGGCCTGGGTTCGGCTGATCGCGCATCCCGGCGCATCTTTGCGCCGGCAACCCACATCAGCCCTCGCCTACATCGCGACCACTGCGCTGGCGCTATCCACGCATTACTACGTCATCCCTCTACTCGCCATGCAGTGGATGTGGCTGCTCGGCACACGGCTGAGCAGCGCCATGCAGTCGCGCACAGCACCCATCTTCAAACCTGCGATCCTGCGCGCTCTGGCGCTGCAACTGCTGGCTGGCCTGCCCATGGCAATCTGGCTCGGTCTGATGGCAAGTTCGCTTTTGGTCAGCACGGCCCGTTCGTCAACCAAGTTCGAGCCGCCGACGCCGTTTGCAGCCATCCAAACCATCCTGGGCGGGATGAGCGTTGGCGAGTCTGCCGGCGCCGAACTGACAACTCTCGGCGCGCTTCTGGTGTTCGCGCTCTCAATTGCCGGCGCCCTGCGGCTGTGGCAGCACACAGACACGCGCGGCCAGCGACCCGCTTTCTGGTTCGGCGCATCACTGGCCCTGTTGATCGCCGGCAGCATTGCGCTTCAGCAACGTGTCACTTTCTTCGGAACACGATTTCTGCTTTACGCCATGCCCAATCTGTTCATGCTGGTCGCCGGTCTCTTCGTCGGAAGGGCATCTGGCGCAACCCGGCCCGCCGCGCGCATCCTGCCCCCACTGGCGCTGGCGGGTCTCGCAATCCTGAGCCTGGCCGGGTTGATTTCTTTCTATCATGCGCCATCCGACCGCGCCGACAGCTTCAGGACGCTGCTCGCGCGCAACCGCGCGCTGTTCCAGGAGAACGACATCCTCCTGGGAACCTACATCTGGATGGAAGGAATGATGACCAGCTACGCGCCCGAAACGCCTGGCCGGGTCACATGGCATCCAGGCGCGCTCTCGCTCGATTCCGCAGATGACTATCTGGCGCCCCTTGCCCGCAACCATCGCCGCATCTGGGTACTGGAATATGGCGGGAACCCCGAGGCGCCCGATAATCCGTCCATCCACTGGCTGCGCACGAACGCCGCTCTGGCATCCCAATCGACAGCAGGCGATGCAACGTTGCTCCTGTTCGATACCACATATGCGCCGGCCCGCAATCCAGCCGTAGCCGCAACCGAGCGGGTGACGTTCAGCAACGGCATCCAACTCGACTACGCGCCTGTGGCCCAGATCGCCGGCCTGGGCGACTCGATACCGCTGTCGCTCACCTGGAACACGCCAGAACCAGTTGCAGAGCATTTGATCGTGTTTGTGCATCTCATCTCGCCGGATGGCCAGTTGGTCGCTCAGAGCGACGGCGATCCAATCAACGGACTGGCGCCCAGCTTCACCTGGATGCCCGGCGTCCCCATTGTCAGCCAGCGGGCATTGCTGATCGGAGAATCCCTCGCGCCCGGCAACTACACCCTGTGGGCCGGCCTCTATCGCTCCGAGGACCACGCGCGCATCCTCACAACTGCCGGCGCCGACGCAATCACACTGGGCGTGATTACAATGCGCTGATGACGCTGCGTCGCGCCCTCCTCCTGTCTGCGCTGGTTCTGTTCGCATCGCTCCTGCGCTTCTGGCGCATCGATGCGCAAAGTCTGTGGTTCGACGAGGGTATTGCCTGGCACGTGGCCACGCAGCCTGATTTGCCGGCAGCGATTGCAGCCGACCCCACCAACCCGCCGCTCTACTTCCTGTTGCTCTATGCCGGCGTGCGACTGGCCGGCGACACCGAGTTCGCCATGCGCTGGCTGTCGGTCATGATCGGCTTGTTGGCCGTGCCGTTGTCCTATCAACTGGCGCGCCGGCTGTTCAATCCGACTGCCGGCGCGCTGGCTGCGCTGCTGGCAGCGTGCTCGCCCCCGCTGTGGTGGGCCTCGCAGGAAATTCGCATGTATGGGCTGATGGTCGCCCTGGCGCTCGTTGCGGCGCTGGCCTGGCACCGCCTGCTTCACAGCAGATCGCCGCAGGCATGGCTTGCCTTGTGGGCTGCCGAACTGGGCCTGCTGTACAGCCACAGCACCGGCCCAATCTTCGCCTTGTGGCTTAACACGGTCACCCTGCTGGCATGGCTGACCCGGCGCAATCTGCGGCGCGATCTGCGCCGGCCGCGCTGGCAGACCTGGCTAATCGGGCAAGTCATCGTCGGGCTGCTGTGGACGCCCTGGCTTGTCGCCCGATTCGTGGGGTTGCCCGGCGCCAATCAGACCGTCGTCTCGCCGCCCGCGCTCACACCGGAACTGGCGGGTCAGATATGGCAATCGATATGGGCAGGGTCATGGAGCATGGTCGGCCAGTCTTCTGAACTGATGGCAAGCAGCGCAATTGCATTTGTCATCTGGCTGGCCGCATTGGACTGGCGCCGGCGCGCCACACGCTGGCTGGCGCTACACGCGGTTGTGATTGTGGCCGGCGTACTGGCGGGACTTGCGTTTGTGGGCCTCAACCTGCACGGGCGCTATCTGGTCGCAACCGCGCCCTTCGCGCTGGTGGCGCTGGCCGGCGGACTGGGGCGGTGGGTGACGCAGGCCGGCCGGCCAGCCCAACGACTCGCAGCGCGTATCATTGCCGGCGGCGCGCTCATTGCGTTTGTCGCGCAATCGGCGCTCGGCATCGCCGTTGCAGCGTTCAACCCGGCCTGGCAGCACGACGACGTGCGCGGCATGGTTCGCTATTACGCAAACACGCTGACCGCCCGCGACACTGTGATTGCCCGCTCCTATGTGGATCGCTATGAGCTGGCCTATTACTGGCCGCGCATGGGCGCGCAGGCGCAGCGCCTGGTGCTGCCCGAGACGGCGCAATGGGAGGATGTGGCCGACCGGCTGCCACAGTCAGGACGGGTGGCCGAGAATTTCTGGTTCGCGCAGCGCGGCGACTACCGGCGCATGCTGAGTTGTATGCTCGCACACGGCAGCGCCC
>DAOTYS010000241.1:0-3701 GCA_034434575.1 Thermoflexales bacterium
CGCCGATGGAGCGCAGCCTATTCCCACGGCTTCAGAATGACTTTGGCCGTCTGGTGCGACGCCGACAATTCAAACGCCGCCTGGATATCGCTCATCGGCAACACGTGACTGACCAGCAGGTCGAGCAACGGCGAATGCTGAATGACCTGCATGATGCGCGCGAAGTCATTCAGGTTGTAGTGCCACGAGCCAAGAATCGTCAGTCCTTTGCGAATCATGTCGGGGCTGACGCGAATGGACAGCGCATCCTGACATTCGCCGACAAATGCCACCTGCCCCTTGCGCCGGGCGGCGTCGATGCACAATCGCTCGGCCTGCGGATTGCCGGAACAGTCGAGCGCGCAATCCACGCCGCGGCCGCCGGTGAGTTCGAGGATGCGGTCGAGGACATCTGACGCGCGCGGGTCGAGCACAACCACAGCGCCCATCTTTGCCGCAATATCTGCCCGATACGGGATGGCGTCAACTGCGATCACACGCGCGCCGCGGTAACGCGCGTTGACAATCGCGCCCAGGCCGACCGGCCCCAGCCCTGTAATCAAAACCGTGTCGAACGCGCCAACCCGCATCGTCTGGAAGGCGCCGAACGACGGCCCCAGCGCGCAACATGCAAGCGAAGCGCGCTCATAGCTCACATCGTCGGGGATGGGCATGAGCAACCAGTCCTGCTTGAGCAGATATTGCGCATAGGTCGCGCTGCCTTCGGGAGAGCCGGTCATCTGCTCGAGGCTGGGCATGCGCTGGCAATGAATGTAGTCGCCGGCCAGGCACAGCGCGCACCGCCCGCAGCCGGCCAGCGGCATGACGACCACGCGATCGCCCGGCTTGACCTTGCAGGGCTGGGCCACGGCGACAACCTCGCCGGCGGCTTCGTGGCCCAGGAACTGCGCCGGCTGGCCGGCCACGAATGCCTTATACTCGATGCACATCGGCGCTGCGCGCACTTTGACCACCGCCCAGTTCTCCACCGGCTGAGGGTCGGCAACATCCACCAAAGCGGCCCGACGCTCTCCGAGAATGACAGCTTTCTTCATAAGGATGCCCTCTTCTGGTTTAGCGCATTATGCGGCAGACTGGCAATCTGTGGGAAAATGCCAGCCTATGCAAGTTGAAGAGAACACGGCGCCGCCCCTGGCCGGCGCGCCTGCCGAGACAACCACACCCTCGCGCGGCAACAGCATTGTGCGAGACATCGCCGAGACGATCGCCCTGTTTGTGGTGGTGTTCACCCTGTCCCAGGTTTTTCTGGGCAACTTCATGATCGAACAGGTCAGCGCAGTGCCCAACTTCATGCCGGGCGAGCGCATCCTGGTAGACAAGGTGATTTACAAGGTTACCGGCCTGCACCGGGGCGACATGATCGTGGGCAAGTGGCCCAACGACTCGACCGACGTGTTCAAGCGCGTGATCGGCTTGCCGGGCGAGCGCGTGGAAATCCGCGACAATCATGTGCTGATCGACGGCAAACCAATCAACGAACCGTATCTGCTTGCGCCCGACGCCGTGGCCGGCACGCGCTCTTTTGAGTACGCCTGGGTGCTGGGGCCGGACGAGTACTTTGTCATGGGCGACAATCGCATGCACAGTGGAGACTCGCGCTCGCGCGGGCCGATGAAAGCCGGGGACATCGTGGGCCGCGCCTGGCTGCGTTACTGGCCGCTCTCGCAATTCCTGCTCATCCCCAGCGTAGACTACGGCAACTGACACCGCCCGCCATTCGCAACCCACAATTCGCCATTCGCAATTCGCAATTCGCCATTCGCAATTCCTGATTCGCAAATCCCCCTCGCCATGCTGGAAAACCTGCGCCAATACGTCTACGAACTGCATCTGGAGCTGCCCCGCTACAACCTGGTGGTGTGGACGATGGGCAACGTCAGCGTCCGCGATCCAGAAAGCGGGCTGGTGGTCATCAAGCCGAGCGGCGTGCGCTACGAGCGCTTGCGCCCGCAGGATATGGTGATCGTCGATCTGGATGGCCGGGTGGTGGAAGGCCGGCTGAAACCCTCCAGCGACACGCTGACACACTTATACGTGTACCGCCACCGGCCCGACGTGAACGGCATGGCGCACACCCACTCCACCTTTGCCACCGCATTCGCAGCGGTGGGCAGGCCGATCCCCTGCTTCCTGACCGGCGCAGCCGATGAGTTCGGCGGCGAGATCCCGGTGGGCGAATTCACGCTCATCGGCACCGAGTCGATCGGCGAGATTATCGTGCGCCGCATCGGCAACAGCAAGGCCATCGTGATGCAGAATCACGGCGTATTCACCATCGGCAAAACCGGTGAAGAGGCGGTGAAGGCTGCTGTGATGTGCGAAGACGCCGCGCGCACGTCGTTCTACGCGCTGCAACTGGGGACGCCGATCCCTATCCCGCCGGAGGACATCGCCCGGCTGAACGACCGCTACACCCGCGTGTACGGCAACCGCGAGAATCCCGGCGTCTAGAGCGGCCGCACGCGCAGCCAGTCGAGTTCGACGCCCTGCGCGATCAACAGCTTTTGAAAATCGGCCAGTCTGAAAAGGCAGGGCGGAGATATCGATGTAGTTGTCCCCGCCAGTGCTGGGATGCAAATCGATGCGATACGAGCCGCATCTTCAGTCACCAGAGACCTCCTGGGTGTTGTCATCGCTGTCGTTGTCGTCGTCGTCATCGTCATCATCGCCGGCCTGGCGCAGATCGGCTTCGGTCAGGCGACGGGCCTGGCCCATGCCCTGCGTGGTCAGCCGGCCCACGCCGGCATAGAAGGCGAAGTCGGCCAGCACATTCATCAGGCTGAGCCAGTAGCGATCCCTGTTGGTGGCGACAAAGCGCGCGCTGCCGACGAAGCCGATTTGCACAGCGCCGTGCTTGCCGCGCATCATGCGCGTGCGCCCGCGATACTGGCTGATGGCCATGCACTCTTCGGCAAAGCGGCGCGTTTCATCCGGCATGGCGATCGGGGCGAAAGCGTTCCACCTGTCGAGCAGGCTGCCGAACACGCTGCCGGGCAGCGGCAGGGGCAGGTTCTGCCCTTTGGCCTTGAAGGCGGTTGGCGAGACGAAGCGCAGGTCGAGCCGCACAGCCGGCATCTGGCGGGCCAGCAGATACGGCGCGCTGAGCTGTTCGCAGGTTGTGCTGCCGGCGTAGGGGTGAACGGATGAATCGAGCGTGGCGTCGGTGACCCGAAAGGCAACGCCTTCGAGTTCGACGCTGAGCGGGCCGGAGCGGGCGCGGACTGCCAGCGCGGACAGAAATTCAGAGACTGGCGCGGACAGGCCGGTGTAGCGAATCCACAGCGCGTCGCCGGGAGCGATCACCAGCGCCTCTGCGCGCCGCCGACCGCCAAACACGTTCGAGCAGGTGAACGGTTTAACATCGTCAGCCTGGTGCAGAGATTCTGCCAGCGCGGCGTCGTACCCGGACATCAGCCGGAGAAAGAGCGCGTGCGACGCGCGGCCCAGGTCGCGCGGCAACTCAGCCGGCGCGTCGCGCGTGAACTGAAGCACAAGGGCGGTCAGCATCGGGTTGAGGGTTAGCGCGCAGCGCGGGCGGCGTCGCGCCGGGCCTGCAAATTGAGTATTTCGGCGACCTCGAAGCGGGGCGGCAGGGCGTCTTTGACCGGTCGCAGCCGGAGGCAGGGGGGGAAGTAACCCATCCGCCCATGCAGATCGGCGATCAGCAAAAGGGCGATGAAATTGAGGCTGGGCGGGTTGAC
>DAOTYS010000242.1:0-2774 GCA_034434575.1 Thermoflexales bacterium
AGATTTTAAGTCTCCGGCGTCTGCCAGTTCCGCCACCGCCCCGATGTGGGCAAATTGCGCGATGATTCTAGCATGTCGCGCTGGCGGCCGGAGTAACGAAAAATCTTGCCGCAGAAAACGCGCAAACGCGCCCGGCGCGCTTGACGCGCATTCCCGCCACAGGTTAGAATAGCCCGCTTTCGTCCGTCTGTTTGCGGCGGGCTGAGTCACCATGGTTGAGAACCTGAGCGACAAACTGCAAGCTGTCTTTGACCGGCTGAACAAACGCGGCATCCTCACCGAGGGCGATGTCGATGTTGCCCTGCGCGAGGTGCGCGTTGCGCTGCTCGAAGCCGACGTGAACTTCAAGGTGGTCAAGGATTTCCTTGCGCGCGTGCGCGAGCGAGCTGTCGGCGCCGAGGTGCACAAGAGCCTGACGCCCGGCCAGGCAGTCGTCAAGATCGTGCATGAGGAATTGCTGACAACGCTCGGTGAAGGCGGCAAGCTCGACCTCGGCGGGCCGGCCCCGCGCGTCATCATGCTGGTCGGTCTGCAAGGCTCCGGCAAGACCACCACCGCCGCCAAGCTGGCGCTGCGCCTGCGCAACAATGGCGCGCGCCCCCTGCTTGTCGCCGCCGACACTTATCGCCCCGCAGCCATTACCCAGCTCGAGCAACTCGGCAGGCAACTGAGTGTCCCGGTCTACTCCGAGGGCGCCAAAACGCCGCCGCCACAAATCTGCAAAAACGCCCTGGCAAAAGCGGTTCAGTCGGCCCACGATGTGGTCATTCTGGACACCGCCGGCCGTCTGCAAATCGACGAGGCGATGATGACCGAAGTCGAGCAGGTGAAGGCGCTGACTAAACCGCGCGAAGTGCTGCTGGTGGCCGATTCCATGACCGGCCAGGAAGCCGTCAACATTGCCGACGCCTTCAACAAGCGGCTGGGTTTGACCGGCCTGATCCTGACCAAAGTGGACGGCGACGCGCGCGGCGGCGCGGCCATCAGTATGCGCGCCGTCACCGGCGTGCCGATCAAGTTCCTCGCCACAGGCGAAAAGCCCGACGCCTTCGAGCCGTTTCACCCCGACCGGCTGGCGTCGCGCATTCTGGGCATGGGCGATGTGCTGACTCTTATCGAGAAGGCGCAGGCCAGCTTTGATGAAGCCGAGGCTGCCAAAGCCGCCGAGAAAATGCTCAGCGCCAGGTTTGACCTGGAAGACTTCCTCGCCCAGATCAAGCAGATCAAGAAAATGGGTCCGCTGCACGACCTGCTCGCCATGATTCCGGGCTTCAAGCAAATCAGCAGAGAACTGACGCCGGAAATGACCGACCGGCAGATGAAGCGCGTCGAGGCCATCATCAACTCGATGACGCGCGAAGAGCGGCGGCGCCCAGACCTGCTGAATGCCTCTCGCAAGCGCCGGATCGCCAAAGGCAGCGGGACGGAGGTGCAGGAAGTCAACCAGCTTCTCAAGCAGTTCCGCGACGCCCAGACGCTGATGAAGCAGCTTTCCAACAATCCCCGTCTGCGCGGGCTGGGGGGGTGGATGGGCCGGCGATGAACAACGCGGCTGGCTAATGTGTGCCGCATGAGGTTTCCAGTACAATTCCCGCGCGCAAATCACGCAGATAAAGGTTTGACGATTTTCGTCTTTACTGAACTACCGGGAGATAAGAACTACATGGTACGGATTCGACTTCGCAGAATGGGCTCCAGGCATCAGCCGAGCTACCGCATCGTCGTCGCAGACAAAGAAGCGCCGCGCGATGGGGCGTTCATCGAGATCATCGGCATGTACAATCCGCGCACGCATCCAGAGACTATCAAAGTCGCCGAGGATCGCGCGTTGTACTGGATGAAGGTGGGCGCGCAGCCCAGCGACTCGGTGGCCCAGTTGTTCCGCAAGACCGGCACCATTGGCCGGTACGAGCGGCTGATGAAGGGCGAAGCGCCCGACGTGTTGCTGGCCGAGGCAGCGGCGCAAGCGGCGGCAACTCCTGACCCCAGCCCGCGCACGCGCATCGGCATGACACCCGGATCCAAAGCCGCCAGGTCCGAATAATGTCCGTTCTCCCATTGCTGGAAGGGTAACGGGCAGCGGATGTGCGGCGGGCCGGTCACAGGTGCGAGGCCTCATATGCAGGATTTGATCGAATACATTGCCCGGTCGCTTGTGGATGACACGGACGCTGTGCGCGTCACGGTGTCCCGCGATCGCGCCATGAAGATCTACAAGCTTGTCGTCGCGCCCGACGAGACCGGGCGCGTTATCGGCAAGGACGGCAAGATCGCCAATGCCTTGCGCGTTCTCATTCGCGCCGCAGCCGCCCGCACGGGGGAGCACGCCATTCTCAAAATTATGTAGGGCGAGTTGTTCGCTCGCCCTGCATCACCCATGCCCCGCACACGCGCGCCGGATTACAAAGTCGCCGCCGATGGTCTGATCGAGATCGGGCTGGTCACTCGTCCGCATGGGATCACCGGCGAGGTGCGCGTGCAAGTCCCTCGTGAATATGTGACGGCTTTATTGTCCGTCCGCCGTGTCTATCTGCGCCCGGCGGGCCAGTCCGCCCCTCGCTCCTGCAAGGTCGAAGCGCGCCGGCCGCATCAGGATGTGATTCTCTACAAGCTCGAAGGGATTGCCACACGCAACGACGCCGAGGCGCTGCGCGGGGCGATCATGCTGGTTCGCGCGAAGGACTTGCCGGCGCTGGAGCCGGGTCGTTATTATCCGCATGAGTTGATCGGCCTGCGCGTGGTCACGACGGACGGCGCGCCGTTGGGCGAGATCC
>DAOTYS010000243.1:0-2821 GCA_034434575.1 Thermoflexales bacterium
TGTCAGCGCATACGCTGCGGCCAGCTCCGCTTCATCATCCAGATCAAGGGGCTGTTCGCGCGTGTTGGCCTCGATCTCGTCGAGGCCGTCGCCCGCCAGTGAGTCGGCGCGCAAGACATCGGTGTCGTCTGCCGCAACGTCATTGTCCTGCGCGCCCGGGACGCCGTCGCGCATAGAAGCAGCCGGCCCAAATGTCCGACTGTCGCGATCGCCCTTCTGCAAGCCGGCCCCATCCGGCCGTCTGGTGTCACGCCGGTCCAGGTTCTGCCGTGTTGACTTTGCCCGCGAGTTCATCATACGATCATCAAGCTTTGGATGCATGTTCAGCAACTTCAGCCAACCACCAGAACACCTCTCAGGCGAAGCGCCTTTTGCGCGCGCAGATGCTTCGCCGAAATATCCATGAGCCTGAGATTATACTGTGCGACCCGCTCAGAATCGCCGCTGTTGCGCGCGTCATCGATGAGGAAAGCCAGGCCGGCGCGCTCGCGCTGCAAGTTCTCCATGCGCAACCGCAGCGCTGTTCGAATGGCCTCCTCGCGCAACACTGCCTCTCCGCCCGCCGCGCCGTCGCTCCATGCGTAGTCGGCAATCAGGCTCAGCCAATCGTCGTCGTATTCGCTCTGCGGCTGGCCGGTGGCGGCGCGGCTGAGTTGAACGAAACCCAGGCGCAAAGCCGGATTCAGAAAGTCGTCAACGCCCAACACTTCCAGGTTGGCGCGCGTGAGGGCCACGTTGGCATCCATGAGCAAAGCCGGCAGGCGGGCCAGGATGGCAATCAGATGCAGTTCGAGATCGACCCTGCCCGCTCTGGCTGGCGCGCCGGCCGGCCTGGACGCATCGGGCAGGTTTTGCGCCGGCGATGGCTGTTCAGGCTCAGGCGCGCTGGCGCGCGGCCCGCGCGCAGAACGTTGCGCCGCCCATGCCAGGCCCGTCGCTTCGACCACCGCCCGCGGATTGAGTCGCAGTCTGCGGGCGATCTGCTGAAGATACACGTCGCGCTGGACCGGGTCGGACAAATCGCGCAAGATGGGCGCGATCGCCTTGATGGCGTCGGACTTGCCGCGCGGCTCTTCGGTGTTGAAATGGCCCAGCAGCGCGTCAATCACGTGCTCGACGACCGGCCGCGCTGCGGCGATCACCTCGCGCCAGCGGTCTGGCGAGGCCAGCACGATCTCGTCCGGGTCCATGCCATCGGGCAGGATAGCCACGCGGATGTCGGCGTTCAACTTCGACTCGTGGCGGATAATGCCGCGCGGGTCAAAGGCCGGCGCGTCATCACGCTCCAGCGTGTCGCGCGCGACATCGAGGCCTCGCAACACAGCGCGGTTGCCGGCAGCGTCGGGGTCGAGCGCCATGACAATGCGCGGCGTGAGGCGCTTGAGCGCGCGGAACTGGCTCTCGGTCAAAGACGTGCCCATGCCGGCGACGACATTGGTGAAGCCGGCCTGGTGCGCGCCAATCACATCCATGTAGCCTTCCACCAACACGGCGGTCTGCTCGTTGCGGATGGCGCTGCGCGCGCGGTCGAGGCCGAACAGCAGGCGTCCCTTGTCAAACACTGGCGTCTGCGGCGAATTCATATACTTCGGCTCGCTGCCGTCCAGCGACCGGGAGCCGAAACCGACCACGCCGCCCTTCTCGTCGCGGATGGGAATCATCAGCCGGCCGCGAAAGCGGTCGTAACGCCGGCCTTCCTCGTTCTCGATGACCAGGCCGGCGCCGATCAACTCGTGAATGTCAAAACCGCGCCCCGTCAGGTAATTCGTCAGCGCGTGGTAGTCCATCAGGCTGTAGCCCAGTTGCCAGGCGGCGATCGTTTCAGGCTTCAGACGGCGCTTGTCCTGCGCGTAGGCGCGGCAGTGGGCTGCCTGCGGCGCGGTCATCAGCAGGTGATGGAAATACTCAGCCGCCTGCGCCAGCGCCTGGCGCAGGCGCGCGTCACGATCTTCGGCAACTTTGTCCTGTTCGGTGCGCTCGTGGATTTCGACGCCGGCGCGCCGGGCCAGTTCGCGCAGCGCCTCGTTGAAGGTCAACCCCTCCTTCTTCATCAGGAAGGAGAACACATCGCCCTGCTCGCCGCTCGAAAAGTCCTTGAACGTCTGCGTCTCGGGAAAGACAAAGAAAGAGGGCGTCCTCTCCGCCTGGAACGGCGACAGCCCGCGATAGTTGCGGCCGCTGCGGGTGAGCTTGACGTAGGGGCTGACGACATCAACGATGTCGATCTTGCTCTTCACATCCTCGACGACAGACATGCGAATCATTATAGCCAGCGACATGGCCGGCTGAGTTCACAACCCGGGACAGCTATATCCCCGCGCAAGAAACTCGCCGCCGAGACGCCACGGACATAGAGCCTGTTTCAGCGTTTCTCTCAGCGCCCTCTGCGCCTCTGTGGTGTCACTGGCAGCTAGGCGTGTATCCTGCCCCTGCTGTGAACACTCCCCTTTTGACTCGCCGCTGCGCTATAATCGCGCCCATGCTTAACGTATTTCTCGGCATCGCCCAGATTCTCCTGGCAGTCGCGTTGGTGGCGGTGGTGCTGTTGCAGAGCAAAGGCGAAGAGCTGGGCGGCGTGTTCGGCGGCGCCCAGAGCGTCTACCAGACCCGGCGCGGCGTGGACAAACTGTTGTTCACGATCACGGTGTTCCTGGCCATTGCCTTCTTCGTGCTCGCCATCTTCAACGTCGTCCTGTCCGCCCCACGCTGATTGACGATTGACCAATTGACTATTGACGATTGCCAGGAGAACGCCGCAATCGTCAATCGTCAATCAGAGAATCGTAAATCGAGATGCGCTCGTTTCGTCTGCCGCTGCTCC
>DAOTYS010000244.1:0-40132 GCA_034434575.1 Thermoflexales bacterium
GGCCACTTCCGCCTGCAGACGGACAATCTGCGCCTCAAGAGAACTCAGTCGCTTGAGCAGGATTTCTACTTCCGGCAGTTGCTCAGCCACAGCGATAATTTACCGCACTTCCCGTAGAAATGGTAGGCAGTTACCAAAAATCAAAGATGGCCCGGTAGGCCGGCGAAGTCTGCATCAACTCATCGTGCGCGCCGATGGCGACCGCGCGGCCCTTTTTCATCACGATGATCGTGTCCGCCCAGCGGATCTGCGACAGGCGATGCGTGATGATGAATGTCGTGCGCCCTTCAGCGGCGCGAAAGATGGCCCGCTGGATCATGTCTTCAGTGGCGCTGTCGATGGCGCTGGTCGAGTCGTCCAACACGAGGATGCGCGGGTTGGTGAGAAAAGCGCGCGCCAGGGCGATGCGCTGGCGCTGGCCGCCGGACAACGTCACGCCGCGTTCGCCTACCACAGTCTGATAGCCGTCCTGAAAACCGAGGATGAAGTCGTGCGCCTGAGCGGCCCTGGCGGCTGCCTCGATTTGCTCCTGCGTGGCGCCGGGCGCGCCAAAGGCGATGTTCTCGGCGATGGTGCGCGAGAAAAGGAACACGTCCTGCTCGATGATTGAAATCTGCCGGCGCAGGGCGGCCAGATTCCAGTCGCGCACATCGACGCCATCCACCTGCACGCAGCCGCTGCTGGCGTCGTAGATGCGGTTGATGAGTTTGATGATGCTGCTCTTGCCGGAGCCGGTCTGGCCGACGATGGCCACCGTCTGGCCGGGCAGGATGTGGAACGAGACATCGCGCAGCGTTGCCGCGCCGTCCTCGTCGCAGGGGTCGGCTGCATCGACGCGGGTCGGCTTTGCGCCGCCGGCGTTGTAGTCGAAACACACATGATCGAAGCGCACCTCGCCCCGCATTGGCGCGTCATAGCCGCCGGCGTTTTCGTCCAGTTTCGACTCCGCGTTGATCAGCTCCAGCATGCGCCGCGCGCTGGCCATGCCCGACGACACCAACGCATAGGAGAACTGGGCGGAGAAGGTGGGAAAGCCGAACATCATCAACATGCCGTTGTAGGCGATCACGTCGCCGATGGTGATCTGGCCGGCGTTCAACAGAATCAGGCTATGCAGCACGCCGAAAGCCATAGTGACACCCAACAGCAGTTGCGGAAAATAAAGCGACTCCACCCTGCCCTGGAGCACAAACGCATCGCGCCAGTTGCGCAGAGCGCCGTCAAAGCGTTCGATCTCGCGGGCTTCCTGCGCGGCCCCTTTGACCGTCTCGACGCCTTCGATGGACTCAGCCAGCGCGCTGTTGAGCGCGCCGAAGTTCTGCCGCACCAGGCGCGATACGGGCAACAGGCGGGACAGGTAATGCCACACGGCCAGCCCATACAACACCACATAGGCAGCGGGAATGATGACGAGTTGCGGATGAATGCGCGGGGCGAACACAAGTGGGAAGATGAGAAAGGCGCTTGAGCCGATCACCAGGTTAACGCCCGGATTCATCATCAGATTGATCTCGCGCACGTCGTTGGTGCAGCGCGCCATGATGTCGCCCGCTTTCTGCTGATCGTGAAACGACATGCTCTTGCCGATCAGGCTGGCGTAGAGTTCGTCGCGCAGATCGCGCTCCAATCGCTGGCCGATGATCTCGGCCGAGAAGTTGCGCCCCAGTTGCAGAATGGCCCGCACGATCTGTGAGACGACGATCAGAATGGCGGCGGCGGCCAGCGCGCTGTAATCGGGCTGAGCCTGGGCGATGGCGTCGAACGCCCGCCCCATAAACAACGGCATGAGTTGCGCGCCGCCGGCGTTGCCAAGCGCGCCGATCAGAATGCCGATCAGAAAGACCCAGTGCCGGCGCACATGCGACAGCACCCAGCGCGCTGGCGAGGCGCGATCGGCCTGCCAGGCGCGCTGAACGGTGAATTCACTGACTGCCATTTTTAACACCACCTGAGTCGTCTATCGGATACCGCCGGATGCCCGGTCTTATCAACAGCCTCGATCGCCCAAAGTCGCATCAAGGAATACGCCGCCGCTCACTCCAGCGGGCCGGCGCCCACAACGCGAACCAGGTTGTCACGGACTCGCTCAAGCAGGCGGCGCAGCAGCACGCGCTCTTCGAGGGTGAAGCCGGCAAACGTGTCGGCCTCGATAGTGCGAATGGCCTGCACGATCGCCGAGCGGATATCCTTGCCAGCCTGCGTCAAATACACCCGCGACACGCGAAGGTCGGCCGGATCGGGTTTTCGCGCGACAAATCCGGCCTTTTCCATGCGTTGGATCATCCGGCTCATCGTGGCCGGCGTCACGTGCAGCCGCGCCGCCAGGTTAGAATGCGTCAGGCCGTCCTGCTCCCAGAGCGCCTCCAGCAGCGGCGGCTGCCCCCGGTAGACGCCGAGCGCGTCGAACAACTGATGGGCGCGGGCGTGGTTGAGCCGGCACACCTGCCACAACAGGTGATTGAGTGAATCGGGATCGATTGGTTTGCGCATAATGGGCAGATCGCCGGCGTCGCGTCGCGCCAGATAGTTAGCCGGCTAATGTATACATCGCGTCTGCGCGCATGTCAAGCGCCTCGCAACCTGTGGCATGATTGCCCGGATGGGCAAGCTCATGAGCCGCGCCGAGACGTACGCCCGGTGGTGGCGGCGGATCATCTCTGAGTACGAATTGCTGCTGTCGCGGGTCGATCAGGAAATGGCGCGCGAGACCACCGAAGAGGAACTGGCCGCGTTGCGAGACCGCCGGGCGTCGATTGTCGAAAAGCTGGAAGAGGCCCGGCGAGAGCTGAACCGGCTGCTCGACGCGCGCGCCGGCTAATCGCCCGACGCCTTTATAATCCATTGCAAACAGCGCGAAGCGCGCCATTCGATTGAACAGCTTCAAGACAGGAGATCACTCACCCTTGTCCGCCGCTCTGAACAGCGCAACGATCACTTACGAACAACTGGCCAAAGCCATCGATCACTCGCTTCTCAAGCCCGAAATGACCGAAGCTGAAGTCGTGGCCGGCTGCGAACTGGCCTTACGCTACAACGTGGCGTCGGTGTGCGTGCGCCCGTGCGATGTGGCGCTGGCCGCGCAACTGCTGGCCGGCAGCGATGTGCGCGTTGGCACAGTGATCGGCTTTCCGCACGGCAGCACGACGACAGCGGTAAAGGTGTTCGAGGCTAATGAGGCCATGACCAACGGCGCTGTGGAACTGGACATGGTGCTGAACATTGCCGCCCTGCGCTCCGGCAAGGCGGACTTCGTGCGCAGCGACATCGCCGCCGTGGTCGAGGCTGCCAGAGGCCGCGCCATTGTCAAGGTCATCCTGGAGAACGCCTACCTGGACCGGGAACAGAAAGTGCTGGGATGCCAGTTGTGCGAGCAGGCCGGCGCGCACTTTGTCAAAACATCCACCGGCTTTGCGCCCAGCGGCGCGACGATCGAGGATTTGAAGCTGATGCGGGCGTCCGTTGGCCCGAACGTGCAGGTCAAAGCGGCCGGCGGCGTGCGCACGCTCGACATGGCGCTGGCAGTCATCGACGCCGGCTGCGCGCGGTTCGGCGCCACAGCCACCGCCGCCATCCTCGAGGAATTCAAGCAGCGTCAATCCAGATAAGGTTCTCGCGTGGGGTCAGCCGGCGGCTGGCCCTTACTTCTGGCCGCTGCACACCTCGCACAGGCTCATCGCGCGGATGGAAGCGTGGCAGTGGGTGTATTCGTGATGCACCCAATCAAAGCCGGCGCAGTGCGCCAGCGCGCATAGCCGATCCAGGCGCGTCGGGTCATACGGCGAAAGCAGCAAGTCAATCGAGCGCCCCTCGAAGTGCAACGAATACTTGCGGCTGGAGTCAGCCTGATTGAGATCGTGCTCCAGCAGCGCGTCATAGGCGTCTGAGACCACCAGACGCGCCTCGCCGTTCCATTCGGCGGCCACCAGATCGCGCAGCCGGGTGAGGGGCATGAGCATGGCCGGGTGCATGCGCCGGTCTTCGTCGTTGTGCGGCGCAGGCTCCTCCTCCTGAAAGAGGATGCCGGCATCCAGATTGCGAATGAGCAGGCCGAACGCGCAGGAGTCGCGCTCAATGCGGCAGGTCATGTAGCCTGCGGCTTCATCTTCGGTCTGCGTGTAGCTGCCGCTGGCCGAGATATGCTGGCCGGGCGGCAGCGTCGTCAAGGCGCAAGCCGGGGATACGGGCAGCGCGGGCGTGGCCTCCTGAACGAGCGCAGCCCCCAGCCTGGGCGGCGCCATCGTCGCAGCCGCCGGCGGGGCGACCGTTTGAGAGGCCGAGCCGGCCTCGTGCATGCGCACAATGATCGTTTGCGGCGTGGGCGCGCCGCCACACGCCAGCAGGCCGGTCAGGCTCAGCAATGCCACAGCGCACGCCGCGCGATTGGCCCTCATGAATCAACTCTCAGGGTCCAACACTCACATTGCCGGACGCGCTGACAACACCGCCGATGTTGACCACCTGCACGTTCACCGTCTGCGTTCCAGTCACTGTCCAGGTCACCCCAATGACGCTTACCGGGCTTAACTGCCCCTGCGTCACCCCGGTTTGATTGGAGATCGTCCAGGTAAACGTGATGGGCAGCGTGACATCGGGGGGCTGCACCGTGGCGGTCATGACGGCGAGCGTGCCGCTGATCGCCGCGGCAGGCAAATCCAGAACCACCAACGAAGGCGCCACCGGCGCAACCACGGTGTTGAAAATCGCCATATTGTTGGCCGGGCTGGGGTCGGGTGTGGCGGCGGTGAGCGCCGCACTGTTCGACAGACCTGCTGGCGGGAAAACATTTGTCACGGGTATGCTGAAAGTGATCCATCCGGCGGCGCCAGGCGGCAGGGCGCTGGCCGTCCAGGTCAGAGACAGACCGGCCATCAGCGGACCGCCAAAGACACCCGGCGGCGTCTGCCCATGCACAATCAGGCTCCCTGGGTCAACGCCAGGCGGCAGAAGATCGGTCAGCGTGATGGCGCTGGCCAGCGAAGGGCCGGCCTGCGTGTAAGCCAGGGTGTACGTGACGCGCTGGCCGGCCAGCACCGATGACGGACCCTGCTTGGCAAGCCGCAGATCGGCGCGCGTCTGCACCGGCACGCTGATGGAGGCGGCATTGTTCAGGGGCTGGAAGTCAATGCTATCCAGATCCACCTGCGCAGCCAGCGAGAGCGGGTCGAGGCGCTCTGCGTTCACGCGCATGCCCACCGGCACACTGACAATGGCACCCGGCCCCAGGTCGCCCAGATCGCACACCACCGTGTTCGGATTGACGGTGCATCCGGCATAGCCGCTGTGGGGACTGGTGACGCTGGGCGGAAGCGTGACAGTAAGCCTCACGCCCTGCGCAACCGCAAAGCTGGCATTGGTGATGCGCGCGGTGTAAGTCAGCCAGTCGCCGGCGACCGCCGCGCCATGCGGCAGCAGGGTCATACTGACATCGGTCGTCGAGCGCACCGGGATGGACACGCTGGCTGTCGCGCCGGCCGGGAAGGCAGTAGCGCTGACGAAGGCTGTGTTGGTGATTACACCCAGGGCCGCCGGATTGGCCAGACCAAAGATTTGCACCACGGCAACCGCAGCGCTGTTCAGGTTGCTCGGCCCGCAGGTGACGTAGTTTGCGACGCGCCCACATGCCAACCCGCTGGCCGTCAGGCCGGTGACGAAGATATCCGCCGGCACAAAGTCGCTCATCACCACGCCGCTGGCTGTGGAGCTGCCCTCGTTGGTGATGCGAATCGTGTAAGTGATGGTTTGGAGACTGCTCACCACGGTCATGGCGGCCAGCTTGCTGATCGCCAGCGTCACGTTGCGCGTCACAAAGGTCGTGACGGTGTAGGCGTCATTGGGTGGATTGAAGTCGTCGGCGTCGCTGCGGGCGCCGGCAGTGTTGGTCACCAGGCCGACCGGCGCCAGCGGCGAGACGGCAGCCGAGATAGAAACAGTCGCCGTCATGCCCGGCGCTAGCGCGCCCAGGTGGCATTCGACCTCACCACCGACAACATTGCATTCGCCCTGCGTGGCGCTGGTAGCTCCGTGAGCAGGCCCCACCTGCGCCCGATACACCGCCGGCATTACAGCCGGGTCGAGGGTGGATAGCCACAAGCGATACTGGAAGTAACGGTTGGCGGACAGATTCAGCGTCACGGTGGGTGGACCGAGCGCGCTACTCAGCAACTCGGAATAGAATGTGCGCGGCGAGCCATCCGGGCCGACGAACGATTCGCCGTTGCACAATGGATCGTTGCACGAACGCGCCTGGAACAACACCCGCCCAGTCCCGCGCTGATAGCGCGCCAGGACTTCGTCTGCGCTCAGGGTACGGCTGTAGACCGCCACTTCGTCCAGATAACCCTGAAACGGAAATTCGTTCGCGTTCCATGGGGCAATGCCGATGTGCAGCGGCGTGTTGTTCACGGCAATGGGCGCGCTGCCGACAGGCATGGTGACGACCTGCTGGCCATTGACATAGACGGCGATCTGATCGCCGGCGCGGAACGTTGCGGCAACGTGCGTCCAGCGACCCGGCGTGACGACCGGCCTGCTGCCAAAGGCGAGCCGATAGTGCTGGTCTGCGGTCCAAATTTCGGGATCAAGCCGACCATAGTAGAGGCCAAGCAGATAGCCGCTGCCGATCGGCGTCTTGCCGATCAGCTTCTGGTCGCGCCAGGTATAGTTCTGCGCAGACGGATAAACCCAGGCTTCCATGCTGAGCTCGTCGCGCACGTCGAGCGCATCCCCATCGGGCACACGGATGAAATCGTTGGCGCCATCAAACTGTAGGGCGGCCCCATAGTAGCCGGGGGCGCCGGCGACAGGACAGGCGGTTCCCGAACAGGTTGCGTGGCGCCCGCCGCCCGATGTGTCGCTGAACGTCGTTGCGCCTGACAGCTCGTTCAAGTGCAACAGCAGCACGTTGCCGGTCATATTCACCGAGCCGGTGGGGGATGGATAGCCGAATTCGGCCAGGCTGGCGCCGGGCAGCTCCTTACCCCAGGGCCGGTCCGGCAGCCAGCTCAGTCGAGTCCAGTTGACCGGCCGGCCGGCGTCAATCACCCGCGACTCGAACAGGCCGGCATGATATGCGCCGACCAGTTGCCTCCTGTAGATGGCCTGCACCTCGGCGTCGGTCAGCCCCTTGGCGAAGATGGCCACTTCGTCAATCACACCGGCGAAGCGATTGGTGTTGCCGCCGCGCTGGCCGAGCGACACATCCACACTGTTCTGGGTTCGGCAACTGTAGAGTGAACAGAGCAAGGACGAGCCGGTGACGTCAGGCGCGTCGCTCTCCAGCACGCCGTCCACGTAAAGATACAGGCGGCTGCTGCGCCGCACAAAGGCGATGTGGTGAAAGCGGTCATCGTCAATTCGGCTGAGCGAGGTTACCGACGGGTTCAGCAGCCTGTCGTAGCGCAGGGCGACCACACGCCCCCTGTTGGAGCTGGTCGAGTTATAAAGCCGAATAGCGAACGGATAGCCGTTGCTGCCGGTGCCATCCCACTTTTCGATGATGCTGTTGTCCACCTGGTCATCGTCAGGCTGATAGGGATCGGCCCGTACCCAGGCCATCACGGTAAAGTCCTGATTGGTGGCAAAGTTGTAGTCTGAGTCATGAGGAACCCACACGAACTGGTTAAGGCCATTAAACTCTAGCCCAGCGGCGACCTGGGCCGGCGCGCCGCGCTCCGGGCATGAGGAGCACGTGGCATGATGCCCCAGCCCTGATGAATCCAGGAACGTTGTCTGAGTGGGCGTTTCGTCCAGGTGCAACAGCAGCCTGTTGTCGCTCATGGAAAACCAGGAGCTGGTCGAGCGGTTATTGGGCAGCGCGGCAGGGTTGGAGGACGTGCCAGCCAGGGTAACCGCCCCCGGCAGGCCGCCGACGGCCAGACTGGTGGTCCAGGTGATGTTGTTGGCAGCCACGTTAAGCGATCCACCGCCAAAGCCGGTTGCGCTGTCGTCGTCATCAGTCTGGTCGGGGTTTAGCTCCGGCGGCAGGAACACAGCATCGGGCAGCACATCGCGCACAATCACGTTGGTCGCGGTGGAAGCGCCCGTGTTGCTGACAATGATCGTGTAGTTCAGTGGACCGCCGGAGGGAGCCTGTGCGTTGGCGATCTTGATCAGCGAAAGATCAGTCACCGGGCAGCGAGACAAGACCAGCCGGCCTTCGGAGACAAATGCAACGGTCTGCCCGTCGCCGGAGAGAGAAGGCGCGCGCAGGGTCTGTCCACCCCATGGCAGAGTCATGGTGCGCCCACTGACCAGGTTGCGCAGCGCCAGTTGTGTTTCCGTCTCTGCGCAGGCCATGCGCTGGCCGCCGGCATTCATCGCCGGGGCGCATACAGGCGACACACCGCCGGTTGTAACCTGGCGAAGCTGGGCAGCGCCCACATCGTACACAAATACCTGCGGCAGTCCGCCCGGATTGGCGCCAACCAGATTATGATCGGAGACAAACGCCACCTGCGACCCATCGGCGCTGATGGCGGGGCGCGGATTAACATTCTCGCCGGCTGTGCCGATCGGGATCAGAAGGGTGGATGAGAGGACAATCGTCACCGGTTGGCCGATGTTGAGCGGCGCGCGCTGCACAAAAACGACGCGGCTGCCGTCATGATTGATGGCGGGCGCGTCGTTCACCACGCCGGCCGAAACGCTCACCTGCGTGTACGTCAACACGTTTAAGCCGGCCAGGCGCGAGACGAAAATCTCCTGGTTCTGATCGGCGTTCTGCCCTGCCAGGTTGCGATCCGAGACAAATACGATCGCATTCCCATCGCCGCTGAGCATGGGCGCGGTGTTGGCGCCGATGGTAGTGGTGGTGACCTGAGCCAGCGTCACCCCGCCGCCAGCCCCCACTTCGGCGACAAACACTTCAAAATTGCCGTCCGAGTTGCCGCCGGCAACCAGGTTGCGATCGGAGGCAAAGGCTACTTTCAGTCCGTTCGCGCTCAGGCTCGGCCACAGGTTAAATCCGCCGAGGATGCTGCCGTTCGAGCTGGTGACCTGAGTAAAGGTCAGCGTGTCGGCATCGTAGATGAACACCTCGATGCTGCCATCCGTGTTGACGCGGGCGGGGTCGTGCGCGCCGGTGGACCAGAACGCCGCGCGCCGGGCAACCGTAGCCAGCCTGGGCTGGCCGACAATCCCGCTCGTGGTCACGGTCATTGTCTCGCAGACAGCCAGTTCGGTTTGCTGAACAGAGAAAGACGACATGACCTGCGACGAGCGGGTCATCTGAGCGTCGATGGGCGCGGGTCTCATCGGCTCGCCAACAGGAAGCGGTGTCTGCATAGCCAATGGCCGGAGCGCCGGCGCGACGAATGCTTCTGCGTGCGGCGGAGCTTGCGCAGCCAGCGCGCAGGGCGGGGTGTGATAGCTGGCGGCACTGGCCGGCGATTCGCGTGCGTCGTCGTCCCACAGGGCCGTGACGAAGTAGCCCACATCGCAGGCAACGCTGTCCTCGAAGCTCAGCCGGTCGGGCGGCAGCGTTGCAATCAGGCGCGGCAGGCTGTCGGGCGGGCCGATGCGGTAGAGGCGATAGCCGATCGGCAGCCCGGCTTCTGGCGCGCTCCAATACAGGCGCGTGACGCCGGCCGCAGCGTCCGTCTCACCGTTCAGCTCGGCCACCTGCTCTGACATAGCCGTCGCCAGCGGATCATGATCCTGCGTCGAAGCGATACCCGTCATTGTCATCATCGTCGTGGCCGCGCGCCGAACAACCGGCAGATAGAGACGATGGGGCGGCACGCCGCTGCCCACCTGGACATTGGAGACCGTGATCACCTCGCGGTTCTGCGGGCACGGCGCGCCGCTCACCGTCAGTCGAACGCGATAGGTGTTGGTCAGGGTAAAGGACACCTGCACCACCTGGCCAACGCGCGGTGGCCTGCCATCGCCAAAGTCCCATGTGTAGGTGATCGGCCCGCTGCCGGCGCCGACCACGCCGACGAACTGCGTCACCTGGCCGACACCGGGGTTAAAGGGCGTCCAAGTGAACGCTGGCCGCTCCGCCCACAGACAAGTGGTCGCGCGAACCCGGAACGGCGGGCTGACCACGCTGCTGGACGCCCGCTGAACCGGGCCGAGGCGCTCCTGCTCGATCACGCGAATGCGAAAGCGGGCATCGTCGCTGATGGCCCGATCATGCCGGGCGTTCCAGATGAAGAGGCCATCCGCGCCCAACCGCTGAGTCTCGGTGAGCGCCGGCAGCGAGGTGGTGTGAGGGGTGGCTGGCTGCCAAGTGCTGCCGCCATCCAGAGAATACTCGAAGCGGGTGGACGCAATGCGATCGCCCGGCGCATTCGAGCCGGCGGTGCTCCGGTCGCCATCGGCATCGAACAGCCGATAAGGCACCGTCACCGTCGGGCTGGTGAAGTAAGCCAGCAACTGGGGGGACGAGTGGAACCAGGCTGAATCGGTGCGACCTGGCCGGCGCACGGATAGGTAAGCCGGGGTATTCGGCAGCGACAGGCTGGGCGTGAAGACGCCGGTGTAATGAGCCGGTGTGTAGGCGCCGTTAAGATACACCCCGCTGCGCCCATCTGCATCGGCGACTGCCAAATCAAGATCGCCGTCTCCCTCCAAGTCACCCCAGGCCAGGCCGGTCGTGCGGCTGATTTCCCGCGAAGTCCACAGCCAGAACAGGCGCGGCAGGCCGGGTGCGCTCTTCAAATTGCCGAACACCTGGTCGGCCTCGCCGTCGTTGCCCACCGCCAGCTCTGGGTAGCCGTCGTCGTCCCAGTCGCCCCAGGCGATGCTGGTCGTGCGGCTGAGCGTGGGCGATGACCAGATAGGAGCAACGGCCAGGGTGCCGTTGACATTCTCAAACACCTGGACAGCCTGGCCAAAGCCGGCAATGGCCAGGTCGGGCCGGCTATCACCATTGTAATCTGCCCAGGCCAGCGTGCCGCTGATGGACGGCGTCGGGGCCATCCAGTCCAGGGTCAGAGCATTCAGGCGATTGTTGCGATAGACGCGCGCCCGGTCACCCCGGCACCCTGCTGCCAGGTCCATCCAGCGGTCGCCGTCGTAATCGGCCCAGGCCAGGCTGTGGACAGGACAGGTTTCCAGCGTGGCGAACGACGGGGTAAGCGACAGAGCGCCGCGTTGGTTGAGATACACGAACACCGGCCCATTGCTGCCAACCGCCAGGTCCAACCAGCCGTCGCCGTTGATGTCGCCCCAGGCCGGCACATACGGACCGCCGGCGGGCACGGACACATTGGATAACACCGTGCCGGCTGCCAGATACAGCCGCACATCGACCGCCGTAGCGACGGCCAGCTCCAGCCGGCCGTCGGCATCCACATCGGCCAGGGCGAGGCTTTGTGGGCCGGCGCTCGAGCCGAAGGTGTTGCCGTTGACGAAGCCATTGCCGCTGTTCAGGTAGCTGCGCGCGCCAAAAGCGCCGCCGGCAGCGCCCAGGGCTGCATCCACCCGTCCGTCCGCGTTCAGGTCGCCCAGGGCAATCGCGCCGGCGCGGGGTGCGGCAACCGTAAGGTCGATCAGCCGGCGCTCTGTGGCCAGCCGCGATGTGGCCAGACTGAACAACATGCTGGCGCGATCGCGGTTGGCCAGCGCCACAACAGACGGCCCAAATGGTTCCACCTGCACACTCCGCGCATCCCAAACCTGTCGCCCGGCCGCCTCCAACAGCACACTATCGATCAGGGCCAAGCGACCGGCATTATCCCAACGGTACAAGCGGGGCGGGAAGTCGCCAACCAGCAGATCGACACGCGAATCACTGTTGGCGTCGGCCCAGTCCACCGCCAGCGGAGTCATGAAGACGGTGGTCGGAATGATATTGCCGGGCGGCAGACTCCACCCCTGGCCGGCCAGGTTGCGGTACACGCGCGCCTCGCGCTGCAGTGGAAAGGCGGCTGCCAGGTCCAGAAACCCATCGCCGTCATAGTCACCCCAGGCAAAGTCGTAGGGCAGAAAAGAAATAGTGGTGTCAATCAGTCTGGGCGACGCAAAGCTGCCGGTTTGATTTTCGAGCAATATGATCTGATCGGGGAAGGAGCCTAGGGCCAGATCGGGCCAGCCGTCATTGTTGAAGTCCCCCACCCCCAGGGCAGCCGTCGCGCGCGCGCTGACGCAGGCTGGCGGGGCAAAGCTCATATTGCCCTGGTTGAGATACAACACCACTGGGCATGGCGCGTTGATCGCGTTGGTGCTGCCCACCAGGTCGGGCAGGCCGTTGCGGTCGAAGTCGCCAGCGGCGATGCGCACCAGTTGCAGGTCGCTGCTGAGCGTGGCCGATACCACAAAACCGAACTGATCCGGCTTGTAGCGGAAGACGAAGTTCTGGCCGGGCGTCGTGGCCGTTCCATCCTGGCTCTTGCCCACCGTCACCAGCTCCAGCGTTCCATCCCCATCCAGATCAACCCAAGCCACCCCATAAGCCTGCTCGCTGGTGCTCCAGTAGGTTTGCAGGCCGGCTGCAGTGGCGCGGTACACAGTGGCGCCGTTCGACGTGGCCAGGGCGAGATCAAGCCAGCCATCCCGGTCAAAATCTCCCCAGTCCTGGCCGAATGCGCCGCCCAGGTCAGCCGACAGCCAGGTTGGAGCGTCGGAGAGCTGGGCAACGCCCTTGTGCTCGATGCGCAGGCGCACAACCGTCTGCACAACGTTGGTGGGCAACGGACTGAAGCCAGGAGCTTCCACCAGGGCCTGATTCTCCAGTGCCATCCCATCGGCCTGGCCGCTGACCCGGCCGGCAATCACAAACTGATAGGCTTGACCCGCCGGCCACGACGACACCACCCAGTCCACTGCGACCGTGCGCGTCAGGATGACAATCTCGCCCAGTGGATCGCGGAATTGATTGGGAACTTCGGTGCGATTGCAAGCCGGTGCGCACACCAGCTGATCAAGGGCGTTGTTGGGCAAGCCGTCCGATACCTTGACGTTGCTCAAGGCAACCGCGCCCGTGTTGGTGACGGCAATCGTGTAGGTGATGCGTTCGCCGTTCCAGGCTACAGCCGGGTTGCCGGAGCCGGTCTGAACAGACAGGCGGGCTATCAACCCGGACAACTGAGCATCCTGCCTGAACGGGGCGATAAGCAACGGGCGAGAGATAGCAGCCGGCGCAGACAGGGCAGCGACAGACCGGGATGGCAACGCGGGCCGCGCCGCCGTCGCAAACAACACCAGGCACAGGCCCCAGGCGGCTGCCCTGCGAGCTGTGGTTAAGCGCACCAGACTTTTCATGGCATTCAGGGAGTTGTGGGCTGGCAGGGCTGCGTCATGATCGAGGGCGAGCCGGCAGGAGTCTCCTGCGGCGTGCCCACGGTGTCCAGCCAGGCTGCCACTACATAGTAGGTGTAATTGCACACGGGCGCGGCAGTGTCGGTCCAGGAACGCGAGAAGGCGTTCAGTGCCGGTGTGCTGCCCAGCGGGTTCTCAGCCGCCACCAGTTGGAAATTGGTTGACCCGATCGGCGCGCGATAGACGCGAAAGCCAACGATATCGCCCACATGCGCCGCGCTGTAATCCCAGTTGATGGTGACCGATGACAGCGATTCGTTCGTCGCGTTGACATTGAACGGGGGCGGCGGGACCGGCCTGGGAAGCAGGTCGATCGTGATGAATTGATTGACCGTGCCGCCGGGGTTGCTGGCTTCCAATTGGAAGCGCGTCGCGCGCACAATGTTGACCGGCGCGCTGGAGCCGGTGGCCGGCTGCGCCCCCAACGGCGCGCCGTCACGATAGAGCTGCACATTCAGGCTGGCCCCGTCCACCTGCCAGACCAGACGAACCACACTGTTGTAAGGCGTCTGGTAGGTGTCCGGTCCAACGGGCAGCAACACATTGCCGTTGCTGTCCTCCACACGCACAAACACGATGCGCGGCGGCGGGAAAGGGGTAGGCGTCGGCGGCGGCGTGGGCGTCGGCAATGGCGTGGGCGTCGGATCCAGGACGCGCACATCCACAGTGCGGCTGGTTTTCAGATCGCCGTTGAAGGCGGTCAACACAAACAAGGCGGCGCGATCCACCGGCACGGTGACGCTGCCCTGCTCCGGCAGATTGTCAATCGGGGCGCCCAGGCTGGGGCCGCTCAACTGAATGTTCGTGGTGGGCGTGACCACCGACCACACCAGCGACACCGAGGCGGCCTGCGGGCTGCCGCGCACCACCTCGTTGGGCGTGGCGTTGAAGAACAAAATCGTCGGCGGCTGCGGAACCGGCGTGGGCGGCGGGGCCGGGTTGACGCGCACTTCCCATTGCCGAGACACGCGCGCGTCGCCAATGCCTGCCGACAGCACATACACCGTCGTCTGTTGCGGCGACTGGTTGATGCTGCCCTGCGAGGGAAAAGTGTTCGCTCCCACAATGCCGGAGATTTGCACCTCGTTCACGCCCAGCACCTGCCAGTCGATGCGCACTTCCTGGCCCTGCGTAATCACCTTCGGGCTGACATCGAAGATGATGACCGCCGGCGTGGGCATCGGCGTGGGCGTGGGTTGCTTGACCCGCACCGACACGCTGCGCGGCACCGAGGCATGCCGGTTCGACGCCTGTAATCCAAACGTCGTGTCCGCCTCCAGCCGCACCACGCGCTGACCCACATGCTGCGCCGTGGGCACGGCGTCCGGCGCGCCGTTGGTGGTGAGCACCAGATTATCCGCGCCCACCACGTCCCAGTACACAATCACGCTTTCGCCCACCACCACTTCCTTGCGATCGGCGTCGAACTGGTTGATGACCGGAATCAACGGATTGACCACCACCTCGGTCACCGCCGGCTGCACGGCCAGCGGCGGAAACAAGCGCGTCAAGAGGTTTTCGGCGTACAGGCGATATTGCGTTGTGTCTTTCGGGCTGACATCCAGGTTGCCCTGCGGCTGCAACGGCACGCCGGGGTTCGGCTCCAGGCGCACCTCAGCAAACGGCGAAACCCGCCAGCTCAGCGTGCTGCTCTCGCCCTCGTTGATGGCAAGCCGGCTGACCTCAAACGCGCCAATCCAGGGCCGGAAGACAGCCACGATCAGCAACCCAAACAATACCAGCAGCAACAGGATCAACCACGGGCCGATCAACGGCGCGTTGTAAAGCTGGCCCAGCACCGAGCGCGGAGCTTGTTGCCCGTCCAGCGGCTGAGTGGTAACCGTCAACGAGTGCATCGCCTTGCGCAAGCCGATCAGCATACGGCGGTTGGGGGTGACCCGCACCGGCAGGGGCAATACTTCTTCCGGCTGCACGCGCACATCCGCCTGGCGGGCCAGCGCCGCCGTCTCGCCGGGCGGCTGAAACTCGAAGCTGCACGCACGCTGGTCATCTTCACCGCTAACGCGAAAAGTGGCCTCGCTATTGCCCCGATTGGCGATCGCAATGCCGGCGACACCCACGCGCTTGCGCCAGCCCACGGTCTGCTGACGCGGCGACAGATCGCTGACCGCAAAATCATAAAACGGGTTGATCGTCAGGGTTGCGCCCATCTGGTTGACATGGCCCGAATAATCCGGCGAGGTCACCAGAATCGCAAAGTGATGCGCGCCGGCCCGGCTGGAAGGCAATCGGGGCGGCGAGACCGTCACCGTCACTGTGGTCCGCTCGCCTTCGTTCAAGTTGAACACCGGCGGCGACACATCCACCCAACGGTCATCCAGGCCGGCCACCGTCACGGCCATCGACGCCACCAGGGGGCCGCCGTTGATCACCGTCAGCGTCCAGACCGCTGACTGGCCGGCGTCGATGGTGTAGGCCCGCTCGGCCAGTTGGGCAAGAATCACCTCGTCCGGGATATCGGGCGGCAACGCGCCCAGATTCACCTTGTCGGCGCGCGGGGCTTGTTCCCACGTTGCGCCAGAGCCGATCGTCGATTCGCCCGGCGGCGTCCAAGCCGGCGTCCGAGCCGGCGTCCGAGCCGGCGTCCGAGCCGGCGTCTGCGGCAGTGCCTGTGGCAGCGTCTGCGGCGTCACGACCGGCGTTGAGGGTTGCGACGGACGCGCCGGCGCTGCGGCCGGCGTCACGGCCACCGTCACCGGAGGACGCGCCGACTGCGCGCCCGCTGCTGCGCCCGCTGCTGCGCCCGCTGCTGCGCCCGCGCCCGCGCGAGACCGCTCCAACAGCACCACTGATAGCCCATCGAGACTGAAGCTATCCCATCCTTGAATCGGCGTGGGGGTGTTGGCCGGCAGGCGTTGCCCGCCCAACTGCACCTCCCCCTCGTCGCTCAACACGACCAGCTTATAGGGCTTTTGACGGTGATCCAGCACCGCATGAAAGAGCGCCACCCCCGGAGCGTCGATGACGACATCGTTCTCCGGGTGCCGGCCAATATTGGTGACGCCCCGCTGCGGGTCCAGGTCGAAAAACCGAACCTGACCGTCCGGCGCAACGATTTCCAACTGGTCCGCTTCAGACACGGCGATTCACCCTGCGCATCGTCACGCCCCGCGCGCGCTGATCCATAGCAAGACCATCAACGCCAGAGCCACGAGGAAAATCATCACATACGGCAAATAGAATCGGATGCCAGACGCGCCGCCGAAGTTCGCGCCGGCCTCGGTTTGAACCGGCGCGGCCCCCGCATCGCCCGCTGGCGCGGCGAGCGCGCGAGCGCACACCACAAACCAGACTTCATGGGCGCGCTGCGGGGCCGCCGGCCTGACCGTCAATTCAAGTGTCAGGCTTTGGCCGGGCACCAGCACAGGCGTTTGCGCTGCATCGAGTCGCTCCGCCTGCTGATGCACAAAGTCAGCGTCTGCGGCAACCGCTGGCCGCTGGGTCGCCATTGCGCTGGCGCCTGACGAAACCAGGCGCCGATAGCGCGCCGTGGTGCGATCGACCCGATCCACCGTCGCCTGGCCGGCGCGCATCCGCATCCCCCACTGACGCAATCGGGAACCGGCTTCGCCGGGCAGAATATCACCAAGCGTATCCGCCGCATCGTGCAACCATGAACCGGCCGGCGCTGCCGCCGAGGACGCTGTGGCCAGAGCGCCTTGCGTGGCGGCAAGCGGGCCGGGCCGCGAGTCGGTCGGCCGGCCTGTCCTGGCGCGACGTTGCGGCGCCGGCGAAGAAGCCAGCAACACCCCCTCTCGTCGAAATTCAAAGACTGCATTCTGATCCAGCATCGTGTCGCCGACCGGTTCAGCCCATACTTCATACCGGCTGGGCGCATTGCCGTCGTTCGTCAGGCACACTTCAAATGTCCGCCGCATCAGGCGCGCCTGAATGCGCCCGACCCCCAGCGCCATGACAACCGCCGCAAGGACGATCAGCAGCGCCAATGCAACCAGAAGAAAATCAGACTGGTTCATGCAGCTTCGCCAAGGCGCCTCATCTCGCCGCCGAATTCAAAGCCGTCACCGTCAGTGAATGGCTGTAATAAGGCAACACCTGAATCTTTTGAGTGACCGTCGCGCTTTGGCCGGGATAGGCGTCCGGGGCAGTGGCGCGGATGACCACCATTAACTCGCCGGCCGGCGGGCGCGGCTTGCGCGTGTGCGTGATGCGAAACAACACCTCCTTCTCTGCATTGGGAAAGAGGATCGGCCCGGCGCCGATCTCGAACATGTCTGGATCGAGTCCCGTCACTTGCAGGCGAAATTGCGCGCCGGCGCGGTTGCCCTGATTGCGCACCACCACCGCGCCCTGCAGAGGGAAATCCGGCGCGAGCGCCGACCCGTCCAATCGCAAACGCAGCCCAATGTCGTTCGCGCCCGGCGCGCTGACTGGGCCGGCAACGCCAGCGGATGCGACCGGAACGGGGACGCCGTTGGCGACCGCAACGTTGAGCGGCGCTTCAGCCGGCTTGAAGAAGCGCAAGCGAAAGTCGCCCAACTGGACCTGCGCGCCGTCCTGCAATTCCACAGCGGACAGGGGCGCGACGGGGGCAGGCGGGCTGTCCGGCCCCGGCACCACCAACACCTCGGCGCTGCCGATGTTGACCAGACGATAGCCGGCGCCGGCCCCGATCAGTTGCGCGTGGCGCGGCGCGACGCCAGACCCGCGCCATGTCTCCAGCACAAGATCGTTGCGCGGTTCCGAGCCGATATGCGTGATGGCCTTCTGGATCACAAAAGTCTTGCGCCAGCCATCACGGTCTTCGATCTCAAACCTGGCGTTTTGCACAGCAGGCCCATCCTTTTGTTACACCGGGCGGATCGCCGCCTGCGACCGGCGCAGCGCATACGCCAGCGCGTTCATGCCCAACTCCTGCGCCGCGCGAATCTCCTCGCGCGCAGCGGGCCGGCCCTGCCGCCAGCCCTGCCACACACTGCCATAGTCGGCCGCGCTGTAAATCACACCTTCACGCGCCAGCAGCCGGCCCTGCCCATCGACGTCGTATCCCGCCGGCAGCGCGCCGAATAACCACGGCTCAACCAGCAAGGCATGGCCGGGTTGAAGATCAGCCGGCTGGATGCCAAATGAAGCCAGCGCGTCCCGCCAGGCTGCGTCGGCGGCCGCCCCGTCTCCAACCCGATGACAGCCTTCCAGCCACACCGTGCCGCCGGCCTGCAGATAATCATACAGCCCTTTCATGTCATCCGGCGACATTTGAAATGCGCCAAAGCCAACCACACACACCAGCGCATAGCGGTTTAGGGGAGTGTTCAGCGGCACATCATGATCCACCCAGAAGTCTGTGTCGCCGGCGCGGCTGGCAGCGCGCGCCAACGCATCCAGGCCCAGCGCATAGCCGGCGCGCGCTTGCTCGTTGATGGCCTGCTCACCAACGAAGCTCAACCCAATGCCGGCCACCTTGCGCGTCGAGACCCCCACCCTGCGCCGGGCGCGTTGGTCGATCTCGTTTGGTGCGGGATGGGCAGGTGTCTGAGCATTCAAAATAGCCGACTGACGGCCCTGGCGGCGCACGCGGGCCAGCTCGATATGCGGGCCGGCTGGCGGATGCGGGCGCGCTTCAATCTGATAGCCGATTTGGGCATACAGGCGCGCGCTATCACTCCCCGGCAGCGGCGCCGCCTCACTTTCGGCATACGTCAACAGCAGATAGACATCACCCTGCGCCTGGCCAAAGTCATAGGCCACCGCCTGCGGCAACACGATCAGCTCGCCGCTGGCGTCGATGGCCGCGCCGGGCCGGATATACACCGTGCTGTCGGGCGGATCGCTGGCGATAACCTCCAGGCCGGCCAGGATGCCGCAGCCATGCGCCAGCCAGTTGTGCGCGCGCTGACGCAGTCGATGGAAGTCGTGCGCTTCCTCCCAAATTTCGGCGGTGACCGCCAGGCCGTCCATGGCTTCCAGCCGGCGGCCGGGAATGTGCTGCAAGCCGGCCAGTCCCGCGCTCGACGCGGCGCTCAGGGCGGATTGATCGGTGTCCATTTACGCTTCATCCTCCAAAACGATCTGCAAGGCGCAGCGGGTGTGAGCGGGCTTCTCCATCTCGATGATGTCTTCGATAGTCTGACGGCGACGCGCTTCTTCGCGCTCGGCCTCGGCGGGCGACCCGTGGGATTGCAGCCGGGGCAGGCGCAATCGCACCGAAAAGGTGTGCGGCACATTGCGCGTCCCCAGCGCCACGCCCGGCCCCAGGCAGGCGGTTGGCCCCAGCACGAAATTATTGGCGCGATGCTCCACGATTTCAATGGCGTCGCCGTCGGGATCGAGGCCGGTGTAGAGCGCCAGCATCTCGCGCAGGCCGCGCGGCGTGCCGCGCCGGCGATACAACGACACCAGTGCCTGCGCCAACTGCCGTTGCCGGGCTTCGGGCCAGCGTTCATCCATCACCCAGTCGGCCCACGAGGCCAGCCAGGGCAACAACGCCGCCGGCGTCATGCGCGGGTCAAGATAATAGTGAATGTTGGTGATCTGCTGCTCAATCGGCCCCCAGAAGCTCTCGAACAGCATCAACAGCCGGCTGACCAGCTCGTCGGCCTCGTAGATGCCGGGCAGATGTCTCAAGTAGCCGGCTCTTGGAGACACCTGGATGGACAGCGTCTGCGAACGGGTGACCCATGCGCCGTCAAATCGCGCCTGCGCCTCGGCCAGACAATCCAGCATGAAGGCGGGTGGCGCCGCGCCATTCGCGCCTTGCAAATTGCCGCCTGGCATTTGCAAGGCGGCGCGCGCCACATCCTGCTCCACCGCGCCCACAATCTCGAAATCGAAACGGGCCGGCGCAGGGCGCTGCCCGTCGCTGGCCGGGGGGGACTCGGGAACCGCCGACGGCTCGATCTTCCAGGTCAGAATCTGGCCGGGGCAACTTGAGTCGCCAAACGTCTCGACCGTCGGCCCCGGTATGGCCAGGGCCTCGGGAGCGCGCCATTCGTCCACGCGCAGGCCGGGGGGTGTGGTGATGCGCAACGAGAGGCCGGCCTGCAGCTCAGCCAGCGCCTCCACCCGCGCGAACAGGCGCAACGGCTCGCCCGGGTAGCGCCGCAGGGTGTCGGCGGTGAGCGAGACCTGCAACAGTTGCTGGTCTTCGCGCAGGCTGGCGCGCGCGCCGGCGTTGCGCGGGCGCGGCGCAATGGGAAGCGGCACAGGAGACAAAGAGGTGTCAGCCATGCTTCACACTGCCTACAACGTCACGATCACCACTTCGTGGTCGAACGAACACAGCACCCCATCGGGGGGCGTCTCGATCACCCGCCGCTCGGTCATGGTCACCTCTTCAAGCGGGGCCAGACCGGATTCAGCGGATAGATTCATCACCCGGCTGCCCAGCTTGATCTCGCGAACATGCTTGACGCCGGGCGTTTGCTGAATGAGGCTGTACAAATCGGACAGGTAGAGATGGCGGCCAAACGGCCAGCCAGTCAGCGCGCCGATGGCGATTGCCGGCGCCGACTGGCCGTTGGCGCCGACGGAAGCCGGCGCGCTCTGGTCGCCGGGTGGCCAGTGCACGGCCAGCGGGGTGATAAACGCGCGCAGCGCGGCCATCACGCGCTGTTGCACTGCTTCGGGCCGGCTGTACTCTCCGGCCACAATCTCCGCGCGCACCTTGACGCCCAGGTACAACGGCTCGCGCAGACGCAGCGTGGCCGTCAACAGACGACGCTCATCCAGATAGTCCTCGATGCTCTGACGCAGCGCCGGGTCCAGTTGCAGCCGGGACAGGTCGCCGGCCTGAACAGCATCCAGCGCCGCCGGGATGACCAGCAACTCGACAACACCGGGCGGCAGAGGGTGGCCGCCGGCTGTGGCGCCGGCGTTGCACTTCACCCGACCCACGCGCCGGCTGGCGGCCAGAGCCAGGTGCTCATAGTCCTCGGCCGTGACGGCGCGCTGTTGCGCGCGCAGTTCGCGCCGGGCGCGCATGCGGGCTTCCTCCAGCGTTTCCTGGTCGCGCCCGCCACTGGCGCGCTTCATGTTCGTCACCCGGTCAATGTACGGGATGGACGATTTAAGCACTTGCAGTTTGTCCGGCGGCAGGTTGCCGGCCACGCCGCCGCCATAGCGATACTGGCTGATGCGGATCACGCGCCCGGCTTCGGGCACCCGGCCATACTGACGCATTGAGCCATCGGGCTGTCGCAAACACGGGCCAAAGTTGATCTCGCCGCTGGCCGTGTCGAGCGTCACATGGCGGTCATGCCGGTCGGATTGCGAAAAGTCGGCGACGAGCGTCCAGGGCACAAAGACCAGCTCGCCGTCAATCATCTCTTCGACTTCGATCTGCTCTCCCTCGCGCAGAGCCAGCGCCGGCGCGTGGCGCAGGGTGAAGGATTGGCCAGCCTCGCCGTTGCTGACGCCCAGCGTCTCGTCGCGCACAATGACGGCGTGTGTGGCGCGCGTGGTAGCGCCGAGGACATAGGCTTTCACACCGGTCACGCGCGGCGATTCGCGGTACATGCCCTGTTCGCGCCGGCGCTGCTCTATGCGACACCGCAGCCAGTACCCGCGCCGGCCATGCACCTCATCGACCTGCAAATCGAGCGGCAGGTACAAGACCAGGCTGCCCTGCGCATTGTTCAGGCCGCCGGTGGTGTCGCGCTCGCCGGGCCGCGCGCCCAGGGGCACTTCTTCCCAGACCCCGTTGCCGCGCGACACCTCCCACACCCAGGGCGGATCTTCGCGGCGGATGCCGGCAGCCTGGGTTTCCTCGCAGGTGAAGGCCAGTTGCAGAATGTAGCCGCTGAGGTCCAGACCCTCGTCGAAGCCCAGGTAGAACGTGTCGCCGGGCTGGGGGCGCGGCCGGCCAAAGGCGTAGAACGGCTCGACCTCCAGGCGCGGCAGGTAGTTCTTGTTGAAGTCGTCACTGCCGGCGCCGGCTGCGCCACTGTCAGCAGTGGCGCGGCGCAGTTGCGTCAAGCGCGGCGGCGCGATCAATAACCGCTCGTCGGTGGTGAAGATAATCTCCGGCTCGTCCTCGGTTTGCCGGGTGGCCACCTCCGCGCCCTGAGGAATCAGCACGCTGGTGTCGTCTTCGGGCGCAATCGGCAGTGGCACCGAGGTGCGAAAGGTCAATTCGACCCGCGCGCTGGACGCCGGCTGCAGGCGCACGCCCAGAAAGTCCAGAAAGCGGATGTAGTTCTTCTCTGGCACCTGGTTCAGCCGATATACGATCAGCTCGGTCATCCAGGCGAACAGCTCGATCAGCGTGATGCCGGGGTCGCTCAGGTTGTACTCTGTCCACTCCGGGCAATACCGAACGATGCGTCGGCGCGCCTCATCCACCAAGTCTTTCTGAAAGCGCAGGTCGTCGAGAATCGGCTCTGGTAAGGACATCGTTCAACCCTCATCCGCTATGTAGAACGGGAACACAATGCTGCGCGGATCGTGGGTGGCCTTGATCTCGTAGTCAATCTCGACCAGCATGCCCCCGTCGCGCTGCGGATCGCGATAGGCCACCACCGAGCGCACCTCGATGCGCGGTTCCCACATCGCCAGCGCCTCGCGCACGTATTCGACCATCAGGCTCTGCGTCACAGCTTCGTTGGGGCTGAACAACAGCTCCCAGGCCCGGCAGCCGAAGGTCGGGCGCATGACACGCTCGCCGGGCACGGTGCCCAGAATGATGCGAATGGCCTGCTCGATATCGGTCGGGCCGGTGACCAGGGCGATCTCGCCGCGCGCGTTAAATTGCAGCGGAAAGGCCAGCCCCTGGCCGATGAATTCGCGGTCTCGAAGCTGTGGCTCCATAGTCGCCTCGTGTTCAAAGTCAGATCAGATGGCCTTGACACGCATCTGAACCGGCGAGACCACCGCCAACGGCGGGCCGGTTGGCACGGGGCCAGCGGCGATCGCCGGGCCGGTCATGCTGGACTGGCACAACAACGGCTGTCCCATCGACTTGACGCGCGTGGTCATCGTCGGCGGCAGAAAAGTGGCCGAGGTGCACGGGTTGGGCACCGGCCCGCCCGGCGTGGGCGCTTGAAACGGGCAGCCGGCCACCATGTACGGCGGCGACGACATCGGCACCGGCTGACCCATCACCTTCACACGCGGGTTTGGCGCGGAGGGCGAGGCTTTGCCGCCGTGGCCGCACATCACCTGTGATCCCATCGTCAACAAGTATCCGGGCATTTGATCCGCTCCAGCGGCGCCGGCGGCGCCCGCTCACATGACCTCCAGCGCGCCGTTGTTCACATTGACTGTTGGGCCGCTCATGGCCACCTGCGCGCCGGCGCCGTTCTTCATGTTGACCATAGCTGTCCCCTCCAACTGCATTTGCGCGTTGGCTTTCATCTGGATGTTCGCGTTGGCCGTCACCTTGAAGTTGAGACAGTTCACTTCCACATCCTGAGCGGCGCTCTTGATCTGAACCTTGCCTTTGGCGTCAACAATGCAATCGCCGTTCACCGTCAGTTTGATGGCGCCCGGCGGCTTGGAGTCAATCTCAATCGAGTTGGTCATCGTTTTGTCCACGATGGTGATCTTCTCCGCGCCGGGCGTGTCGTCCAGGATGATCTGATGGCCGACCGGGGACTTGAAGATGCGCTGGGTGACCTTGCCGCCCACCACCACCGCCGAGCTGGGCTTGGGCGGGCGATCCACGTTGTTCCACAGCGAACCGATCACATACGGATAGTTCACGTCGCCGTGTTCAAAAGCCACCAGCACTTCGTCGTTGACTTCGGGAATGGCATAGAACCCGCGCAGCGGGCCGGCCATGGGCGAGGCCACGCGACACCAGTTGCTCTCCACCGGCGGCGCCGATCCCAGATGCGGGAACCTGACTTTCACCCGGCCCAGGCCCAACGTGTCATTGTTGTTGGTGACCACGCCGATCACCACACCGCTGGCGCGGCCAACGTCCGGCTCGTGATCGTGGCCGTTCAACAGGGCCAGCAGCGCCCCCGGTTCGCGCCCGTCCACGTGAAAGGTGGTGGTGTATCCGCTTTCGTCGTACACATGCGTGGCCGAGGTGACCAGATACTGCCCGCTGAACTTGGCGCCCACGCCCACGATCACCACGGGGACGCCGGCCGTGACGCCGGGATTGCCCAGGCACACCCCATCCGCCTGAACAATGGCGTCCTGAATGCGCCCGGCGATGCCCTGGGCCACGGCCACAGCCTCGCCCATGTTGGCCACCGGCTGATCCACCGTCACATCTTTGGCCGCCGCGCCGAACACTGTACGGGCAGTCGTCTTGTCCAGCGTGAGGGCGACGCCGCCTTCGGTATTGGGCAGCACGCCAAACATGCCGTTAATGCCCATCTTGGCTTTGGGGTCCCAGCCCTGCACGCTCACCTGACCGACCTGGTTGGCCGCGGTGACGCGAGGGGAAAAGCTGGACAGATCCTTGTTCCAGGTCAGCGTCACGGGCGGCCCTTGGGGCACGCCGCTCTTACCCACCACCAGCGCGCCCATGTCGTTCACCGACACGTCATACCCCAGCCGGCTGGCGCGCTGGCGGATGAATTCCATATCCGTCAAATTGTTGCGCAGCACATATTCGTGCACCACCGTCGTGGGCGTCACCTGAGCTACCAGGCCGGCGGCGGCTGAGATCTGTTGGATGATGGCGCTGTCGGTCATCATCAGATAGGTTTGTGTCTTGCGCCCGCGATGCAGCCGGTGCGACGGGTCGTAGCCGCGCACCACCAGCACCGCCGACCCGCCCTCATTGAAATGCGCCTCCACTGCGGTAATCTCGCCGCTGATGAGGGGCTGAGGCATCGCCGGCGCCGGCGGCAGATTGTTGGCCGGCTGAGGCGAGGCGGCGATTTTCACTTTGCCGCCGATCGCAAACATCGGCGAGTCGATCCACTTGTACATGCCCAACGGGGCCGAGTTTTCGGCAATGTGAATCTCGAACATGCCGGGCATGTGCAGGTTGGTGTCTACCACCATGCGGATCACATCGTCCGCCAGCGGCGATGTGATCGGCGCGCCGTTTACTGTGATGTGAAACCGGTCAAAGCCTAAGGCCATGGGTGATTCCTTGTGTTGCGCCGGGTCGCGTGGTGCGCCCCGCACTCAGCCGCCCGGCGAGGGCAACGGGGTCAACTTGAGCACCTGTCCGGGCCTCAGGTTGCGCGGGTCGCGCAGGCCGTTGGCCTGGGCAATGTGCCGCCACTGCGCCGGGTCGCCGTAGGTTTGATAGGCAATCCAGTCCAGCGTTTGCCCCTCGGTCACCACCCACATCTGGCGCGCTTCGGAGCGCGATGTGGGATTCTGGAACGGCAACATGCTCGACACCGCCACCAGCTCGATCTCCGCCTCAGCCCGCACCGGCGTGCCGTCCGGCAGAAACAGGCTGAACGTCAGGTCAACCGACGGGATGTAGCCGGTGAACGACATGGTGAGCGACGCCGAGAACATGCCCCAGATGAACTTGACCAGCGATGGCCGCTCTTCGCCGGAGACTTTGGTCGCCGGATTGATGAGCGTCAACGCCACCAGCAGATCGGTGTAGTAACGCACATCCATGTGCTCCATCTCCGAGGTGTCGAAGAACAGGCTCATCCTCAGGCGGGGCGCCTCGCCATGCTTGAAGTACGACTTCGGCACGTTGCGTTTGGCCAGATTCGGCGCATTGTCATCATCATCGCCTTTTCTGCCATCGCTCCAGACCGTGCCCTTGCTGAAACGGATTTCGCTGGGGTTGAACTGGCAGGGAATGGTCAGAAAGGGCGGATCGACACTGACGATCATGGCCTTCACCGGCACATGGCCGGCTTCTACAACGCGGGCTGCTCGTTGCACATTGAAGTTAAGCGCCTGGGGCAACATCATCAACTCCTCCAACTTCTATACCGGCGCGGTCACGCGCCATACAAACGCTCGCGCTCCACGGCCAACATGCGTTTGAGAATCGGATACACTTTGCGGGCCAGCGCCTGCAAGTCGGGGGAGCTGGCCGGCCCGGGCTGCGCCGACTCAGGCGACGCCGGCGGGGGCTGATCTTCCAAAGCGCGTTGCACCCGTGGCGTTGTCGTTCGGCTCACCAGCGGCAACGCCGGCCGCTCGACGGGCAACGATGCGCGCTGAACGACTGCGCCCCGCACCGGCATTGTCCCTGCCAGCCTGCGCGAGATCGTCGCGGGTGCTCGTGGGCCGGCAGCCGGCGTCACAGGCGATGTGGCGGCGAGAGGCTGACGATCCGACATCGACAGGCGCCCTTGCGTCGGCGCACGCTCACGCTCCGCGTTCATCTCAACCTCACCGTCACCCTCTGTGCCCTCCTGTCCATCTGATGGCCCCAACACCCGCGCTTGCGGCAACACTGCCGGCGACCGCTGCACAGCGGCAGAAGAGGGCCGGCGTCTGAGCAACGGCAACGCAGAAACCGGCGCTTTCATTTTCACACCCTCGAACGCCGGAGCAGTCTGCATAGACCGTCTTACCGGCCCCGATATGCGCGCCAGGTCACGGGCCGCTTGCGGCGCTGCTTGATGCGCCGCTTCTGGCGCTGCATTCTGCGCGGCTTCGCCGGGCGCAGCGGCCAATGGCATGTCCGGCAGCGACGCCATGTCAGGCGCGACCGGGGCTTCCGGACGATCCGTCTCGCTCGGACGCTCGCCCCGACGCTGCGCCAGGGGCGGTTCGGACAAGGCTGCTGATGGGGGGCGCACGATATGTCGAACGACATCCGATGCGCTCCCGCTGGTTCGCTCCGGGTTCACATGCACCGGCAACCGCGCCTGCGACGCAGCCCGCGCAGCCACCCGTTCGGCAAATGCGGCGGCCACTTCCTGCGCCGTTGGCTCATACTGCGGCGCGCTTTGCGGCGCGCTCGCGGGAGACGCCAACGAAGCAGGCCCGACCGGCTCCTCTTCCGTCGTATCGGCTGCGCGCTGGATCATGCGCCGGACAGCCGGCCTGGCCAGCGGCAACGGCGCCGCCGGCGGCTCGGCCTGGCCGGCAGGTCCGTCCTCTGCCGGCGCGTCCTCAAGCGACAGGCGGGGAGGCAACGCCCCCGGCGGTGTTTGCAGCGTCTCCGCAGCCGGGCTTGCGCGTTGCACAGAAGCCGGCAGCGCATCCTGCGCGGCCGCCTCTGGCAATGGTGGCACAACCTGCGACTGAGAAACCGACGACGCCGGCGTCGTTTGCAGTGGCGCAGCCTGAGCCGGCGCAACCGACTGGTCAGGCAGGGTGTCGCCGGCCTCCTGTTCAACCGGCAACACCTCGTCTGACGAAATTCCGCTCTGCGCCCGCTCAACCGACCGGCGCAGGGTTGGACGCACAGATGGCTGTGCCGAGACCGTTGACGGCATCGAGGGTGTCGCCGGTGACGGCGCCACTGGCGGTGAGGTCCCCTGTGTCACTGCCGGGGGGGAGGAAAGCGGTCGCGGTGGCAGTTCAACCGATGAGGCCGGGCCGGCAGACGGAGCAGGCGTCGAGACCGACTGGGAAGCGGAATCAACGGGCGCAGCAGCCTGTGCGGCCTGGCGGCGCAACTGCGCCGTGCGCGCCTGGCGCAATCGCTGCAAAACAGACAGCCCCCCTTGCTCGACACCGGCAGCCGGCGATTCGCCCGCTGCGCGAGGGCCAACGGGCGGCGCCTCTGCAAACGGCTCAGCCGACCGAGGCAGTGCGCGGGCTGGCCCGGATGCCGGCGCAGTTGCGGGTGAAGTTGGAGTTGGGGAGCTGCGTTGAATGACGGCAGAATCCGCAGCGGGCCGGCTCGCGGTGGCGTGAGGGGAATCGGTTGGGCTGGCCGGCAAGGATGCGGGCGCAGATGACGGTTGCGCTTGTCGGCGCTCGTTCTGCGCCGCCAGCGCCAGCGGGTCCACCTCCTCCACCCGCGAGTAGCGTCGAATGCGCCCGGCCGTGAGACGCGGCGCATCCACAACGGGCCGAGGGGCCGGGGTCGGGGATGCGTGAGCCGCAGGCGCGGCGCGTCCCGCCCAGCGCGCGCCGAGCGGCGGCAAGTTGTTCGAAGCTGTGGGCGTGGGCGCTTCGGCAGAGGGCCAAAGCGCCGGCTGCGCCGGGGCCGGCTGCGCGTCAGTCATCGGCTCACCGCCGGCCAGCGGCATGTCGATCGGCGGCAAGGATGACGCAGCCTGCTCAGCGGCTGCGCGGCGCACCAGTGGCGGCGTGAACCGCTGCGCTAGAGCGCCGGCGAAGACATCCACCATGCGCGGGGACAAAGCGCCGGCGCGCCTCAACCAGGTTGGCCGTTGTGTCGCTCGACGTTGCAGGCGCGCCGTCAGCCGGCCAATCTGTGGGCCGGCCAGCGGAGCCGGGCGGCCGGGCTGCGTCCGCTGCGCCCAGCGAGACGACACGCGCCGGACCCACTCCTGCGTCCGCGTCACCGGGCGCAGGCCGGGGGGTGATGATGGTGAGACTGGTCGCTCGCTCATGCGCATCTGATCCTGACAGGCCGGCTCGCCTACAGCGGGTTCTCCTCCTCGCTGCTCAGCAACATGCCATGATGGGCAATCTCCAGCGATTCGATCGCAACCTGCAACGTGTCGGTGCTGAGATCAGCGCCCGACCAGCGCACCGGAAAGGCGTCGTACACGTCCCACTGCTTGACCTTTTTCAACTCGGCGTTGCCCAGGATGATGGACAGATTGACCCGCTTGACCTTGCCGCTGTACAGGCCGGCGCAGTACCAGTCCCACAGGTCGCGCGAGTAACTGATGCCCCGGCGCAGGGTGATGTTCGACCACTTGGTGCGCCCGGTCAGCTTGTGCACGAAGTCGTTGACGCCGCCCTCTTCGACCTCTTTAACCTCGCGCTCCATGCTCAGGCCGGTGCATTCCAGAAATTCCGCCGACAGGATGCCGGCGATTTCCAGATAAAAGCGAAACGCCTGGCCGGCGCTACCCTGGTAGGCGTTGTAGAGCGCCATGTCCTCGCGCATTTGGATGAGCGTTTCCTGTGTGATCGGCTTGCGAAAACCTCCCATAGATCACTTCCTCAGGCCCAGTCGCTCGCGCTCGATGCGCGCTTCGCGTTTGAGCAACTCATAGACATAGCGCGCCAGGGCTTCCAGGTCCACCTGCCCATCGGGCAGAGGTTGGCTGGATGACTTGCCGGCGGCGTCCTGCGCGGGCGGATCGTTTCGCGTGTCTGGCATCGGTTCATCACTCCTGCGCCCGGTTCAGCCTGCGGTTGATGTTGGCCACCTGTTCCACCCACTGCCGCCGCTCGGCATGTTCCAGATTCAGAATCTGGTCCAGCGGCCAGTGGAAGTGATAGGCCAGATAGGCTACCTCCTCCTGCAGGCGATCTGAGGGGTAGCCTAAGCTCCCCCCAGTTCGGCCAGGTCCACCTCAAACCGGGCGTTGCATTCCGGGCAGGTCAGGCTGATCAGGCTCTTGCCGGTTTCGTTGATCTGGCGATACAAGGCCTGCAAGTAGGCCAGGTCAGCAGCGTACAGGTTCTCGATCACGCTGGTGCTGACAGCCGGCAAACTGCCCAGCCGGATGATGACGCGCGACAAAAGGATGATGGCCAGATAGGCTTGATTGGCTCGCACGCGCAGGTCGCGCAAGGGAGCGATTTCATCCATGGCGGTTGCCAGGCGCATCACACCCTCTTTGTGCACGTTGCCGTCTGGATCGACATAGCCGACCGGCAGGGTGAAGGAGAATTCGGTTTGTGGTCTCATGAGCGGCTCACAGAGCACAGATCACAGAAATCAGATTAAAGAGCCAGATGCCGGACCAGAGAGGGGCAACTAGACCTTGACGCGCTTCATGCCCTCGTGGGTGAGCACCAGCTCTTCGATGCCGAAGTCGTTGCTGTCAGCCTTGAAGTCCGGCCCGGTGACCTTCAGCGGCCAGGCATTGACGAAATCCCACTGGGCCGCCGGCTCGTAGTTGCGGTCGAACATGATGATCGAGCAGTTTTGACGGGCTTCCTTCATCTTGCCGTCGATCACCAGGTCGCGCCACTCCCAGATGTCGAGACTGTCGGTGATGCCGCGCTTGAGGGTGACGTCGTTCCACTTCAGCCGGCCCGGAATTTTCTGCACCAGCTCGCGGCCGCTCTTGTCCACCACTTTGTGTTCGATCACTTCGTGCTCAGAGCCGATGCCGCTGCACTCCGAAAAGTAGCCGGTGATTTTGCCGCCGATATCGAGCGCAAATTGAAATCCCGCAAGCGGGTCTGTTGAGCGTCCTGCTTTCTCTGCCATCTCTTACATCTCCCACTGTGTGATTTGGTTGTTTTGCTGTTCAGTCATCGGGCGACCGTGCCGGCGCCGGATGACCAGACTTTCAACGCTTGAGTTGAGCTAGGCTTCCGCGCCGGGCTGCCACTGGCTGATGCGGAAGATGACAAACTCAGCCGGCTTGACGGGCGCCATGCCGATTTCGATCACCAGCCGGCCCAGGTCGCGCGACTCGGGCGGATTCAACTCGGCGTCGCACTTGACGTAGAAGGCTTCGGCTGGCGTCAGGCCAAACAGCGCCCCATCGCGCCAGACCATGTTGAGGAAAGCGCCCACGTCACGCCGCACTTTGGCCCACAGTTGCGGCTCGTTCGGCTCGAAGACCACCCACTGCGTGCCGCGCTCGATGGACTTTTCGACGAAGTTGAACAGCCGGCGCACGTTGATGTATCGCCACGATGGATTGCTGGACAGCGTGCGCGCGCCCCACACACGGATGCCCATGCCGGGGAAGGCGCGGATGCAGTTGACGCCATTCGGGTTCAGCACATCCTGTTCGCCCTTGGTGCAGTTGTAAGCCAGACCGGTTGCGCCGCGCACCACCTCGTTGGCCGGCGCCTTGTGCACGCCGCGCGTGTTGTCGTTGCGCGCCCAGATGCCGGCAACGTGCCCGGAGGGCGGAATGTGCATCGGCTGATTGGTGACGGGGTCCATCACTTCGATCCAGGGGTAATACATCGCGGCATAGCTTGAATCGAAGCCGGTGGTCTCCATGCGCCACGTCTTGACCTGCTGGGGGTTCAGGCCGGGCGGCGTATCCAGGATGGCCACCCGATCGCCCAACCGCTCGCAGTGCGCAATGATGGCCGTCTGCACGGCCTTGACCATCGCCAGATCGAGCTGCTGGCCGGGCATGGCGGTCATCAAATCGGGCACCACCACCATCGTGATGTCGTCGATGGCCTCAAGCGCCTCGATGCCGGTGCGCTCGGCGGCGTCGCCCTGAAAATCGGCGCTGGTGGCAGGGGTCAGCTGGCGCATATCGATGCTGAGCGACTGCTGTTGCTCGCGCGGCCACACTTTGGCCAGCGGGGCCGCCGGGTCGGCGATCAACAGGTCAATCAGGGCCGGGCGCTTGTTGTTGGCATAGGAGACCGCCACGCGCTTTGCGCCGGCTTCCTCCATCTCGACCAGCGAGGCGTTGCGGATGACTTCTTCGGTCTTCCACCCGCCGCCGCGCCGCTCGCGCTCGACGGTGATGTGGAAATAAGGAGTGGCGCCATCAGGGGCCGGCGTTGATGCGGGGGCGCCTTCGGCCGGCTGGCCCTCCGCCGGCTCTTTGGCGGCCCGGCCTTTTTTCTCGGCTGCGGGAGCGCCGGCAGTCTCAACCTTCACGCGCAGCCGGCTGCCCTCGAAGCCGGCCTGCCGGGCCTGCGCGATCAACATGGGTTTGCCCTCGCTGTTCAGCAGGCCGGCCTGGGCCCTGGGGATCGTCTTCACGCTCAGCACATAGCAGCGCGTGCCGCCGTTGCTGAAGTAGCCATATACTGCGTGCGGCAAATAGGCCCCGCTGACGAACCCTCCGAACTTGTCCACAAACTGCGACCAGTTGGTGACCAGTTGGGGCCGGTTCAACAGGTCGCGCGTCACTGTTTCGCCGTCGATGCGTTCCACGGCCTGCGCTTTTTCGGTGAAACCGATAAAGACCGCCATGGCAGTCCCCACGCCCTCAATGGGTTTGGGACCGCGATCGACTTCTTCCACGTACACGCCAGGCGAGAGATACTCTGGCATTTGTTTACCTCCTAAGACTTCACTTCACGACACCCGGATTCGACCACGTTCGTCCAAAAAGCGGAGCTTGATGCCATGCCTTGTTGCCTTATCTGCCTTTCGCCGCACCTCCTGAGCACCGTTTCAAATCAGCAGATCGTAGCTGTCCGATGGAATGGTTAGGGTTTGACGCGCCGGCTTGCGGCCCTCCGCTGTGATCTCCACTGTGTAGCGTCCGCGCGGCAGCAGGCCGATGACAAACTGACCGCTGGGCTGCACCGGCACTTCGAGCGCCTTGTCGATCAGGCGGATGCGAGCGCCTTTGAGCGACTTGCCGGAGCGCAAGCGCAGCTCGCCGGCGATCCACAGAAAACGCCCATCGCCATCCGGGGCCGTCAACTGCTGGTCGGCGGGCCGGGCGCTCTGACCAAAGCGCACCTCGGCCGAGCGCACCGCCGGCGCGCTGATGGGCGCAAAGGGGTTCATCGCCACAGTGAGCATGCAGCCGATCGCCGGTCGCACTTCGTTGTCAAGGGCGTTCCACAGATCGGTGGTTTTCTCCGGCATGTCGGGCTGGGCCACCATGATGGGGATGGGCGCCGGCTGGTCGCGCAGGGCGTCGGGCAGCACGGCGGCAGGCAACGTGCCATGCCGGGCTAATGCCATCACCGCGCGGCCCAACAGCCGGTGTTCGTCTTCAGGATCGGCCGCCCAGGCGGTGATCATGTAATGCAGGTCGAGGCGAATCGGCTTGCGGCGCTGCACCACGGCGCCGTTTTCATTGCGCATCACGTCGAAGGCCGGCGTGGGCTGGCGCAACTTGTTGTTCTCGCGGATGTCGAACAGGAAGAGATTCAGTGTGGGGCGACTGACACGGGCAGACCACTCGCGTTTTGGCTGGTCGAAGGCGATGTCAATCTCGCCATTGCGAACCGGCAATTCCTGCGTCAGGAGCCGACGCAGCGCCTCATCGATGTCTTCTATCATGTATGTTCATCTCGCCAACCCACTCACACACTCATGCCGACTACGACCCTACCGGACACACACCACACACCTGCGCAGAGAGGATCGATTCCTGCAGCCATGATGGATTGTAGCAACCGGAGACACGTCATGTCAAGAGGGTTTTGAGCATTCCAGCAAGCGTGCCAACTTTGATTCGCTCCATGTGCGCTTGTCTTGCCGGCCGGGAAAAAGCACTGCGCTTGGCAATAATTTGTTCATCCTTTGCGCGCCCGGTTTCATTTGCGCACAGCCGGATCAGGCGTGGCGCCAGTCATAAGCCTGCTGGGCGACCTCCCTCAATTTGGCGTAGAACTTGTTCTTCTCCGGCACATTCCACGCCGTCATGAGGAACATCATCTGGTTGATGACCGTGTCGAACTCGATCAGCGTGTTGTTGGCGCCCTGATCCGCGAGGTTTATGATCCTGTCATACTCGGTCTGCGTCAGTTCGCCTTTCTTCTTGAAAGCGTCCGCATAGGAGCGGAGCGTATTTTTCCCGCTGGCGTTGATGGGGTACTCTGTCTTTTCCTTCAACACACGGTACTGACCGGGCGACCACTGCTTGCGGGTTTCTTCGAGAAGCCGGCTCAACGCCTGACACTGCTCCGTGCGCACGCGGCTGAGGGCGAGGACTTCGTTGTCGGCCGCGGTTTTCTTGAAAGCGAGGTGGATCGCTGTGTTGCCGAAGGTTTCCTGAACGGCGATGTGCGTCATCTCATGCACCAGCGAGCTGAGTCGCTCCGGGCTGCCCTCGGCTTGCGCCATCTGCATGTCGAGGCGGTATTTTTCGGTGATGCCACGGTCGCGCTCCTTCTGACCGGCCAACACTGCGCCCGACGCCATGCCCGGCGTCTCCTGAAAGTAAATCTGATCCTTGTTGGCCAGCACCTCGTTGAGAATGTCGCGCAGCAGCGGATGCGTGTTCGTGTCGGCCGCGATGTTTTCAACCCGGCTGAGATCGTCCGCGATCAGTTCACGCATCACCTGATCGCGCGTGCCCAGATCGCTTAGCGCGCGCTGTGCTTTGCCGAAGATGCCCATGAAGTCAGGGCCGTTGCCTGGGATGGGATGACCTGCGCGCTGGGCGATCAGATAGGCGTCCTGAGACTGGAACAGTTTCTTGATCGCCGTTTTCATGTTTGTCTTTGCGTTGATGTCGGGAATAGCTTCGGCCAGCGGCTGAATGAAGCTCAGCTCGGTCTGAACGCTGGCGATCAGGTTGTTAACGCCCTGCCGGCTTTTGCCGGCATAGGCGCGCGCCTCGCGCTCGATGGCGTCCAGTTTGGCATTCCGATTCGGAATATCCGTCTCTGCCCAGCCGAACTTGCCGTAATCATCGAGCAACTGGTCGAGCTTGGCGAAATCGGTTTTGCTGCGACTGCCCAGAAAGCCCGAGGTTTGCTTCTTGAAGTCGGCGAGGCTCATCAGACGACGCAGGCGCGGCGCCGCCCGTTGCTGCGTCACGTGGGTCAGTTCGTGCGCCAGCAGGCGCTGCCCCTCGGTAGAGCGAGGGTTGTACCTTCCCTCGCCCACATAGATATCCGCCCCGTAAGTGAACGCCTGCGCGCCAAGTTGCCGGTTGAGCCGGTCAGCGTCGGCCCCGGTGTGCACGCGCACTGCGCTGAAATCGGCGCCGAGGTGGCTCTCCATCACGGCGCGCGTGTCGTCGGGCAACGGCACGCCCGCCCCTTTGCCGGCGGCCAACTGGCGTTCGATCTCATCCCCGGCCTCGCCGCCCTCCGGCCCGACCACCGCCGTCTGCGGCAACGCCTGAATGCGCTGCCCGGACAATTCGGCTGCGGCAGACCCAGACGCGCCCAACTGCGCAGCCACCCGCTCCGCTTCGCGCTCGTAGGGATCATCCGCCGGCCCGACGATGAGCCTGGCCTGAATCAGGCGATTCACCGCGCGGTTGCCGGCGCTGCGCTGCAACTGCAACAGGCCGGCAGGCGCTGTCCGCTGCGCGCCCGCATCCCGTGCTTTCGCCGCCGGCATCGCTTGCCGGGCGCGTTGCGCCGGCTTCGCCCTGCAATCCACGCGCGGGACAGACAGTCTCATTTTTGAACTGCACACACTCGCCTCCTTCCACAACCCACAACAACACTTACCGCTTCCCATCCGGGGTCGGACTCCTCGAAGGAGTCCGATACCTCGCCGCCAACTACGCGCCGGTGAAAATCGAGAGCGCGTTGACGGCTTTGGTGAACGTTTTGGCCTTGAGCGAAATCTGCTCATCCACGCCCACGTATTTGCGAAGCGCCGCCTGGCCGCGCTCGGTGGACAGAATCTTGCCCAGCCGTCCGCCCGAAGCAAGGCCGGCCATGGCCCCGCGCACCTTGTAACCCGCCACGCCGGTGTTGATTTGCTGGATGTCCAGGTTGCCGCTCTCGAACATCAGCCGGGTCGCCGCTTCGGCGTCGCCTTCGGTGAACGTGTTGTATTTGGGCACAAGGTCCACCTGATCGAGCGACACGCCCGACTCCTGCGCCTCCTTCACCCGCTGATCCATCTGATAGGCCAGCAGTTTGGCTTCGACATCGGCCATGCCGGTGCGGTCTTTGCCGCTCATGCAGTTGTAGTGCACCATCGCGCCGAGCTGATAGGCCAGGTTGGACACCAGCGCGGGCAGTTCGTAGCCGGAGCCGCTGCCGGAGAACAGCCGCCAGTAGCGCGCCGAGACCTTCTCGATGCGCGCCCACAACTGGTTCACCTTTTCGATCTGCACAGCCAGCGCCTGGTTCTGCCGTCGCAGCGCTTCAGCTTCCTCGGCCTCGCCCAACTCCGCCAGTTTGCCCCGGTTGCTCTCCAGCTTCTCCTGGAGCAGCCGCAGCCCTTCGTCCTTGAACGTGCGCAGGCGCTGGATGGCCTGCCGGTTCATCTTCAATTGTTGCGACGAGCGGCTGGCGCCGAACCAGCGAAATTCGTTCACCGCCTTGTTGAAGTTGATGATGTTGAATCTGACCCTCACCCTCTGGGGCTGGCCGCCAAAGATGATGTCGAACTCTGTCTCCTGGCCGTGGAACGACTCAAACGCATCGGCGTGAACCTGGAGCAGCTTGTGATCGAGCTTGCCCAGGAAGGAAGTCAACAGCGCGGTGGACACGACGGTGATCGTCGGCATGCGCTGGCCCTGCAGAATGGCCTGTTGCTCGTCCGGCTCGCGGCTCTTCAGGTACTGCACCACCATCGCCTTCAGCAAATCGTAAGCCTTTTCTCGCGCGAGCTGGGCGCGCTGTTGCGGATCCTTGACGCCTTTTTCGCTGAACGAGCCGCTGCGGAAGGCCTCGAACAGAATATCGCCGCTGACTGTGTCGCCGCTGCGGAACTGGGTGTGCCAGGCGTTGGTAGCCCGTGTGCGCTGCTCCAGCGGCGCCTGCTCCGAAACGGGCAGGTGCGCGGTCATGCTGGCATAGCCGGTTGTGCCATAGCCGGCGAAGGTTGGATCAAACGCCTGGTTGACCGGCGTGAACTGGCTGGTGTACGCGCCGCCGGGCAGATCGAGATGCTTCGCAAAGGGCGCCCAGCGCCCGCTCGTGTTCACAATCTGCACCAGCGCCGCGTGCGCCTGTTGCTCCACCACATGCAGGTCCTGGCCGGAGGCTTCGGCGATGCGCACGGCCAACTGGTCGAGCAGATCTTTGCTGATGACCTGCTTCAGCGACTCCTTGTCGCCGGCAGCGATCCGGGACAGCAGCGATTCTTCATCGCGGATGGGAGCAGTGACGCGCTCGCGCACGAACGCTTCGCGCAAGGACGCCAGGCGTTGCGCGCGAGCCGGGTCTTCCTCCTGAGGGATGTTGTCCAGCGTCTGGAGGGCGGCGTCGTAGATCATGCGCCGGGCGGCCTTCAAATCAGCGCCGGTGAGCGGGACATTGGCCGGCAGCGTCGGCCCGGTGTAGGGCGCCGGCCCGGCCTCGGCGCGGTAGTCATCGTCTCGCAGACTGGCGAGGGTCATTTGCTCGCGCTGCTCTTGCAGCGCCTGATCCATCTGCGCCGGGTCTTCGTGCCAGAACCCCGGCCCTTCCCGCAGTTGTGTCTGGCGCGCCGATTCGTAGCGGGTTTCAATGTCTCTGGCGCCGGGCACATTGCCAGATTCGGCGCGCGTCATCTTCCGTCCGCCCTGGTGAACCAGTTTCGGTCGTCTGCCAAACAAGCGCTTGAAGGAGAATCGTTGCACAGCGGGCAGGCGCTGGCCGGCGCGCGACAGGCGCTGTGCAGCCAGGGGGCGCGCCGCCCCCTGCTGGACAACATGCGTCAATTCATGCGCCAGCAGCCGTTGCCCATCCGACGAGGCGGGGTTGTATCGGCCCTCGCTGATGTAAATATCCGCGCCGTGTGTGAAGGCCAGGGCGTCGAGTTGCTGGTTCAGCGCGCCGGCTTGCGCGCCGGTGTGCATGCGCACGCCGCTGAAGTCTGCGCCAAAGTGCTGCTCCATGCTGGCGCGCGTGGGCGCGGGCAGCGGCGCGCCGCCTCCCTTGCTGCCGGCCAGCGCGCGTTCGATCTCATCGCTGACCTCCCCGCCCTGCGGGCCGACTTCCGGCTGTTGAGCTGAGCTTGTCGAAGCCGCCGTTTGCACCGGCGGGGGAGATGAGCGATCGGGGGCCGGGGCCGCGCTGGATGCGCCGGCCACCTGCGCGGCCATGCGTTCGGCTTCGCGTTCATAGGGGTCGTCAGCCGGCCCAACACTCAGCTTTGTCTGAATCCAGCGGCTGGCGCGATGATTGCCGGCCCGGCGCTGCAACAGGCGCAATGCCCCGGGCGAAGCCACCGACAGGTTGACTGCACCGGGCGGGCGCGTCACTGGTTGGCGTTCCGCTACCCGTCGCGGAGCAGCGCCGGCCTGCCGGCGCACTTTGGCATCGCGTTGTGAAGGCGTGTGATTGGTTCTGTTCATGGCTCCACCTCCCAGGCCTTTGTCTGCTGAACATTCACGGCTCCCAGGTCAAATCCTTCTCGTTCACCAGCCGGCCCATCTTCTGCAATTCGCGGCGCGCGCTGTGCAACAAATGGGCCATGCTCACCTTGCCACTGTCGCCGGCGGCCAGAAAAGCCGCGCCGACGATGATGTTGCGGATGTTGCCGCCGGCCAGTTTCAGCCGCCGGGCCAGCCACGCAAAATCCACCGAACCGTCGCGCGGGGTCTGCGGCGGGAACAGCGTCTGCCAGATGCGCAGACGATAGGCTTCGTCGGGGAAGGGAAAATCCACGGCGAACTGCAAGCGGCGGATGAAGGCTTCATCCAGGTTGGCGCGCAGGTTGGTGGCCAGAATCGTCACGCCGTTATAGGCTTCCATCCGCTGCAACAGATAGCTGACCTCGATATTGGCGTAGCGATCGTGGGCGTCTTTCACCTCAGATCGTTTGCCGAAGATGGCGTCGGCCTCATCAAAGAACAGGATGGCGTTGCTGTGCTCGGCCTCGCTGAAGATGCGCTCCAGGTTTTTCTCAGTTTCGCCGATGTACTTGCTGATGATAGTGGAAAGATCGATCTTGTAAAGGTCCAGGCGCAACTCAGCGGCGATGACTTCGGCGGCCATGGTCTTGCCCGTGCCGGGCGGGCCGGCAAACAGCGCCGTCACGCCCTCGCTGGCGGCCAGCTTGCGGCCCACGCCCCATTCCTCGAGCACCAGCGGCCGGCTGCGCACTGTCGCCACCAGCTCTCGCAACAGCGCCAACTGATCATCGGGCAGCACCAGATCATCCCAGGCATAGCGCGGCGTGATCTTGCGAGCCAGGTTGCCCAGGGCCGGGCTGGTCTGCGCGCGGGCGACGGCAAACAACAGGGCGTTATCCACAACGCCGGCGCGCTGCGTCGCTTCATCGCGCGCCAGAGCAACCGCGTCACGAATCTGACCGGCTGTCATGGCAAAGGCGCCGGCCAGCGCAACATCATCGAGGTCTTCGGCCAGCGGAACCCCGGCGCGCCTGAGATGATGCTGCCAGAACTGACGGCGGTGTTCAAAGGAGGGCGTGCCGCAGACAACCCGGATCAGCCGGCGCAGGACGCCGTGCGCTTCAGCCGGATCAGCCGGCCAGCGCGCGTTGCCCTCGATCACCAGCCAGCCAGGATGCGCCAGCATAGTCGCGGCAACCGGGGCCGGCAAGTCTGTCTCGCCGGCCCAGGCCGTCCATCCCTGCACGCAAAGCACAGCCTGCAACAGGCGCGCGTCGCGCTGCCACTCAGCCAGCGCATTCAGCGGACGGTCCTCCGGCGACAGCGCAGCCGCGTTGGCCAGCAGCAACGGTCGTTTCAGCTCGTGAGCCAGAAAGAAAGCCGCCGCCGTGCGTGTGAGCGCATCATCTCCCCAGATCACCACTGTGGGAGGCGGAACCTCATCACAAGCCGCAGCGCGGGCCAGCGCGGCCTGTGTCTGAGTCGGCAGCAGAGCGCAGGCATCGGCAAGGTGCTCCTCGCCCGGCATCACCCAGCGCGCGCCATGGCTGATCGGCAGCGCGTCCGGCGAATGGCCGATCAGCCAGCTCACCACGATCGGCGCAGGTCGCCACAACTGATTGAGCAGATGAGGACGCTCGCCCTGTGGATCGGGGCTGCGCTCGATCAGCCGGCTGCGCACCAGAGGCGCGGCGTCGGCAAAATGTGACAGCTGGCGCAATCGCTGCGGGCCGGGCGGGCACAGCAAATCAAGGATCAGGCTGGGGCTGGCCTGCTTGCGCGTGACATCATCGTGCAGATAGCCATACAGTTGCTCGAAGCGCAAATCCAGCGCCGGCGCCAGGCACACCAGCAGCGCATCGCGGTCGAAGGCGTTCAAGCCAAAAGCGCGGCACAGGTCATCCAGGCGCAGGGTGACGCCGGCGCGGCGGGCCTGCTGTTCGATGGCGCGCAGGCGTTTGCGCGCCTGCTGCATGGCTGTGTCGAAAGCGGCCTGCTCTTCAGCCGGCAGCTCAGCCTGATGCTGCCAGCCTGTG
>DAOTYS010000245.1:0-1919 GCA_034434575.1 Thermoflexales bacterium
GCCGGCCGGCGCGTCGTCCTCCACGGCGCCAACCTGCCCACCCTCACCGAGATGGAAGCCAGCCCATACAAGCCGGCTGACCGCCTGCGCGATCTGGCCGACGCCGGCGCAAAGATCGTCCGCCTGCGCGTCGCCGATAGCGAGATCACCCCCACCTTCATCCCCGGCCCCGTCACCGATTTCGTGCGACAGGCCAATCGCCTCGGCCTCGTGGTCATCCTCGCCTGGGGCGACACGATCCAGGCCCCGCTCAATCCACACGTCAACGACGCCGAGAGCTGGCTGCGCCTGATGATCGACTACCTTAAAAACAACCCCGGCGTGTGGTTCGACCCCGCCGATGCCATCCGCGACGCGAGTTCCCAGCGCCAGCGCGCCATCGCCCAACGTTTCGTGGATGTGGCGCGCGGCTACAACGCCAGCAACATCATCCTCATCAACCAGCCAGACTGGCTGACCGACCCCGATCCGAACACGCGCCAACTCCTCTCCGGCGGCAACGTCATCTACGGGATCGATATCGAGACGATGAATCGCTATCCGCTCGACGCCGCGCCCTTCATGTTCACCCGCTGGGACAACAGCCGGGTGGCGACAGACGAGCTGGGGATCGGCGTGATTGCCGCGCAGTATGACCCCGATTCGACCAATCCCTCGAACGGCGCCACGCTGCGGCGCTACTGGCAACGACAGGCCGCGCGCTACCCGTTCGATCTGCGCGATTGCCGATCCAGCGCGCCGCGACGGTGAATCGGCCCGCCGACCCCGCGCTTCTGCTACACTGCCGCTCGAAATCCGTGTGAGTGACAAAGCATGGCCAAACACCCTCCTGCATGGACGACTGCCCTGACGGCCGTCAGCCTTTGGCTGGCCGGCTGCGCCAGCGCCCCCGCGCCGGCCCAGACGCCGGTGATTACCCTGCCGGTGACCCTGCTGGCGCCCACGGCCACGGTCGTTCCTCTCACGGCCACACCCGTTCCGCCGACGGTCACCCCCACCGTTGCGCCCACTCCGGCTGCGTCACCGGCCAGCGCACTGCAAGCGGCGCTGCTCAAAACCAGCGCCGCAGAATCGTACCGCATCGAAATCTCAATGACAGGATCGGGACAGCCCTTCGCCGCGCTGTCCGGGGACGATACATCCATCGAAGTGCCGTTGATGACGATCAGCGGCGCGTACAGCCGGCAGAGCGCCTCATTCACCATGAGCGGGCTGGCGACCGCCATTCTGGGCAGCGGGCATGACGGCGTCGAGTTGATCGTGGCAGATGGCAAAACCTATCTGCGCGGCCCGGCGCCCATGCTGGGCGCAACCGACGATGGCTGGCACATCCTGCCGGAGCAGCAGGCCAGTGTGGCGCAAGCGCCGCTCGGCGTCGCGCAACTCCTGCGTCACCTGGGCGGCGCCGAGGCCGGCGCGTTTCAGTTTGACAACGAAGGCAGCCAGGAATGGGAGGGCCGGCCTTGCGACGCGCACAGAGGCGACGCGTCGGCGACCCGCGCGGCGCTGGCTTCATTCGGCGCGAACATCGCGCCCGGCGCGGGCAGCCTTTCTCTGCAAACGGGCGAGTTTCGAATGTGGACCTGCGACGACGGCTATGTGCATCGCCTGCAAATGCGCTTCGAGCTGAGCAGCGCCGACGATCCGAGCAGAGTGATTGTGTTCAAGGCCGAGGTGCGCCTGTTCGATCACGGCGCCGACATCCAGATCAGCGCGCCGCCAGACGCCACGCCGCTTGCGTTGCCCGGCCTGACGCCCGTTGCGCCATAGCCTGCTGGCGGGCGCCGCCGCCTGACCTTAACCGCTCAGTCTTGAGAAGCGATCGCCGATCCGCGCCGCAGCCGATCGGCGATCGCCTCACCCAGGCCCTGCGCTTCGACGGCGCTGACCAGAATCACATCCACGCCGGCGCTGTCCAT
>DAOTYS010000246.1:0-14590 GCA_034434575.1 Thermoflexales bacterium
GTCTGCGCGGTCATCATCGCCTCGCGTCCTGCTGTCATGGCCTGTGCGTCATCGCTCAGGTTTGCCTTGGCGCGCCTCGCGCTTGCCTCTTTTTACCCGCATTCGCCTCTTGACATTTCACCGCATCGCTCATAGCCAATAACCCATTCCCGGGTAGAGCGCCATCAGGTGGAATGATCCAGGCTCCCGCCCGCGGCCGCTAGGCTATAATGCGCGAGTTATTAGCACGAGAGTGACGAGTCGCCCATGCGCGCGCCCTCCGTTGGTCAGTCCCCACCTGCTACCGTGTTCGAGTCGATGCCTGCTGCATCCCCCGCCTCGCGCCTGCCCGATTCTCTGACCATTCGCCAGTATCCGCGCGATATGGTGTTTGCCCCCAACGCAGACTGCCCGCACAGCCCAGCAGTGGCCGCCAACCGGCACGTCCTCGATGGCAACCACGAACCACACAGGCACGACTTCTTCGAGATCGCCGTCGTCGCCGGCGGTCGAGGCCGGCACGCCTGCCAATCGGGCGAGCGCGACCTGCGCGCCGGCGATGTCATCGTCATCCACCTCGGCGCATGGCATGCTTATCTCGATTGCCGCAAGCTCGTCGTCTACAACTGCCTGTTTGGGCCGGAGTTGCTGGGCGCTGACCTGCTGTGCTGCAAAGAAGACACTCGTCTCGATGGACTGCTCGGCAAAGAGGCCCTGGCGGCCGGCGTGACAACGATCCAGCTTCCACAGACCGGCCTGCGCGCCGGCATCCGCTACCTGGAAACCCTCATCCGCTTGAGCCAGGCCAATCCCGCGGCGCTTCGCCTCGAGATCATGGCCAACCTGCTGCTCTTCCTCAGTCAACTGGCGCGCGCCTGCCCGGCGCCCACTGCCCGTCCTGTTCGGCCAGCCGAACCACATCCGGCGGTCCTGAGCGCCATTCAGCTCCTGAACGAAGACCTTGCTCGCAACTGGACACTCTCCGACCTGGCCTACACACTGCATATCGACCGTTCGTACCTGGTCCGGCTGTTCAGAGCCCACACAGGATTGCCTCCCATGGCTTATCTGCACGAGCGGCGGCTCGAACGCGCGGCCCAGGCGCTGCTTCATACCTCCGCCAGCATTACCGCAATTGGCCGGGCAGTTGGCTGGCGCGACCCCAATGTGTTCGCCCGGCGCTTCCGTGCGCGCTTCGGCATAAGCGCCAGTCAATACCGCGCCTCTGCCAGTCCGGCGGCGCGCGCCTCCAGCGAAGCCCTTCCTCCCACTTGACAAATCTCTCATCGAAAACTAAAATTCAACACCAGTCAAACTAATAGTTTAACCATATAAAGCACCCATACACAGGGCGGACGATGGACACGGCAATTCAGACACTGAATGATGCGACGCTGCACTACCTGGACGCCATCTACCGGTTGTCGGAAGACGGCGAGCCGGCCACGACCAACACCATCGCCGAGAAGCTGGGCGTGACGCCCTCCGGCGCAAGCATCATGCTCAAACGTCTGGCCGATCGCAAGCTCGTCCAACTCAAACCCTACAAAGGGGCCACCCTCACGCCACAGGGCGTCAGGATCGCATTGCGCACCATTCGCCGGCATCGCCTGCTGGAAGTCTTTCTCATCCAGGTGATGGGCTTCAAGTGGCACGAGGTGGACAAACACGCCCACGCCCTCGAGACGGTCATCGACCAGGAGTTCGAGGATCGCATCGCCGAGATCACCGGTCATCCCGCGCGCTGTCCGCATGGTCACGTGATTCCCACCCGCGACGGGGTGTTGCCGCCGACAACAGATGTCAAACTGGTCGCATGCCCAATCGGCGCATCGGGTGTGATCCGCTGCATCGACACCGACAACGTCGAATGGCTCGAATACTTCGGCCAGCTCGGCCTGATGCCCGGCGCCCGTGTGACGTTGAAGTCGATCGCGCCATACGGCGGGGCGGTCACCGTGTCCACGCCGCGCGACACCATGACGCTCGGCTTGCAGTTGGCCGAGTTGATTTTGATCGAGCCGGACAAACCCGCAGGGCCGTCGCGCAAGTAACTCCTGCTTGCGGCGCGGCGCGCCGAACCCAAGATCACAACACATGAACTTGCAGGCAGATGGCCTGCCAGGCAGGTTTCACGCGCGCCGTGCTCCGACCATTGCGGGGGCGTGCCAGGCGCAAGAGGATATGAGACGATGAACGAACATCTCACCGTGATCGGAGACAGGCAGCCCCGCGCGCATGGCGACACGCGCAATCGCGACGCCTGCGCCGGCATTCTGGCGGCGACACTCGAACAACCAGGCGTCCTGCGCGTCAGCCTGGAGCCGGCGCAACAGACCATTACGCTCGACTATGACCCATCGCGCCTGACAGAGCGCACGGTGGGCGGGTTGTTGCGCCGCATCGCGCTCATCGTCCAACAAACCGTGAACGAATGCGGCTCCAGCGCCGATCGCGGCATCGCGCGCGCCTGCGCCGCCTGCGCTTCCATGATCGACGATTACGCGCGGCGCGCTCATGCCATCCGGCGCGCCACAGTCGCCATCGATGGCGCAACCTGCGACATCCCTTTCGATCAACCAGACACGCCGGCTGAGGTCGGCGACAGCGCGCCGCAGCCGGGTTGGATCGCGCGCGCGCGGGCCTGGCTGACTGAACAAAGGGTCGAGGCGCTCTGCGTGCCCATCACTCTGGCCGCCATGCTGCTCGGCCTGATGGCCGAGCGCGCGCTGCTGGCGCCGCAACTCGCCAGCGGGTTTTATCTGCTGGCATACATCGCCGGCGGCGCATTCGGCCTGAAGGGCGGCATCGAGGCGCTGCGCGAGCGCGCCATCGACGTTGACCTGCTCATGGTGCTGGCCGCCATCGGCGCCGCCATCGTCGGGGCGCCGTTCGAGGGCGCCATGCTGCTGTTCCTGTTCTCGCTGTCCAACGTGTTGCAGGCGTTCGCCATCGGGCGCACGCGCGACGCCATTCGCGCGTTGATGAAGCTGCGCCCCACCCGCGCGCTGGCCCGTCGCGGCAGCCGGCTGGAACTGACGCCGATTGACCGCATCGTGGTGGGCGACCGCATTTTCGTGCGCCCCGGCGAACGCATTGCGCTCGACGGCGTTGTCGTCGAAGGCGAGAGCGCCGTCGATCAGTCCTCGATCACCGGCGAATCGATGCCGGTTTTCAAGAAACCCGGCGATCGCGTCTTCGCCGGCACCATCAACCAGCGCGGCAGTCTCGAAGTGCGCGTCACACGACTGGCGACCGATTCAACCATCGCCCGGCTGATCAAACTGGTCGAGGAAGCGCAGAGCGAAAAAGCGCGCACGCAGCGCATGCTCGACAAAGCTGAGCGCTACTATGCCGCCGGCGTGTTGGCGTTCACCGCCCTGATGATCGCCCTCCCGCCCCTGCTGTTCGGCGAGCCATTCGAATCCGCCTTCTACCGCGCCATGACGTTGATGGTCGTCGCATCGCCGTGCGCGCTGGTCATCAGCACGCCGGCCACCATCCTCTCCGCCATCGGCAACGGCGCGCGCAAAGGCATCCTGTTCAAGGGCGGCGCTCATCTGGAGCAGGCCGCCGGCATCCGCGCCGTGGCATTTGACAAAACCGGCACGCTGACCGAGGGCAAGCCGCGCGTGACCGACATCATCGTGACCCCCGCTTCAGAGATCGACGACTGGAGCGGGCGCGAATCAGACCTGCTGGCGCTGGCAGCGGCAGTCGAAGCCAAATCCGAGCATCCCGTCGCTCACGCGATCGTCAATGAGGCGAAGGCGCGCAACCTGGGGGCCGGCGCCCCAGTCGCCACCGGCTTCATCGCCCGGCCCGGCCTGGGCGTCAGCGCAACGGTCAATGGATCGATCATCGCCATCGGCAGCCCGCGCTACTTCGAGGCGCTCGACTGCATGGCGTGCAGCAGCGCCGCCCGCGAGGTCGAGCGATTGCAGCGCGAAGGCAAGACCGCCATGCTGGTGGCGCGCCTGTCAGAGGAGCGGCATTCGGCGCAAGTCCTGGGAGTCATCGCCGTCGCCGACCGGCTGCGCCCCGGCGCCCTTGATGTGGTGCGCGAACTGCGTCAGATGGGCCTGCGCACTGTCATGCTGACCGGCGACAACGCCGCTGTCGCGCAAGCGATCGCCGCCCAGGCCGGTGTGGACGAATATCACGCCGACCTGCTGCCGGAGGACAAACTGCGCTTTATCCGCCAGATGGCGCAACACGGCGCGGTGGCTATGGTGGGCGATGGCATCAACGACGCGCCGGCCCTCGCCGCAGCCACCGTGGGCATCGCCATGGGGGCAGCCGGCACAGACGTGGCGCTCGAAACCGCCGACATCGTCCTGATGTCCGATGATCTGTCGAACATCCCCTACGTCATTTCGCTCAGCCGCAAGGCGCAACGCACCGTGACGCAAAATCTCGTCTTCGCCGGCGCGGTGATCGTCATCATGCTGGCCGCTGCGCTGGGCATTCAGATTCCCCTGCCGCTGGGCGTTGTCGCGCACGAGGGCAGCACAGTGCTGGTGTCGCTCAACGGCCTGCGGCTGCTGGCCTATCGCAAGGCGCGCCGAGAGAAGAACCTTAAAAACTTTACGAGCCTGAACAGCCTGGCGAACTAATCCTTCAGATAGCGGTCGAAGAACTGCACCGAGCGTCGCATGGCCAGCGAAAAGCTGTTGGAGAGGTTGTGATTGTCGCGCCGATAGCTGTGGAACTCCACACGCCCTCCAACAGCCTCAATCTGGTCCCGCAACGTCTCAGAGAACTCGAACGGCACTGAGGCGTCTGCCGTGCCATGGTGCAGTTGCACCGGCCCGGACAGATCGGCCAGATAGCTGTTGGCGGAGATGGCGTTCCAGAACGCCGGGTTCTCTTCCGGCGCGCCGTAGGTCTCGATAAGTTGCGTGCGCCAGGCGCGCGCGCTGGGCGGCATGACGGTTGCGACAGCAGCGGGCCGGCGCCAGCGCGCCAGCAGATCGGGGTAGGACGCCACCACGCCGGCCCAGATCACGCCAGCCTTGATGTCACGGCTGGTCACCATCGCCCGCAGCGTGATGTACCCGCCCATCGAGTGGCCCCACATGCCGATGCGGTTTGGGTCGGCGCCGGGAAACTGCTTCATCGCCGCCACAGCGTTCAGCACGTCGATGGTGTACGCCGGCGAGCCATACGCGCCTTCCGCCTCGCCCTCGGAGTTGCCATGCCCCCGATAGTCCGGGCGGAACACGATGTAACCGTTGCGCGCCAGGTTGTCCACATGCGCCACATAGCGCTCGGTGGTGCGGTATTGCGCCGGCGGGATGTAGCCGTGGTTGAACACAATCACCGGCCAGCCCGTTGCCGGCTGCTCCCCTCTCGGCACGGTGAGCAACGCATAGATCTTCAGCCCGTCAGACACGTAGGACGCGAGATAGCGATCGTAGTTGGCGCCGCGCGGCAGGGTGGATTCGATCGTGACTTCGCTGGCAGGGTAGTCGCGCCGGCGCAGAAAGTCGATCGTCAGCGGATGCGCAGCCTCGGCTGTGGGCGTCGGCCCAGCTGTCGTCGCCGGCGCGTTTGCCGCCGGCGCATGAATGCCGGCATGTGTCACAGGCACAGTGAACATGGCCGCGTGGCAGGCAATCACAAGCGCCAGCGCCGGCCCGACTCGTTTTGTTCGCAGGTTTTTCATCATCACCTCAACGGCACTCCGGCCATTCGCCAGCCACTTGCGGCGCAGACAGTTGCAGCGCGTCGTGCTCCAGGGCTACGCCGTCGGGCCGCACAGCCGTCAGGCGCTGCCCGGTTTGATAGTCGTACACCCCCACAAACACAGTCACAGGCGCAACGGCCGGCGAGCCGATCAACCATCGGCGGTCAACCACATCGAGGCCGGCCGGCATCTGATCAAACGCCAGCAGGCCCGACAACAACGCGCCATCCTGCTGCGCAATCGGATTGCCGCCAGCGTCGTAGACCTGGGCGAACATCGACAGCGTGGCCGTTGACGGGTCTGGCTGCGCGCCAGGCAAGCGCCGCCAGCGCGTTGCCAGAATCCATCCCGTGCGGCACGGTTGGATATGGTGCGCCACAAGTTGCAGGGTCTGTCCGAACGTGGCCCGCGCGCCGCCCTCAACGACAGCCGGCGGTTCCACACCCCCCACCCAGTCTGCGCGCAGTGTGTCGGTGAGATAGCGCACCCACAGCACGCGCGCCGCCGTGGTCAGGGCAGCCGGCAACACGCCGGCATCCATCCGCTCGCCCCATGTCTGATAGACATATGCCAGCTCAGACTGGAACGGTGTGGGGAATTGAGCCAGTCTTACCTCGCGCCGCTGCCCGACATTGGACAACACCAGATCGTCACCGCCGACATAGGGCGCCATGACAATCACACCCTCAGACCCCACTGGAAAGCGGCGCGCTTTGGGCGCCACCCATTCGGGCATGTTCAGGGCCAACATGCGCTGATCCGGCGGCATGGTCAGCGCCGTCTCGACAATGGCCGTGATCGGCGCGTGAACACGCAAATGGAGCGCGAGCTGAGCGCCGGCGTGCGCTGCGCCGGGCGCGCACAATACCGCCACGCCAACAGCCCGAACCGCCGGCATGGAGAGCAGATTCATCACCCGCCCTGCCCCGGCGCGCGCAACCGTATCGGCCAGAGCCAGCGCCAGCGCGGCCCACACCATTGCGACGCCGGCCAGCGGAACATACAAGGCGCGCGGCGCGTTGAGCAAATACCCGGCCGACAATCGCGCCAGGGGCGGCACTGATGCGCCGGCGAACAGCAACAGGCCGGCCAGCAGCAACAGGCGCCACCGGCTGCGCGCCACAACGACCGCAGCGCAAACCGCCACAGTCATGCACGCAGCCAGCACGACAGCCAGGGTGTCGTCTGGCACAATCAGCTTTGCCAACGCAGCAAACGGATAGGCCAGCATCTGCGCCGCATACAACGCGCGTTGCACAAAGTCGGCCACGGTCTGAACGGCCTCCGGCGGAGCGCCCTTGGGTATCAACGGATACACGAGCAGATACGCAATGCCCGGCGCCGCTGCTGCGACGAACGACCAGGCGTTTCGCTCCCACTGGCGCAGTCGCAATGCCCGGCTGATCTCATACACCAGGCAGAAGCCTCCCGCCACCACGCCAATCTCATTCGAGAGAAAGGCCAGCACTGCCAAACCCAGACACATCGCCCAGTGCCGCTTGCGGCCGGATTGCCGCGCCCTTGCGTAGGACAGGGTTGCGCCCAATGTGAACAGACAGGCGAGCAGATGATTCAATCCAGCCGGCAGCGCGACTGCCTGAAAGACAAACGGATTGAGCGCGTAGAGCAGGCCGACTGCCAGTTCCATGCCGGCGTCCGGGTTGCCGGCCAATGCCCGCGCCAGCCGCGATAACAGCGCGGCATTGGCGATGTGGGCTGCCAGACACAGCGTGTGCAATAGCGCCGGCCCTGCCGGCCCAGCCGCGCGCGCCAGCATGTAGCCGAGCAGATACAGCGGCCGGTAGTAACCGAAGTTCTCGGTGCGCACAAAGGCGTCGGCAAACGTGTAGCCTTCCACCAGACGCACCGACCAGGCGTCGTCGAAAGCCAGCGGCAACTGCAAACCCGGCCCGTACACGACCAGCACGACGGCCGCGATCACGCCCACAGAGATGAGCGAAGCGTGGGGCGCCAGGGAGCGCATCAAGCGGCGCTGAGGGCGCGCGGGGGGAGTGTCAGGCAAATGGACATTCACAGCGGCAACAGAAAACGCCGGCCACGGTTCAGTGCGCTTTTTCGGCGTCACTTGCCATGACCGGCGTTTGAAGAAGTGTGTTCGGTTGCGTTGGCGGCGTATGGCCGGTTTCAGCTCCTGGCAGCAGCCTTGTTGAGCAGCTTCACCAGCCGAGACTTGCGGCGAGCCGCGTTGTTCGGGTGGATGACACCTTTGCCGGCGGCGCGATCCAGCGCGCTGATCGCCTTGAGAATTTCCTCGCGCGCCGCCGGCAGGTCTTTCTGCGCAATCAGCGCGCGCGTCTTCTTGACATGCGTGCGCGCCCGCGAGCGATGCACGCGATTGAAAATCGCCTTGCGGGCGCTGTTGCGAATGCGTTCCTTTGCGGATTGTGTGTTTGCCACGAATGCCTCTCTATACTTGTCGCTGCGCACCCGCGCCCAGGCGCGGGATGGATGCATGTTAACCAGTTCGTCGCCGGCTGGCCATGCTGTCGATCACAGGGCCGGCCTGGACGCGGGCGGTATTCTACTCCAGACTGGCCCTTTCATCAACCGCCGCGCGCCGCCGCCACGCACAGACACACCCACCCGGCGATGAACGCTGCGCCGCCCAGCGGCGTGATCGCCCCGAGCCAGCGCCAGCCCGTCAGGGCCATCGCGTACAGACTGCCAGAGAACAACACAATGCCGGCCACAAACAGCCAGCCGGCAATCACCGGCAACGCCGATCCTGGCCGCCACGTGACGGCCAGCGCCGCCGCCAGCAATCCGAGGGCATGATACATGTGATAACGGACGCCGGTCTCGAAGTTGGCCAATAGATCCGCCGGCAGCGCCGCGCGCAACCCATGCGCGCCAAACGCCCCCAGCGCCACGGCTACGCCGGCCAATCCGGCTCCAAGCGCAAATAACAGCTTGTCCATGCCGGCCATGATAAACTCATCGCGTGCCTAACTTCGTCATCATCGCGCTCATGGGACTGCCGCTGTCAGGCGTCCTGATTGCTTCGGCGCTGTCGCAGACCTCCCGCACACGCGCGTTTGCCTGGACGCCCCTGCCGATCTCAGCCGCGCTTACCCTGATTGCCGCATGGGGGGCGCACAGTGTTCCTTTCGAGATGACTTTTGGCGACTGGGAGCCGGTGTCGGTCACCGGCGCGCCGCTCATCCTGGCCGGCAGCCTGCCGGCGACAACGATCGTCATTGCAGTTGCCGTTGCGCAACTGGCCGCCAGCCTGCACCCGCGCGAGGCCGAGCTGCGCCCCCAACACACCACTTCGGCATTGTTGTTCAGCGCGCTGGCGTTGGCGGCGCTATCCAACAACCTGCTGACCCTCATCATCGGCGTCGGGCTGGTGGACATTCTCTCAGCGATCGCCGGCATTCAGCGCGGCCGCGATCACCGCCGCGTCGTCGCCGACGCCATGTTTCGCGGCGCATCCTCGGCCCTCCTGGTCATCGCGCTCGCTCTGTATCTCTCAATGGGCAACAGCCTGTACATCCCGCTCGGCGTGTTGCCCGAGCGCCTGATGCCGTTTATCACGGTCTCGCTCGCGCTGCGCTTTGGGCTGGCGCCGCTGCGCGCAGTGGCCGGCCAGTTTCACGACGCGCACTGGACGAGCGAGGCCGGCGCGATCGCCGGGTTGATCGTGCTCCTCAAGCTGCCGCTGTTGAGCGCGCCGGAGTTGCCTGACTGGTTCTATGGCCTGGCGCTGCTTACAGTGGCATTGGCCGGCCTGATCGGCGCAATCACCCGACGCCGCACCACGCTTCGTTCAGCCATCAGCGCCTGCGCCCTGGGACTGGTCATCTGTTCGGCGGCGCTGCGGGAACCCGGCCTGACTGCTGTGGCGGCCCTGAGCTGGCTGGCCGGCTGCCAGTTGGTGGCGCTGTCTCCACGCGACAACTCGGCCATCGGCCAACGAACCGCGCTGCTTGGGCGACTGATCGGGGCGCTGTGCCTGATCGGCTTGCCGTTGACGGCGGGATTCATCGGGCGCGCGGGCATTGCCGCGCTGTGGGCCGATCGCGGGGCGAGCGGAGCGTTGCTCGTTGCCGGCCTGGCACTGGGCCAGGCGCTTTTGACACTCTGCGTTCTGCGCATCACGTTCGCGCCCGTGAGCGCCACAATGTATGGCGCTGCGCTGCCCTCAGCCGGCCCGTTGAACCTGAGCATTGCGCTATCCCTTTTCGCCATCGCCGTCCTGGGGTCGCACGTGCTGGCATTTGGCCTGGCGCCGACACTGGCCGGCGCGCCCGATCTGGCTGACGCGCTTGGCAGGCACAGCATATCTGGCTGGCTTGCCTGGGCGCTACCGATCGCCACCGCAGCCGGCGTCTGGTGGTTCGAGGCGCGCTGGAGCAGCCTGGTTGCGCCGGCCCGGCAACGCATCTACGATGTTGTTAGCCTGAGCTGGCTGCACACGGTGCTGGATGGCGCCATGAACCGGCTCAGTCTGCCCCTCAGCCGTGTGTTCCCCGTCCTCGAAGGCGGCAGCGCCCTGCTTTGGACCGTTGTGATCGTGCTGATGGTGGTGCTCCTGTCCAGGCCGGGTGGACCCTGATCGATTTTGGATTTTGGACTGCGTGTTTCGTATTGCGTATTCGTATTGCGCATTGAGTATGGCGTGATCTAACGACCCTAAGCTGTTTGCCGACTCTATACTCGGCACTCGGCACTCAGCACTCTGTACTCCAGGTTCCCAAGCATGGCAAAGACCACCCCACCCCGCGCCCCTGAGCTAACCTGGTGGCCGATCTACGCGCTGCTGGCCGTCATCGCCGTCGCCGCGCTGCTGCCGGCCTCGATCGTTCACGGGTTCGATCTGGTCGGCTATGCTGTATGCCATCGCATCCCCGATCGCTCGTTCTTCATCGCCGGCGCGCAATTGCCCTTGTGCGCGCGCGACACCGGCATGTTCAGCGCCGCCCTGCTCGGCGTATTGAGCTTCATCGTCGTTCAGCCTGTGCGCGTCAATCAGTTCCCGGCCCGGCCCTACGTGTTCGCGCTGGCCGGCTTCTTCCTGGCATGGGCCTTCGACGGGGTGAATTCGTACCTGTTGCTGGCGCGCGGAGAGGTGTTCCTCTACATGCCGCAAAACTGGCTGCGCCTGGTCACCGGCGCCCTGATGGGCGTGACGCTTTCGGCTTTCGTCGTGCCGCTGTTCAACTCCGCTGTGTGGCGCCCCGATCTGAGCGCAGCGCAGCCCAGCGTGGCATCGTGGCGCGATGTGGCCCGGCTGCTGGCAACAGCCGGCGTCGTAATCGCCGTGGTGCTCTGGCAGCCGGCCTTCCTGTACGGCCCGATCGCGGTCATCAGCAGCCTGGGGGTCATCTTCCTGCTGGTCGTGGTCAACGCGCTGCTGGTGGTGTTGCTGATGCGCAAGGAAGCGCGGATCGAACGCTGGTCAGAGCTGACCTTGCCGCTGATTGCCGGCGTGTTCTTCACCTTCACCGAGATCATGCTCATCGTCATCGCCCGCGCCGCATTGACTGAGGCGCTGGGCCTGCCGTTTTAGCCGGCCCCGCGCGAGGAGAGCAGACCCGCCATGATTCGTGTCAGCCGGCGACAGTTCGAGCAAATCGTCCTGGAGGCGATCCAAAACCTGCCGCAGCATCTGCGCGAAGCCATTCACAATGTAGAGATCGAGATTCGACCGGCGCCAACCCGCGAGGATTTCGACTACGCCGCTGAATCCGGCGACGCTGCGCCAGAGGACGAGACATTGTTCGGCCTGTATCGCGGCATCCCTTTAACCGAGCGCGGCTCATCCTACGACCTCGTGTTGCCCGACCTGATCACCATCTTCCAGCGTCCGCATGAAGAAGCCTGCGACACGCTCGATGATCTGAAGGCGGAAGTTGCGATCACCGTGCGGCACGAGATCGCGCATTACTTCGGCATCGACGACGACCGGCTGGAGGAACTGGGCGCATACTGATTGCAGTGCGCTACAATGTCGGCACTGTCAGCCATGACAACCGCGCTCTCACCACACATCCTGAGCCGTTGCCACGCCGTGTTCGCGGAATGCGCCGAGTTCACCAGTGACGCGCTGTTGCGCAGCGTTTTCGTCACCGAGGAGCTGGCCCCTTTCCGGCTCGGACTCCCCTCTGCCGGGGCGCCGGGCGAACGCATCGCGCTGGCGCTGGACTACCTCATCCCCAAAAAGCACCGCTCCGGCCAGCCGGCGCTGCTTGTCTTCATCGCCGCCCTGCGCGACCGATACCAGCCGGGGGACGCCACCCGCGAGGCGCTGGACGCCCTGCACCAGGCGATCAGCGCCGAATTGTCGCCGGGCGCGCCAGCGAACACACCGCAACCGGCCCCAGCCGGCCCCAACACCGCCACCGTGCGCGCCCTGCTCAACGACGCATTCAGCGACGGTGAACTCACCACGCTGTGCTTCGACCATTACCCGGCGGTGTACGATCAGTTCAGCAGCGGCATGAGCAAGGCAGACAAGATTCAGCGGCTCATCGAACACTGCGCGCGCCGGGGCCAGATGGCAGAATTGTTGAGCAAAGTCCGGGAGTTGAATCCCGCGCAATACAACCGGTACGCAGGCCGGCTTTGACACACACCGACGACCCAGCGCGCGACGCCGGCTGCCCTGACAACACAAGGTCATGCCAGAGTCATTATCCGCCGCGCTCACCAACCGTTGTCGCGCCGTATTCGCTCAGTGCAGCGAATTCGGCAGCCACACCCTGCTGCGCTCAGTGTTTGTGACCCGCCAACTCGTGCCATTCCGGCTGGGCCTGCCCGACGCAGCCAACAGCGCCGAGCGCATCGACCTGTGCATCGAATATCTGCTGGGCAGGCGGCTCGCCGGCGGGCAACCCGTCTTGCCGATATTCATCGAGGCGCTGCGCGACAAATACCCCCACGGCGACGCCCTTCGCAATGAACTGCACGCCCTGTGCGCCGAAGTCACGGCAGAACTTAACCCCAGGCTGATCGTCCGCAATCCAAAGCTGAACCAGGAGTTGTATCAACTCCTGTTGCGGCTGGATTTCTCTGACCCGCTTCGAGAAGCGCAAAAGGTCATCCGCGCGCGCCCGATCAGCGCCTTTCTGGTGAGCGGCCAACCTGAATGCGCGCAGGAAGTGCTGGCCTACCGGCTGCTGCGCCTGTGCAACAAAGCCGACACAGCCAGGATCATCCGCATCCACGCCGGCCAGCCCGGCGTCGGCGTGAGCCGGCGCGCCCTGTGGCGCGAATTGCTCAAGAACCTGGAGATCACACCCAACGGCGGCGCGCCCTCCCCCGCTCAGATTGCGCAACGCGTCTTCGAATGGTGGCAGGACCAGGATGTCATCTTCGTCTTTCACATGGTGGACTACATCGGATCTGATCTGCTATCCGCCTGGATCACGGATTTCTGGCAGCCCATCGTGACAGCCGCCGGGAAGGAACTGAACGGCGCCGCGCGCGCCACTCGTCTGTTGCTGTTGCTCGTCGATTACCGGGGCGTCGTGCCCGGCTGGTCGATTCCCTGGGCGCAAAGCGGCGATCAACCGGATTACCCATCGTACCCCCTGCCGCTGCCGCCCGCGCGCTGTTTTACCGAGAAAGACATCGGCGACTGGTTGGATTTTGCGCTCAGCGATCTGCCGCTGGACGTCAATATCACGCCGCAGGACCTGCTTGCCGAAACAGACAACGGTTTGCCTGCCCTGGTGTTCGAACGTCTTTGCGAACGCTGCGGGCTGAGTTGGGAAGGAGAACTGAGCAAATGGCTGCAATAACGCGCGAGTTGAAGTACACCGGGTTGCCCGCGCTCCCCCGGCGCGCAGGCAGGGCCAAACAAGCCGCTGCAAAGCCGGCCGCCCCGCCCTACATCCCTTCGGCCAGATTGGTCGATGTCGTCAATCTGGCGCTCTACCTGCAAAAGCGACCGCTGTTGCTGAAGGGCGAGCCGGGCTGCGGCAAAACCCAACTGGCGCGCGCCGTCGCCGCCGAGCTGGGGCTGCCGTTCGAGTTCTGGCCGGTGAAATCGACCTCGCGCGCGCGACGGCTTGTACACGTTCGACGCCGTGGGCCGGCTGCAAGACGCGCAACTGGCCGCGCGCATTCCCAGCCTGCGCCGCAAGGTGGACAATCCCTCCAGCTACGTCAAGCTGGGTCCGCTCGGCCGGGCCTTTAACAATCGCCAGCGCACGGTCGTGTTGATCGATGAAATCGACAAAGCCGACATCGATTTCCCCAACGACCTGCTGCTGGAGCTTGACGAGCAATACTTTATCGTGGAAGAAACCGGCAAACGGATCAGCGCCAGACAGCCGCCCATCGTATTCATCACGAGCAACGACGAGAAAGATCTGCCCGACGCTTTCCTGCGGCGCTGTTTGTTCTACTTCATCGAGTTCCCTCGTCCATCGCAACTGGTGTCAATCATCGACGCGCATTTCCCCAGCTCAACGCCGAAAGTGGTGTTCGAAGCAGTCAAACGATTCCAGCATCTGCGCGACCAGATGGCCGGCAAGGCCGGCAAGAAGGTCAGCACCAGCGAGCTGCTCGACTGGTTCAAGGTATTGCGCCGCTACCCGGAAGATGAGGCGCTGGCCATGCTCAACGGCGAGCTGCCCTTCCCAGAAGTGCTGCTCAAGCTCTGGCCGGTTCACGAATCGTATCTTGCAGCGCAACACACGTGACAGCCTTCGGATTTTGGATTTGCGATTTGCGATTTTGAATTCGCCCCAGCCATCACCCATCCCGGTTCGCATCCGACCACTGACTCCTGACTTCTCGCACCATGACCCTGACCGATCTGCCGCTATACCCGGTGTTCGACACGCTGCGCGGACAAGGCTTCCCGCTCGGCGTGGACGATTACATGGCGCTGCTGCGCGCGTTGCAAGCCGGCTTTGGCGTTGACGACCGCGCGGCGCTGGCCGATGTGTG
>DAOTYS010000247.1:0-5385 GCA_034434575.1 Thermoflexales bacterium
CAGCGTCGGGAACCCGCGCTCGTGGCGCCGGTACAGGTCGGGGTGCGCCTGCAAGACGGCGCTCTGAATTTGGGCCGGCAACATCGAGAGGCCGGCGAAGTAGTGGTGCCCGTTGCGCTCGGCGTGCGGTATGCCCAGCGTGGCGACCACAGCCAGGTCCTGCAACAACGCCACCGGCCCGACGTTGCTCAGGTCTTCGGCGCTGATGACCAGATTTGCGCGGGCGGCAGTCCGGCGTCGATGCTCGATCAGGCAGGCGTTGGCGACGCCCTTGAACACGCCTTTGCAGTTTTTGTGGCTCGTGCCGTGATACCCGCAGTCCAGCGCAAGGGCAAGCGTGTCGAGCGCCCCGTCGGATTCGTCGATGATGAGCGGCGGCCGATCGGGCCACGCTGAAAAGGCGGCTCGCGCTTCATCTGTCAGCGCCGCGTTGCGGTGCAGCGGTTGTTCGACAAACAGCAGCCGGCGCAGGAAGGGCGCAAGGCGCGCGTTTGCCGCCAATGCGCGCCAGAACTCGCGGAACTGGGCTGCGTCTTGATACATCTCGTTGCCGTCAAGGGTGAAGGCATAGCCGGCCGGCGCATCGGTGTTGAGTGTGGCTGCAATCCGCGCCAGGCGATCGAGATCCTGGGCCGGCTCGCCGCACAGCTTGAGCTTGAAGTGTGTCAAGCCGTATGTGCGGATGCATGCTGCCAGCGATTGTGGCAGACCGTCGTCCAGGCGCTCGGTGTCGGGGATTTCAGCGTCGGTGAGGGGGTCGCTCAGGCCCACGGTGTGCCGCACGGTGATCTGCGCCAATGGCTGCGCCGGCAGGAAGTCGGCCGGCTGGTTGTGGGACAGCTCTGGGTAGATGTCGCCCAGCCGGATGCCCAGCGCGTTGGCGCGAACTGACTCTGCGAAGGTGACGCCCGTGGCTTTGCAGTAAGCGTCGATCAGAGCGCGTTCGACCAGTGATGCTCCGAAGCCGGATAGAAGTGGCGGGTAGCTCTGCGCGTCGCCCCACGCGCGCTGGTCATGATAGATCTGCTGCCACAGATCGAAGACGGTCCTGCCGGGCTGCGCCAGGCGGGCCAGACGCAGCGCGCGCTGGATGACGGCAACCATTTCAGCGATGTCATCAGCCGGGCTGCTGGCGGGGTTCTTGGTGAACCATTTGGGCGGCAGATGATCGGCGGCGAGGCCGGTTGCGCGCGCGGCGCCGGCGGACAGCGTCACTTGCGCGAACACGTGCGGCGCCTCGACCATCTGGGCGATCCCATATCGAAAGGGCATGCGCGCGCGCAGGGTGAGCGCGAATGCGCGGGCGTCTTCGATCTGAATGCTCATCGGGGCGATTCTACTCTGCCGCGCAGGACGAATACAATCGTGACCAGGTGACAAGGTGATATGGACGGCGCACAACATTCCTCGCGATTGCTTCCGCTCGTGTTTGCTCCTCTTCCGCTGGGCAGCATCCGGCCGGCCGGCTGGCTGCTCAATCAGCTTCGCATCCAGGCCGGCGGGCTGAGCGGCTGCCTCGACGAGTTCTGGCCCGATGTCGCTCAGAGTGGCTGGATCGGTGGAACCGCTGAGGGCTGGGAGCGCGGCCCCTACTGGCTGGATGGCATTGTGCCGCTGGCATATCTGCTCGACGACGCGCGCCTGAAAGCAAAGGCGCAACGCTGGATGGACTACATCCTCACGCATCAACATGAAGATGGCTGGCTGGGGCCGGTCAAGGACGAGGCGACCGGCCGCTATCAGGAGCACGACCCGTGGCCGGTGTTCGTGGCGCTCAAGGCCATGACGCAGTACCACGAAGCCGCCGGCGATCCGCGCGTGATGCCGGCCATGCGGCGCTTCTTGCAGCGCCTGGACCGGCTGCTCGACGACAAGCCGCTTTTCGACTGGGGCAAGTATCGCTGGGCCGATCTGGCGCTGAGCATCCACTGGCTGCACGATCGCACCGGCGAAGACTGGCTGCTCGATCTGGCGGCCAAAGTGCGCGCGCAGGGGTTTGACTGGATGGCCCACTTCGCCGGGTTCCCGCACACGGCGCGCACCGAACTTGCTGACTGCACACTGGAGACGCATGTGGTGAACAATGCCATGGCGATCAAGTCGGGCGGTGTGTGGTATCGCCAGTCCGGGGCGGACGCGGACCGCGACGCAGTCTTCCACACCATCGCCATGCTGGATACTTACCACGGCCAGGCCAGCGGCGTGTTCACCGGCGACGAGCATCTGGCCGGCCTCAACCCGTCACAGGGCACAGAACTGTGCGCGGTGGTCGAATATCTGTTCTCGCTCGAAGTGTTGAGCAGCATTCTGGGCGAGCCGGCCCTGGGTGATCGGCTGGAGCGCATCGCGTTTAATGCGCTGCCGGCCCCTTTCTCGCCCGATATGTGGGCGCATCAGTACGACCAGCAAGCCAACCAGGTGGTGTGCAGGATTTCGGAGGATCGTATCTACACGAACAATTTCGCCGACTCGAACATCTTCGGCCTGGAGCCGAACTATGGGTGCTGCACGGCGAACATGCATCAGGGGTGGCCGAAGTTTGCGGCGCACTTGTGGATGGCAACGCGGGACGGCGGGCTGGCAGCGATTGCGCACGCGCCCTGCCAGATCGAGACGACGCTGCGCGGCGCGCCGGCGCGGGTGATCGTGGAGACGGATTATCCGTTCCGGGACACAGTTCACATCACGGTGCAGGCGCAGGAAGGCGTTCGCTTTCCACTGCTGTTGCGCATCCCGGCCTGGGCCGCCGGCGCAACGCTGCGCGTCGGGGATGAACAGGCTGTGTCTGTCACACCCGGCGGGTTCCAGCGCCTGGAGCGGGTCTGGGGCGGCAACACGCGGATCACGCTGCATCTGCCAATGCCGGTGAAGGTCGAGCGGCGCTACAACGGCGGCGTGTCGATCTCGCGCGGGCCGCTGGTGTATAGCCTGAAGATTGGCGAAGACTGGCGCGTGGTGCGCGACGACCCGCCGCACAGCGATTGGGAAGTGTATCCGACCACGCCGTGGAACTATGCGCTGCAAATTGATCCCGACCGGCCGGAGCAAGGGGTCACTTTCGAGGAACGCCCAATTGGCGCGACTCCGTTTTCACCGGAAGGCGCGCCGGTTTTGGCGCGGGCGAAAGGCCGGCGCGCGCCGGGGTGGGACATCGAACACAACGCCGCTGGCCCGCTTCCCATCAGCCCTGTTCAATCAGACGAGCCGCTCGACGACTTGACGCTGATCCCATATGGCTGCGCGAAACTGCGCGTGACGGAGTTTCCGGTTCTGGTTTAGCCGGCGGCCAGCTTGCGCAATCGATCGAGCGAGGCCTGACGCGCCTGACTGGATTGGGCGTAGACCTGCCAGTCTGGATCGCGCATGATGTTGCGGGCGATGTCGCGGATGGTTTGTTGTTCGGCCGGCGTCCTGGGATGCTTGAGATATTCGACTGTGCACATGCGCCGGTCGCTGGCGCCACCCCAACTGGCATGCCACAGGCGCAGATCGAAGACGACCACGTCGCCGGGCTGGGACTCGCACACGTAGGCCGGCAATTCCGGAATGTCGAAGCCGGCCTTCTCCATGTGCATGCCCAGGTCTTCGCGCAGCCGATCGTGAAATGGCGACCGGTGCGAGCCGGGGATGACGCGCAATGCGCCGGTGTCTGCTTCCACCGGCTCGAGGTAGATGGCGAATTTGGGACCGCCGGGGTGGGTGGCGTCTACATCTGGATGCCAATCGCTGTTGCCCACGTAGCGATTGCCGCTCAATCCGCTGGCGATCACATCGTCTCCATACAACTGCCGCGCCGCGCCGAGGAAACGCTGATCTTCGAGCAATGAGGCGAAGTAGGGCGTGTCCGGCCCCATCATCGCCGCACCGTGACGCATGGCGCCGTCAAACGGTCTGTCGTGATACACCGCGTCGAGCCGCCGAATCAACTCCTGGTTGATGGTCTCGACTTCATCGGGACTGAAGAGCCGGCGCAACGCTAGAAAACCGAACGTCTGATAGAACAACACCTGTTTCTCTGTCAGCATATGACCTCCCTGCCAAACGCCAGGGGCAGTATAAACTGAGCGCGGGCGCAATCTCGCGCCTGTTGTTGAGCACACCGCAGGAGGCTGGCATGAACACATCGTTCGTTCGCGCGCTGACGGGTCAGTTGTGGAGCATGGGGAATGACCGCTTTGAATTGATTCTGGCGAGACGACTGGATGGCTGGCCGGTCTTGCAGCGATTGGCGCTGGCCGGGTCTGAGGTGGACTGGGCTGCGCCCGGTGTTGATCTTCCATGGGGGCCGGCGATCGGGATGGGCAGCCCGGCGCGAACCTTCGGCCCTGGCAACGGACTGGAGTGCATGGGTGTGGATATCGGGCCGGCCGGCGACGAATTGTTGCTGCGCTTTGCCGGCCCGGACGGCTTGCGCGTCGTCCAGCATATCAAGCCATCGGCAGACAAGGCGGTGCTGCGCCTGTGGGTCACGTTGACGAATGAATCCGGCGAGACGATCAGCGGCATCACGCGCTTCGACGCCGCGAACCTGACCCTTCAGTTCAGCCCGGCCGAGCCGCAGACCGGCTACATCCTGGGCTGGATGGAAGGCCCGCGCGCCGATGCGCCGGGACGCCCGCCGCTGCCCTTTAAGTATGGCGGCTGGATTCCCAGGTTTCTGTATGGCGAGGGTTTTCAGATTCCACCCCCGCCGGCCGGCGGCTGGACGGCGCCGGTGTACCGGCTGGTTCAGGAACGACTTGCCCGGCTGCCATTGCGATCGGGCAAGCGCTCCACATACCAGAACCATCCCTGGATCACGGTGCTGGATACACAACGGCAGGCCGGCTTCTTCCTGGGATTCGAATGGAGCGGGACGTGGAAGATCGATGCGGCGCATATGCCGGCAGATCACATTGTGTCCGTATCGGCCTGCACCGACGCGAATACGCACACGCTGAGGCCGGGCGAGATGTTGGAATCGCCGGCGGCGTTCGTCGGGTTGTTTGCCGGCGACTGGGACGACGCCTTCAATGCGTGCCGGCGCTATGTCGGTGATGAGATCATTCCCAAAGTCACGCCCACCACGCCCACATCGCTGCACGTGTACTGGATGCATGACAAGTATCACTCGGACGACGCCATTCGGCGCGAGATCGATGCGGCGGCCGAAGCCGGCTTCGAGACGACCTACGTCGAGGCGCGCTGGTGGGACAAGTCGGTGGACATGGGCGACTTTAGCCTGGGGCTGGGTGACTTCACCGACAGCCGGAAGAAGTTTCCGATGGGCCTGAAAAGCATGTCCGACTACGTTCACAGCAAGGGCATGTACATGGGGGTGTGGTTCGAGTTCGAGCGGGTGGATATCCGAACCGCGAACCTGGGTCGAAATCCCTGGCGGCCGGA
>DAOTYS010000248.1:0-10305 GCA_034434575.1 Thermoflexales bacterium
CAGGCTTGTGCGTCGCCTGACCGTGATCGAAGGCGCTGTCAGCTTTGCCTGGTCGCCCAAAGGCGCACAGGCGGCCTACATCACCCGGCAAAGCGCATCACAGGCCGGCGGCTTGTTGCGCCTGGTCGATGTGAACACCGGCGAAGACAGGGCGCTGTCGGCGCAGCCGGTTGTCGGGTTTTTCTGGTCGCCGGACGGCTCGCGCATAGCGGCATTTTCGCCGATGCAGCCATCGGAAATCACGCCGGACTTGCCCGGCATCGACTACACCTCGGCCCAGCCTGAATACGCGCTCATGCTGCAGACGATCGACGTGAGCACGCGCAACGCCCGTCAGTTGGCCTACTTCGAGCCGACAGATCAGTTCCGGGCGCTGATCGGACAGTTCGATCGCTTCAGCCGCTCCGCCAGCATCTGGTCGCCGGATAGCGCCAAGCTGGTTTTCCCGCTCCAGATCACCACCAGCCGGGGAACAGTAAATGTCATTTTCGAGACCGAAGCGACCGGCAGCATCGAACCCAGGTTCATCGGGCGGGGAACACTGGCTTTCTGGTCGCCCAGGTGAGGTGACAGATAACAGACGACAGGCAACAGACAACAGATAACAGATAACAGACATCTGTGCTCTGCAATCTGCAATCTGCCATACAGCCGGCGTGCCATATGCGGGTATTCTTCCGGGACGCACCGTATAGTTCGAGTCGCTTGTTTTTTGTCAGGCGGGTTTTGGGGCGCGCGCCATGTTGAGCGACTCGAACAAAGCCGGCTTATCGCAGTGGAGGACGGGGCGATACAGGAATAACAGGGCAGCGAGCGTCTGATTCTGTTATCAGAGGAAGTCAACCATGCGTACTTCTGGAACGCTGGAGTTTTATGCGGAGGCAAAACTATGAACGCTCGCAGACTTATCGTTGCGCTTGGAATATTGGCTGTTGCGGCCATGCTGCTGGCAGTCTCAGCCATCGTGCATACGACCGGTGAACAGGTGAGCCAGGCTGCCTCGTCTACATCTCAGATGGTGTCGCCAGACATGCCTGCGCCGCTGCCGCCTTATCTGTCCAGTGATCGATCCCAGATCCAACGGGCGTCACTGGCATCGACGTTGAGTTACTACTTCATCAGTGGCAATACGTTCACGCCGGGCGGACCGGTTGCTTATAGCCGCCAGGTGGTAGGGTGTGTGAACCAGATGCCTCAGGGTATTCCGTTCTCAGTGCCAGTGCACCTGCCACAAGGTTCACAGGTTGTGTCGATCACACTCTATACGTATGACTCGGTTGTGACAACCACCACCAGCACGGCTTACTTCATTTTGAGCGATGGCATGGGTTTGGCCGGCTACACAGTGTCAGCCGATAGTCCGACTAATACGATCGGCTACCGGCAGAGTAACAGCACACAGAACAACCCTGTCACAATTAACAATCAGAACTATAACTACCTGGTCGAGTGGCGCAAACAGTACGGAACTCCTGACTCGCCCTTGTTGAGTTTATGCGGTGTGCGAGTAGCTTACTACGCGCCGCTCGTCGCAGCATTGCACCTGCCGACCGTAAGAAGGTAATCACCTCATCGGCGTCACATACCCTCTCTCGTCAGTAACGCTTGCTGTCCGGCTGTCCGTTGTGATGTGTAGCGCAGTTCATCTCTGCGCTCTCATCCCAGCCAGGTGTAGCGCACCATTTCACAGCCGTGCGGCTCACCGTTGATGGCGAGTTGCTGCGCCAGGACGATGCCGTGCCCGTCGGCCCAGAAGGTGGTCGGTGTCGTAATGACAGCCGGCGCATTGCCCTGCTGGCGTTCGGTGATCTGGTAGCGCCGGGTGAGCGGTTTGGCCGGATCACCCCGCAGCGGCTCCTCCCCCTCGCAGGCGTAGATCTGTTCGATGCGCAGCGGGGCCAATCCCGGCAGCGCCGGCACAATGGCATCCAGACGGATCGATCCCCCCGGCGGCAAATCGGCGCGCTGCAGGACAATGAAGTTCGAGAAGGCCGAAGCGAAATCAAGGTGCGTCGCAGCGCCAAAGGGCAGCCGTGTGCGACTCGTTGTTCGACGACTGGCTGTGGCCGTCCGAATCCGGCTGCTGTCGAAAGGTGAAGTGAGTTCCTCGTCTTCGCGGATGGTCGCGCGATTCAACACGATGCGGGCGGGTTGATCGGCGCCGCCGCTTGCGCTCGATCCGGCCGGCTGCAATCCGACCTGCACCTGACCGCGTGACACTGCCGGCGCGCGCGCCGGCTGATCTTCGGCCTGGAGCGCGGCCTGTTGAATGTCGATGCTTACCACGCTGCCGGCCACGGTGAATTTTGCGCTGTGGCGCTCCCCTTCGGCGTCCACCTGCACCCACAAAGTCCTGGGTTGCCAGCGCGCGTCCACATCCAGGCAGATGCGCTGTTGATGGGGCACCGGCCAGTCTTGTTCGATCTCGGTCAGCAGCCGGTAGCCGCCGCTGAGCATTCCGAAGATGCCCCACGCTTCGTCGCCCACGACCCGGTGCGCGTGCAAAATGCGATAGGCGCCGTGCGCGACGCGCCGGGCGATCCGGTTGGACTGATCGAGCCGAACGTCGTCAAGATGCGAGTCGCCGTCCGACATGTCGTGGCCCGATGATACACGGAAAAGTTCTGTATGATTCGCGACGCCAGATTCTCCATGTCGCAGGTGATCTAATGATTATCGATGCTCACACGCACATCGGCGATCTGCGCTCGCCGGCGCACGGAACGCTGCGCCGCGCGCCGGTCACTGTGGATGCTCTGATTCAACGCCTGGACGATGAAGGCATCGACAGGGCGGTTGTGTTGCCGTGGCCGGCCTGCCCGGAAGCGGTCGAGTTCCCCGGCCTGTTCGATACCACGCCCGACATCGTCAGCCAGATTCGCGCCGCTGCCAGCCGGCCCGATCGGTTGATCCCCTTCGGCAACGCCGATCCGCGCTGGGGCGGCAACTCGCCGCGCGCCGACTTCTCATGGCTGCTCGAACGTTTTGTCGAGATGGGGTGCGTGGGCATGGGCGAAGTCAGCGCCAACATTCCATTCGACGACCCGCGCGCGGTGAACCTGTTCCGGCAGTGCGGCGCGTGGCGCCTGCCGGTGACGATCGAGAGCGCCGGGCCGGGCGAGGGGCGTTACGGGTTCATCGACGAGGCCGGCGCGCCTCACCTCGAACGCCTGCTTCAGCTCGCGCCCGACACGATCATCATCGGCCACGGGCCGGGCTTCTGGGCCGACATCAGCAGCGATCTGCGAGATGAGGACAAGTCCGGCTATCCTGCCGGGCCGGTGAAGCCTGGCGGCGCTGTCCCCCGGCTGCTGCGCCGCTACGCCAACCTGTGCGCAGACATCTCTGCCACCAGCGGCCTGAATGCGCTCACCCGCGACGCCGCGTTCGGCATCGACTTTCTGATCGAATTTCAGGACAGGCTGCTGTTCGGCACAGACGTGTGCTTCGGCGATCTGGAGGGCCGCTCCCAACACTTGAGCTGGCTGCGCCGGCTGCTGGCCGAGGGCCGCATCGACCAGGCTGTGTTCGACAAGATCACGCATCAGAATGCGCTGCGGCTGCTTGCCCGCCTGCCGTCATAGGAGGTTGCCATGCGCGTCATCTCGCGCGAGGTGTTCGACCGCTGCCAGGATGGCCGGCCAGTGGTGACGGGCTTTGTGAGCTACGTCAGCGCCGATCGGCCCATCCTCATGCATTGCGCCGGCCGCGAAGACTATTCCGACGGTTACGACGATTACACCATCCGCCTGAGCCGCGACAACGGCCAGACCTGGGACGACCCGGCTCCTTTTCTCAAGAGCTACACGACGCCGCTTGGGCGGATGCGCTACGCGGAGCCGGCGGCGTTCTTCGACGCTGAGATCAATCGCCTGTTGGTGTTCAGCGATCTGACGTTGTACCCAAACGACGCGCTGGATGTGGATGCGGTCTATCAGGTTGTGCTGGATGAGTACGACGCCGCGGCCGGCGCCTGGCATCCACAGACGCCGCTCGATCTGTCGCCGGGCCGCTCCATTGCGGTGAGCTTTTCATTTCCGATCAAGACCTCGCGCGGCCGGCTTCTGATTCCGGCCATGCGCCAGCGGCTGGATGATGACGGCCGGCCCATCCATTACCCCGGCTGCTGGGCGCCGGTCGATGAAGCATTGACGATCATCGGCGAGCCGGCCGCCGGCGGCTATCACTGGCGACTGGGCCAGCCGGTCAGCCTCAGCCCGGAGGTCAGTTCGCGGGGGCTAAATGAGAACACGCTGGCTGAGTTGCGCGACGGCCGCATCGTCATGGTCTGTCGTGGCGACAACAGCATGTTCCCCGACCGGCCCGGCTACAAGTGGGTGTGCTTCTCCGAGGACGATGGCGGCACGTGGTCGCAGCCGGCGCCGCTGCCCTGTGACGATGGCAACCCGATCGAATCCAGTGCCAGCGGCTCGGCGCTGTTTCGCTCGACCAGGACCGGCCGGCTGTACTGGCTGGGCAATTTGTGCATCGATGGCCGGCGCCCGCGCGGCAACTGGCCGCGCACGCCGCTCGTCATTGCGGAGGCGCAAGAGGCGCCGTTCGCGCTCAAACGCGACACGATCCGTGCGATCGATCAACAGGCGCCGGGGGAGCCGGACGCGGTGCAGCACTCCAACTTCCGCTTCTACCAGGATCGTGAGAATGGCGATCTCGTGCTGTTCCTGACGCGCTATGCCGAGCGCAGCGCCGAGCAGTGGATGCTGGCCGACTACTATCGTTACCGCGTGGAGATGTGAGCAGACCTGCGAGGTCTGAAGGTCACACTTTCGAGCAATACTCGAAGAAGCCAATCTGCTCCAGTTCGGCTTTCAGTTGATCGCACTGCCGGGCGGTCAGATTGCGTTGCGGCAAACGAACCGGCCCGCAGTCCAGCCCGATCATCTTCATCATGGCTTTGGCCGCCGGCAGCCCGCCATGCCGCGCGAACGTGGCGATGAACTCAATCGCGCGCGCCTGATCGGCCTGCGCCGTCGCCATGTCGCCGGCCTGATATGCGCGCCAGATGCGATGGTAGAGCGGCGCGGCCAGGTTGTAGGTGGTGCCCACCGCGCCCTGGCAGCCCAGCGCCAGGGCCGCCAACAGCATCTCATCGCGCCCAAACAGCATGTCGAAGCGGCCATCGCGCAGGCAGCGCCCGTAGTCCATCAGGTTCTCGTAGGTGAACTTGGCTCCGGCCAGATTGGGGATGCGCCCGACGCCGGCCACCAGGAAGTCGTAGACCGGCAGCGCCACGCCGGTGAACGACGGGATCTGGTAGTAGTAGAACGGCAGGGTCGGCGCGGCGGCGGCCACTGCGGCGCTGAAGGCGAGCAGGTCTTCGACCGCAGCCGGCTTGAAAAAAGTGGGCGCGGTGATGGCGACGGCCTGCGCGCCGATGCGCTGGGCATGGGCGGCCAGCGCGCGCGCGTCGGGCAGGCTGTTGTGGCCGGCGTGGACGATCAGGGTCAGCCGGCCCTGGCTGACCTGCGCCCAGCTTTCGGCCACCTGCATGCGCTCCTCGGTGCTGAGCGAGACGCCCTCTCCGGTGGTGCCGCACACGAACGCGCCGGTCACATTGTTCTGTAGCAGGCTTTCAACCTGCCGGTCGATCAGATCGAGGTTCAGCGACCCGTCGGGGCGCAGGGCCGTGAACGGCGCGGCGATCAGGCCAGTGAGATGGTGTGTCATGGTTGGATGATCCTCCGGGCGCAATCATATACCGGGCCGGGATGGTGTCAGGCTGCAAGCAGCGCCGGCTCTCTTGCGCTCCCCGTTCTCTGGTTGCTCATAATCAGGCCGATTTCAGGCGGCGGCCCGATGGTTATCCATCCATGGAGATAATTTAGACGGCAGGTCTGCTACCAGCGAACCAATGTTGGAGGAATGGCGATGGCTAAACAATCGATCTTTGCGATGAAATTTGCGGGGGTGTATCCGCTTTACGTCCAGAAGGCGGAGCGCAAGGGCCGCACGAAGGAAGAGGTGGACCAAGTCATCTGCTGGTTGACTGGCTACAGCCGGGCAGAGTTGCAGCAGCAGATCGAGCAGGGAAACGATTTCGAGACCTTTTTTGCCCAGGCGCCGGCCATCCACCCCAACAGCGCGCTTATCAAAGGCGTGGTGTGTGGCGTGCGCGTCGAAGACATCAGCGACCCGCTGCTGCAGAAGATCCGCTGGCTGGACAAGCTGATCGATGAACTGGCCAAAGGCAAGGCGTTGGAGAAAATTCTGCGGCAGCAACGCCCCGGCCTGGCTGGACTGTCCCGTTACCCTGCGGGACAGTCCACCGCATTAGGAGAGGAAGGAGGAAGATCGCCCTGTGGCTGATCTCTGGGCATGGTTATAGCCGGCGCGGTTTAAGTGCGGATTGGCCGGACGTTAAGTTCGGATTAATCCCGGCGCCCGTGAAAAGTCTGCCGTTACAATCGGCTCACCGACTATGACGCAGTTCCCACTTCACCATCTGGCGCGGCCGGCGCTCGATCGCGCCGCCGGCGTCAAGCCGCCCCTGCTCGTGTTGTTGCACGGCTATGGCAGCAACGAAGAAGACCTGTTCGGCCTCGCCCCCTGGCTCGACGAGCGATGCGTGATCGTCAGCGCGCGCGGGCCGCTCACGCTGTCGCCCGGCGCGTATGCCTGGTTTCGCATCGCTTTTGTGGCCGGCTGGTCGGACGCAGCCGGCGAAGGCGCGCCGTTTTCCGTGGACGTGGCTGCCGCCGATGAGAGCTGCCGGCTGTTGATTCAGTTCGTCGAAGACGCGGCGCGCGCCTATGACGCCGACCCACAGCGCGTCTTTCTGCTCGGCTTCAGCCAGGGCGCCAGCATGAGCCTGAGTGCCCTGTTGGCCGCGCCGGATCGAGTGGCCGGCGTGGCAGCCATGAGCGGCTTTCTCCTGCCAACCGAATACCTCTCCCCGGCGCAACGCGCAGCCCTGGCCGGCAAACCGGTGATGCTGACGCATGGCACAGACGACGACATCGTGCCGATCGCGCTGGGCCGGCAGGCGCGCGATGCTCTGTCTGCGCTGCCGGTTGCGCTCACCTGGCGCGAATACCCCATGCGCCACCAGATCACCGACGAAAGTCTCGATGAAGTAAGCCAGTGGCTGAGCAGGCAGATTGACGATTGACGAATGTCGATCCTGCTGTTCCGGAATCCACTTCTCTGCCATCTGACTACTGACCGCTGACTACTGACTACTGACCCCCACCATGTTCCAATCCCTCCTGTTCAGCAACGAGCCGTTGAGCGTGTCCGAAGTGACCGAGCGCATCAAGGCGCTGCTCGAAGAAGACGACGAACTGGCCGATGTGCGCGTGGCCGGCGAGATCAGCAATCTATCCAGGCCGGCTTCGGGCCACCTCTATTTCACGCTCAAGGATGAGGGGGCGCAGATTCGTTGTGTGATGTGGCGCTCGGCGGCTGTGCGGCTGCGCCGGCTGCCGGCCAACGGTGACGCCGTGGTTGCGCGCGGGCGCATCAGCGTGTATGAGCGCGACGGCCAGTATCAGCTCTACGCCGATTCGCTGGTGGCGTCGGGTGTGGGCGACCTGTATCAGGAGTTCGAGCGGCTGAAAGCGAAGCTGGACGCAGAAGGGTTGTTCGATGCGGCCCGCAAACGCGCATTGCCGGCCTTTCCGCGCGTGCTGGGCGTGGTCACCTCGCCCACCGGCGCGGCGTTTCAGGACATTTTGAATGTGTTGCGCCGGCGCTGGCCGTTGATTGAAGTGGCGCTGGCGCCCACGCTGGTGCAGGGTGAAGAGGCTCCGCCGCAGATCGTGCGCGCCATTCGCGCGCTGAATGACCCGGCCCAGGGCTGTGATGTGATTCTGGTGGCGCGCGGCGGCGGCAGTCTGGAAGAGCTATGGGCGTTCAACGATGAGCAGGTGGCGCGGGCGATTGCCGGTTCGCGCGCGCCGGTGGTCACGGGAATCGGCCATGAGGTGGATTTCACGCTGGCCGACTTCGCCGCCGATGTGCGCGCGCCCACGCCTTCTGCCGCCGCCGAGATCATCACACCGGACATCGTCGAGTTGCGCCAGAGCGTGGACGCGCTGAGCGCGATGTTGGATGAAGCCATGCAGGCGCGCATCGACGCGGCGCGCGCCGATCTGGAAACGCTGCGGCGCGCCTTGCGAATGCTCAGCCCGCTGGGGCAACTGACGCGCTCGCGCGAGCGGGTGGCTGAACTGCGCCTGCGATGCGATGCGGCGCTGGCCGGCCGGCTCGTTCTGTGGCGCGCGCAACTCGATGGCCTGCGCGGCCGGCTCGAAAGCGTGAGTCCCACGGCCACGCTGGCGCGCGGCTATGCCATCGTGCAGCGCGACCGCGACGGCGCAGTGGTGCGCTCGGTGGGTGATGTGGCCGCCGGCGACGCGCTGACGGTGCGCGTTGCAGATGGCGCATTTGGCGCGCAGACAAATTGACCGCCCTGTGCAATGCCTGCGCCACAACCCGTTGCGTCGCGCCCCGGCGCTGCTTACAGCAGGGGCTGCGCCTGCTTCCCTGCGCAGTTTCCGAAGAGCGCGTGATTACCGAACCGCGATGGCGCGTTCGTACAGGCGCTGGTAGGCGCGCGCGCTGCGCTCCCACGAGAAGTCCTGCGCCATGGCTGCCTGTCGCATGGTTGCGATGTGCGGCTTGCGGTCGTACCAGGTGCTGACCGCCCAGCCGACGGTGTAGTAGATGGCGTGGGCGCTCGGCTCGTAGAACTTGAAGCCGGTTCCAGCGCCGGTGGCTTCGTCGTACTGCTGCACGCTGTCGTCCAGCCCGCCGGTGGCGCGCACGATTGGCAGCGTGCCGTACTTCAGCGAGTACATCTGGTTCAGGCCGCACGGCTCGTAGATGGACGGCATGATGAAGAAGTCGCTGCCGGCCTCGATCCAGTGCGCCAGCTCGTCGCTATAGCCGATGTAGCTGCCAATGCGACCGGGGTAGCGCGCCGGCAGGTTGCCGTAGAACGCCTCCAGACTTTTCTCTCCTGACCCCAGAATCACGAACTGGACAAGCATCGTGTCCACGATGCGCTCGATGGTCTGCGCCAGCAGGTCGAGGCCCTTCTGCGAGACCAGCCGGCTGACTACGCCAATCACCGGCACATCGGGATTCACATCGAGCAGGAAGCGCTGTTGCAGATTGCGTTTGCAGATGGCTTTGCCCGACAGGTCTTCGGCGGTGTAGCGGGCCGGGATGAGCGGGTCGATGGCCGGGTCCCAGCGCGTGTAGTCTACGCCGTTCAGAATGCCGACGTAGCGATCGCCTTTGTTGTTGAGATAGGGCGCCAGGCCATAGCCGCCGGCCGGCGTGCGCGTCTCATTGGCGTAGGTGGGGCTGACCGTGTTGACCACATCGGCGTAGACGATGCCGCCTTTCAGGAAATTGATCCTGCCGTGGTCCTCGAACTTGTCCGCCGTGAAGTTGGGCCATTGCAGGCCCAGGTAGTCGTAATGCTCGGCGCTGTACACGCCCTGATAGGCGATGTTGTGGATGGTGAGCACGCTGGCCGCCCGGCCCAGCACAGGATCATTCCAGTGCCAGATTTTGAGATAAGCTGCCGCCAGCGCGGTGTGCCAGTCGTGGGCGTGCACAATGTCGGGCTTCAAGCCGATGTCTTTGCACAATTGCAGGCCGGCGCGGGTGAGGAAACCAAAGCGGCGCGGATTGTCAAGGTAGTCATTGAAGCCGGCGTCGTGATACAGGCCATCGCGGCCGAAGTACTTGTCGAACTCGATGAAATACACCGGCACGCCGTCATTGTCGGCGGTGTGCACCGCGCACCACTCCTGGGTGTTGCCCATCCACACGCCCATCGGCGCAAGGAATGGGCGCATGGGGTATCGGCGGGCGTTGATGCCGGCGTATTTGGGCATGACCACGATCACCTCGTGACCGAGGCGTTGCAGGGCTTGGGGCAGGGCGCCAACCACGTCGGCCAGGCCGCCGGTCTTGGCATAGGGCACACATTCGGAGGCAAGGAAGGCGATTTTCATGGCGGGGGATTTGCGCTACCGGCTGAAGAATTCGCGCTCCAGTCCCGGCACGCTCTGATCCGACTTGACAGCAGCGATGAACCGCGCGAGCGCGCTCACCGCAATATCTTCCAGGATGCGGCCCTTCTCGGCCGAGGCCGGCCGCGCGTCGCCGGCGTAGTGATCGGGATAATCGGCGTACCACCAGATGCCGGCACAGGCGGCGGGCAGGTGGCTCATGCGCTTGAGCGGGTCGGCCGGTTGGGCCGGCACACGCGCCATCAGCGCCAGCACACACACGCCGGTGTCGCGCGCGGCGGCGGCAAAATCAGTGGCG
>DAOTYS010000249.1:0-7041 GCA_034434575.1 Thermoflexales bacterium
TGACGCCGGAACTGGAGCCGCTGTTGGCCGGCTATGGCATTCGCGCGCTCAAGAATGAATGCATCCCGCTGGGAGACCGGCATCAACTGGTGGCCGTGGATGAGTTGTGGGCCGATCGTGACAACGTGGCGCGCGCATTCGCGCATGTTGACCCGTCGCGCACAACCATTTTCCTGGGCCACAACCCGGATATCATGACAAAGGTGAAGCTGGATCAACGCGCGGCAATCTTCCTGTTCGGCCACACCCATGCCGGGCAGCTCTATCTGCCGTTCCTGCCGGGCTTCGGCGTGCCGGTGAAGAGCGATCTGTATCGAGGGCTGCGCGAATTGCCGCAGGGGCCAGTGTATGTGTCATCGGGCTGCGGCGAGTCTGAGCCATTCCGATTGGGCACATGGCCAGAAATCGTAGTTTTTGCAGTGTAGACTGGCGACGTCTTTGCAAACAGGGAGTGGCGCTGGGGTTCATGGCGTCGGCGTTTGTGTTGGCTCAGCCGGCGTTTCGGTGATTGTTGGCGTTTCGGTTGGGAACGACATCGACGCGCTGGTCGGCGGCGGAGTGCTGGTTGGGGGCAAGGGCGTCCCCGTCGGCGGCACGGGCGTGTCAGTTGGCGTTGGCGTCTGGGTGGGGGTCGGCGTGTCGGTCGGGGGCAATGGCGTATCTGTGGGCGTCGGCGTGTCGGTTGGGGTTGCGGTTCCCGTCGGCGTGGGCGTCACGGTGTCGGTCGGCGTGGGTGTGGGGGGTTGGATGATGGGCGCCCATGACACCCTGATCTTGGCCTGGCCGGTGCGCTCGACGTATTGCACTTGAACGTCGTGCAGGCCGGCGCCCAATGAGATCACGCCGGTGATGGTGCGGCTGCCAGTGCTGTTGAAGTTGTCCAGCACCGTGACGCCGTTTACGAAGATGCGCACGCCATCGTCCACCTCAGCCGTAAAGACATAGCTGGCCGATAGCGGGAAGTTGACGCGGCGGGTCCAGTCCACGGAAAAATTGTCCGGGTTGACTTCGGGCGCCGGCGAATTGAGGCCCCAATCGAAATTGATGTCCGCGTCGTCGCGGATCAAGACAACCGGCCCGCTCAAATTCGGCGTGTTGTAGTAGCGGCCAACCCAGCCGGCATAGCTGACCGCCCAATCGAGCGAGATGGAAGCATTGCCGGCCGCCTCGTAATACTCGACCCGGATCTGATGCATCCCCCGGCTGATGAAGCGGTTGGCGGTTACCGTGCGCAGGCCGCCGATGCGCCATTCATCGATGATCAGCGCGCCATCCACATACACCCGCGCGGCGTCATCCACAGACAGGGTGAACTGATAGTTGTTCGACGCGCCAAACTCCTCGTTGCGAGTCCACAACACCGAGAAGTTGTCATTGGGAATGCCCGGCCCCGGCGAACCAGAGCGCCAATCGAATTTAAGCGCCCTGTCGTAGCGCGTGAAGACGGGCGGCGGGATCAAGTCGCGATTGTCGTAATAGCGGCCTACCCATACCCCCACAGCATTCGGGTCGGGCGTGCCCGTGGGCGTCGGCGAGGGGCTGGGCGTGGCTGTTGGGCGGGGCTGAGGGGGTGACGTGGAGGTCGGCGGCTGCGGCGTTGCGGTCGGCGGAGGGACGGTCGGGATCAGGGTGGCTTGTGGCGATGGCGGGGCCGGCGAAACAGGTGTGATGCCAGTCAGGCTGATCGTCACGGGCGACGAAAAGCCGCTGACGCTGCCGCGCGCGATGATGTACAGGGTGCGCGCATCGCCCTGGGGCAGCATCAAGCCGGTGACGTTGATGACGCCATCGGCGCCGGCGACAGCCGCGCCGATCTGCACAAAGCTGTCAAACCCAGCCTGGGGCGACGTGGAAACATAGAGGCTGACCTGCTCGTTGGGCGCAAAGCCCACGCCCCGAATGGCGACAGGGGCATTGGCCTCCACATTGCCGATGATTGTCACACTCGGGCGCTGCCCCCGCGCTGGCGTTGGCGACGGCTGGCTGAACAGCGCGCCGCTGGTCAGCAGCAGCACGCCCAGCACGCAGAGCAGGACAATCGCCAGCGTGACCACAACGCCGGCGATGACATATCGCCTGGGCGCCGCCTCTTCGACAATGGGCGCCGGGACTTGTTCTGTTTCCGCCTGGTTGAAGTTGTTCATGCCTGTGCCCTGCTGATGGCCGGCCGCCGCGCGACCGGGAAGGCAGCGCCTGTCGCCGATTATAAAGTAGCGCGCTATACTCTCTCGCCAGTGTCCAGCCTATGATCGCATCTGAACAAGAGTCGTTTGCGGCGTATGCCGTGCTGGCGCGGTACTACGACCTGCAGCACGCCAGTTACACGCCGGATGTGCCCATGTATTTGCAGGCAGCCCGGCGCGCAGCCAGCGCAGGCATGGCGCGAATCCTGGAGTTGGGCTGCGGCACGGGCCGGGTCATGGCGCCTCTCGTGGAGGCTGGCCATTACGTGCTGGGCGTGGATGCCTCCGAGCCGATGTTGCAGCGCGCCCGGCAGCGACTCCTGACCGCTGCCGGGGGGCAGTATGATCTTCTGGCGGCCGATGTCACCGGGCTGGGGACGCTGCTGGCGCCGGGCAGCGACCGCAGCACATTTGACCTGGCCATCATCGCGCTCAACACCTTCCTGCATCACCTCTCTCGTGAAAGCCAGCTGGCCGCGCTGGGCGCCTGTCATGCGCGGCTGCGGGCCGGCGGTCTGCTCATCGTGGACCTGCCGCCCAATGATGAACTGGCTTACCAACCAGATGCTGCCGACAGCAGCGCCTACGAGTTTGAAACCCGGCTGAACGATCCAGACCGGAACACGATTGTGGACAAGTATGTTCACAGCCGGGTGCTGTGGGCGCGCCAGGAACAATGGCTGCGCTATCGTTTTGAAGAGCGCGCCGCCGGCTCAAATGAGGCGCTGCGCGTCGAAACAGCCGCGTTCCGTCTGCGACACGTGTTCAAACACGAGATGGAGTTGCTGCTCCTGTGGGCTGGATTTGCCGGCTGGACCTGGCACGGCGATTACGATTCGAGCGATTATCAGGAGGGCAGCCCGCGCATGATCGTGTTTGCCACAGCCTGACCCTGCGACACTTTACGCATCCTCATCCCTCTCTCAGCATAACAACTTATTGTCAGATCGATGTCGATCCGGACGCAACTGGCCATCTGGTATAGCGCCGTATTTGCGCTTGCCTTGATGTTATTTGGCGTCGCCGTATATGGCATCGTCTCGTTCACACTCATCCAGCAGGTCGACGCGACGCTGGAAGAATCTGCGTCTTTGATTGCCTCGCGCTCGGCCGGCGGGTTTCAAGATGGGGAGCGGGTCATCCGGCTGCCGGAACTGGACATTTTTCGCGCAGTGGTGGTGGAAGCCATCAGCATCGACGGCCAGATTCTGGCTTCGTCCCTGATCAGCTTCAGCCACCATCTGGATGCTGACGCCCTGACAAGGATTCGCAGCAGGCCAGTGACAGAACAACATCCTGTGTTCAGCATTGCCCATCATCCCAAGGCGCCGCCGATACGCGTGTACACCTACCCCCTGGTCGGTCAGAAGACAGGGCAGTTGTTCGGGTACCTGCAGGTGGCGACATCGCTGGAGCCGGTGCAGCGCGCCACAAACGGCCTGCTGGTCACATTGCTGTCGATGGGCGCCATTGGGCTGGTGGTGTCATCCGCCGCCGGCGCGGCGCTGGCTCGCCGCGCCATGCGGCCGGTGGAACGCATGACCAACGCAGCAATGGAGATTTACCAAACCCAGGACCTCGATCGCCGGGTAGATGTGCGCACCAATGACGAGGTGGGCCGGCTGGGCCAGGCATTTAACGAGATGCTCGACCGGCTGGGCGACCTGTTTCGCTCGCAGCAACGCTTTGTGGCCGATGTGTCGCACGAGATGCGCACACCGCTCACCGTCATTCGCGGCAATGCGGACCTGCTGCGGGCCATGGGCTGCGCAGACCGCGAATCGCTCGACGCGATTTCGAGCGAGGCGGATCGCATGACACGGCTGGTCAGCGATCTGTTGCTGCTATCACAGGCCGACGCCGGCATGTTGCCGATGCACTGCGAGCCGGTTGATCTGGCGCCGCTGCTGACAGCCGTGGCGCGCAGTGGCAATATCGTGGCGGATGGCCGGGTGTCTGTTCAAGCTTTTGTCACGGGCGAGCTGATCGTGCACGGCGACGCGGACCGCATCAAGCAAGTGCTGTTGAATCTTGTTGAGAACGCCGTCAAGCATACGCCCGATGGCGGCATCGTTCGGCTGGCCGGCGCAAGCACTGACGCCGGCATGGTGCTGTTGAGCGTCAGCGACACCGGCGTCGGCATTCCTCCTGAGGATGTGCCGCATGTGTTTGAACGGTTCTATCGGGTGGATAAGTCGCGCTCGCGCGCCCACGGCGGCGCCGGGCTTGGACTGGCGATCGCCAAATCCATCATCGAAGCCCACGGCGGCGATATTGAGGTCCAGAGCACCGTCGGCATGGGAACAACGTTCAATGTGTGGCTGCCGGCCTATCAGCCCAACCTGGTGTAGCTTAACCTTTTCCTATCCGGGTCTAATTTGGAGCTAATCTGTTGTCTCTATCTTTGAAGAGTCAAGCGGAACGAAAAATTGAATACGGGCTGGAGTTGGATTAGAGAGCACTATCAGTTGGGTTCCAATGCGCAAGCCGGGCAGTGAGCTTTCTTCGGCGCGTTTGTTTGTTTCCTCCTGTGCAAACAAGCGTTCATGGTGTGGATGGGCATTTCGTTTGAAGGTTGGCTGCCCGCCTTGCGCGGTGGAGCAACAAGCTGGTTGACAGAACCAACCCTGCAGTTGGAGCGCTGAGCGGATGATCGTAAGAACCGTCCCGTTTTTGGGGCTGGAATGGCACGTGAAGCCGGACAAGTCTTCAAGTGATTCTGGCAACCCTGCAACCGTGGTCCGACGCGTGGTTCCAAACAGCCCGGCGCACCGCGCAGGCGTGCAGGTGGGCGATGTGATCCATAGTGTTGATGGCGCTGCGGTAACCAGCGAGTCAACATTGACCGATCAGATCATCCACAAAAAGCCAGGCGCTGTGGTTGTGCTTGATATGACGCGGAACGAGAAGCGCGTGCATGTAAAAGTGGTGCTGGGAGAGCGCCACGTGCCGACACACCGCTACATGCCGGCGCTGCAGAGCGCAACAGGCAGCAGCGGTTGATCGCGCTGACAGTTAAATACGTTTCCCCACCGGCTCAGGTTCCCTCCTGTCCTGAGCTGGTATTGAGCCAGACCTTCAGGTCTGGCTCCTCCTCTTTTCAGAGACTCGCTTTGCCGGCGAATGGAGCGCGACGATCTCCCACGCGCGATCTCATCCAAGGCTCCTGGCGAGATGGGACATGGGATTCGGCGCTGGGATGCGGCGCGCTGGGATGCGGCGCGCTGGGATGCGGCGCATTGACAGCGCGCGGCGCGCAAGGTACCCTTGCCGCCGTCATGTTGGTGCGCAAACTCAAACCGGATGGCGCCGAACGCGCCAGATATGACGCCCACCTCATCGAGCGCGATGAGCGTCATGCAATCGTGGTTGCCGATTGGACCCGCCCTCGTCTCGATCTGGGATTTGTCACACTCGAACAAGGCGATCAATTCCGGGAGACGTTTTACGCGGATCGCTGGCACACCGTGTTCGAGATCCGCTCGGCGTCCGGGGCGCTGAAGGGCTGGTATTCCGATCTGGCCCGGCCGGCGCGCATCCTCAGCGACACGATCGAGTGGGAAGACCTGGCGCTCGACGCATGGATGTCGCCGCAGGGCGAACTACACTGGATAGACCAGGATGAATTTGCCGCGCTGGAACCTTCGTTGCCGGCCGGGGAAGCCATGGCCGTTCGCAGCGCCCTCGACCCGCTGCGCGAAGAGCTGCAACGGCGCTGGCGCGCCTACATGAACGACCAGATCGCCCTTGCTCTCACGCGCCGGCGCTGGACATTGGGCACAGCCGAGTCCTGCACTGGCGGCCTGATCGCCCACGAGTTGACCAACCGGCCCAACAGCTCCGCCTACTTCATGGGCAGCATCATCGCCTACGATAACCGTATCAAGCGCGCGCTGCTGGGCGTGTCTGCTCAGACGCTCGAACGATTCGGCGCCGTCAGCGAAGCGTGCGCGCTGGAGATGGCAGATGGCGCGCGAAGCGCGCTCAACGTGGATGTGGCTGTCAGCGCAACCGGCATCGCCGGCCCATCTGGCGGCTCGGAGGCCAAGCCCGTCGGCCTGGTCTATCTGGGCATCAGCACGCCGGCGGGGCGCGCCGCTGAGCGGCATGTGTGGCCCCACGACCGCGTCGGAAACAAACATGCCTCGGCAGACGCGGCCCTGCGCCTGATCCTGCGACAAGTGACGATTGACGATTGACGATTGGCGATTGCGCATTGTTCGTCTATCATCTGAATGCCGTCATCTGTGCTCTGTGCTCTGTCATCTGTCATCTGTGTTCTGAATGTCTATAGACTATCGGGCTTTCAATTGCGACCTGTGCCTGCAAGTGGGCAACACGCCGCTGGTGCGGCTGGACCGGCTGGAATGGGCGCGCCGCGTTGCGCCGGTGGAGGTATATGCCAAAGCTGAGTGGTTCAATCCCAGCGGCTCGGTCAAAGATCGCGCCGCGCTCAACATCATTCGCGTGGCCGAAGCGGATGGCCGGCTGAATGCAAACAAGATGATCCTGGACGCCACCAGCGGCAACATGGGCATCGCCTATGCCATGCTGGGGGCGGCGCTGGGATACCGCGTGCGGCTGGTCATGCCGCGCAACGTCAGCCCGGAGCGCAAGTTTATCCTGCGCGCCTATGGCGCAGAGATGGTCTTCACCGACCCGATGCTGGGCGGCAACGGCGCCGTGCGCAAGGCGCAGGAGATGAACGAAGCCAATCCGGAGAAATACTTCTACGCGAACCAGTACGACAACGACGCGAACTGGCGGGCGCACTATCACACGACGGCGGAGGAAATCTGGCGGCAGACCGAAGGCCGCATCACGCACTTTGTCACCGGCCTGGGCACCAGCGGCACAT
>DAOTYS010000250.1:0-7609 GCA_034434575.1 Thermoflexales bacterium
GGCCACCCGGATATTCAACCTGGATGCCGGCGCCGCCACCGAGACGTGGCCCACAGCGGCCGCGTTGCGGATGCGAGCCAGCATGTCACTCAGAGAATCTGTAACCATGAGTTGTCCTTCTTCCTCACACTCACACGCTTGCCCTGACCCTGGCCTGAGCCGGGCTGTCCAGGCTCACCAGGACGCCTTGCGCACGCCGGGTATCTCGCCGCGCAACGCCAGTTCGCGAAACGCAATGCGCGACAGGCCAAACTTGCGCATATAGCCGCGCGGGCGGCCTGTAATCGAGCATCGATTGCGCACGCGCGTCTGATACTTGCGCCTCATCTCTCGGTAAGCCATGCACTTTTTTGCCATGCTTGCTCTTTACTCCACTCGTCGCCAGACTGGCCCGGCGTCCCGCCGCGCAGTCTGTCCGCCGATCAATCTCTACGCCTCGCTGCCAGCCTTGGCGAACGGCATGCCAAACAGCGTCAGCAGCGCGCGGCCTTCATCGTCAGTCCGGGCCGAGGTCACGATCGTGACCTCCAGGCCCCGCACCTTGTCTATCTTGTCGTACTCGATTTCCGGGAAGATCAACTGCTCGCGCAACCCCAGCGTGTAGTTTCCACGCCCGTCAAAAGCGTCGGCGGGCACACCGCGAAAGTCGCGCACGCGCGGCAACGCCAGATTGATCAGGCGATCCAGGAAATCCCACATGCGCGGCCCGCGCAGCGTCACTTTGACGCCGATCGGCCGGCCTTCGCGCAGCTTGAAGTTCGCGATCGATTTCCTGGCTTTGGTGATCACCGGCTTCTGGCCAGTGATGGCCATCACATCGTTGGCCGCGAAATCGAGCACCTTCGGGTTATCGGCCGACTCGCGCCCCACGCCGACGTTGACGATGATCTTCTCGATCTTCGGCGCCTGCATCACGTTTTTGTACCCGAACTGCCGCATTAGGGCCGGCCTCACCTCGTCCAGATATTTCTTCTTGTAGTCAGCCATTGTGTCTCAGTAGTGAGTAGTCAGTAGTCAGTAGTCAGTGGTCAGACGGGAATCTGATCACTGACGAGTGACTGCTCCCGCATCGGCTAGTCAATCACTTCGTCATACTTGTTGGAGTAGCGTTTCAGCGCGCCATTCTCATCGCGATAGTTGACGCGCGTGGCCTTGCCCGATGGCGTGACCAGCTTGACATTCGAGACGTCAATGGGCATCTCCACTTCCACCAGGCCGGTCTGGGTGGCGCGCAGATTCTGGCGGCGCTGCTTGGCATGCTTCTTGACGATGTTAACGCCGCGCACGACGATCTTGCCTTCCTTCGGCAGCGCGCGAACGACTTCGGCGCGCTTGCCGCGGTCGTTGCCGACGAGCACTTCAACGGTGTCCCCTTTCCTGATCTTCATTCCACGACCTCCAGTCGCAGCCGGTCACAGCACCTCGGGCGCCAGAGACACAATCTTCATGAATCCCTTGTCGCGCAGTTCGCGCGCCACCGGCCCGAAGATGCGCGAGCCGCGCGGGTTGACGCCGTCATCGGCCAGAATGACCGCCGCGTTGTCGTCGAACTTGATGTACGACCCATCCGGCCGGCGATACTCCTTTGCCACACGCACGATGACCGCCTTGACGACGCTGCTCTTCTTCACATCTGCGGTCGGGCTGGCGGACTTCACCGTCGCCACGATCACGTCGCCCACGGCGCCATAGCGCCGCTTGCTGCCGCCACGCACCTGGATACAGAGAAGCTCTTTGGCTCCTGTGTTGTCTGCCACTTGCAGACGCGTTTCCTGCTGAATCATGACTAAAGCTCCTGCGCGTCAGGCCTGCGCCTGCCCGGCGTCCTACGCGTTTGCCTTGCGGAGAATCTGCTCCAGCCTCCAGCGTTTGCGCGCGCTGAGAGGGCGGGATTCCACAATCTGCACCAGGTCGCCTTCCCTGGCCTCATCCTGTTCGTCGTGCGCCATGTAGCGTTGGCTCCGGCGCAGCACCTTGCGGTAGACAGGATGTCGCACGGTGCGGTCGATTTCCACCACAATGGTCTTGGCTGTCTTGTCACTCACGACAACGCCCACCATCCGGCGTCGATTTTCCCTGCTCATGCCTCACCTCGCCGCTGCGCCTGGGCTTCTTTTATCGCCTGGGCCAGCTCGCGCTGGCGCAACACCGTCTTGATGCGCGCGATATCATGCCGGACGCGCTTGATGCTGTTGGTGTCCTTCAACTGATTCTGCGCGCGCTGAAAGCGCAAATTGAACAGCTCGCGATACGTGTCGTCGAGCTTCTTTTCAAGCTCCGGGGTCGCCAGAGCCGTCAGTTCACTGAAAGTCATCTCGCCTCACCTCGACTAGATCTCGCTCCGCACGACGACCTGCGTGGGGATCGGCAGCTTGTAGGCGGCCTGGCTCAGCGCCAGTTTGGCGACATCCTCGGGCACGCCGGCCACCTCGAACATGATCCGCCCCGGCTTGACCACAGCGACCCAGTGATCGACCGAGCCTTTGCCCTTGCCCATGCGCGTCTCAGCCGGCTTGGCCGTCACCGGCTTGTCCGGGAAGATGCGGCACCACACCTTGCCGCGCCGCTTCATTTCGCGCACAATCACGCGGCGGGCAGCCTCGATCTGGCGGGCCGTGATCCACGCCGGCTCCAGCGCCTGCAAGCCAAACTCGCCCGCTTCGATCTCAACCCCGCGGGTCGCCATGCCGCTCATGCGGCCGCGTTGTTGTTTGCGGTATTTCACTCTTTTCGGCATCAACATAGCTTCCATCCTCGCCGGCGCCGGGTACCCCCCGCCGCCCAGCCGGCTGCTCAATCAGGCGCGTCCACTCCCGCGATCCCCACGGTCTCCGCGATCCCGATCCCGCTCTCGATCGCGGTCTCGATCCCGGCTGCGGCGCGGCGCAGGCTGCTCTTCCGGCGTCAACGGGCGCAGAATGTCACCTTTGTAAATCCAGACCTTGACTCCAATCTGGCCGTATGTCGTTGACGCCTCAGCCCTGGCAAAGTCAATGTCCGCCCGGAGGGTGCTGCGCGGAATCCGCCCTTCCATGACCTTGTCCGTGCGCTTCATTTCCGAGCCGTTGAGGCGCCCTGCGCACTCAATGCGCACGCCGAGAGCGCCTCTTTGCATCGTGGCTTGAGCCGCCTTTTTGATCGCCCGGTTATAGGGAATGCGCCGTTCAATCTGCTGAGCGATATTCTCAGCCACGAGCTGGGCCACCATCTCCGGCTTGCTGATTTCCTCGATATCCAGCTTGACCTTTTTGCCGGTCAGCTTCTCCATGCCTTCGCGAATGCCCTTGACAGCCGCGCCTTTGCGGCCGATCACCACGCCGGGGCGCGCCGTGTGCACCGTCACGTGCAACTGATTGGGCGGGAATCGCTCGATGATGATGTCGCCCACGCCGGCCTTTTCCATCTCGCGCTGCAAGTAGCTGCGCAGAGAATGGTCTTCCTTGACCAGCTTCGTGTACTCGCGCTTCGGCGCGTACCAGCGGCTCTTCCAGTCGCGGATGATGCCCAGTCGAAAGCCATACGGATGAACTTTGCGTCCCATGTGCCTATTCCTCGCTCGTCTCCTCTGCCGTTTCGCTCACAACCACGTTGATGTGGCAGCTCTTTCGCTGCAGCGGGCGGAAACGGCCGCGCGCCGCAAACCGGCGCCATTGCCGGGTTGGGCCGCCATCGACCCAAATGCGGCTCACCACGAGATCGTTCGGGTTCAATTGCTTGTTCTCGGTCGCATTCGCAACCGCCGACGCAATCACCTTGCTCACCGGCTCAGCGGCAGCCTTTGGGGTGAAGCGCAACAGGGTGAGCGCCTCGACCGCCTTTTTGCCGCGCACCAGGTCAACCACCAGCCGGACTTTCTGCGCCGACATGCCGACGTAGCGCATGGAGGCGAACGCTTCGTTGTTGTCCAGTTTGCTTGCCAGTTTTTGGGCCATGGTCGACTAACCTCCCTCATCCTTGTCTTTGCTCACATGGCCGCGGAATGTGCGCGTAGGCGCAAACTCGCCCAGCTTGTGGCCCACCATGTTCTCGGTGATGTAAATCGGGATATGCCGCCGGCCATCGTGGACGGCGATCGTGTGGCCCACCATCTGGGGGAAGATGGTCGAGGCGCGCGACCACGTGCGCACAACCTTCTTCTCGCCGCGCGTGTTCATCGCCTCAATCCGCTTGAGCAGCTTCGGCTCGACATACGGCCCTTTCTTTAGAGATCTCGACATGCTCTACCTCGTCAAACCCAAAACGCAGGAGGCGCCGCAACGCGCCGCGTTTTGCGCTCTACGTGTTACTTCTTCTTCTCCCGCCGGCGCACAATCAGCTTGTCGGTGCGCTTGTTGCGCCGGGTCTTGCGGCCCAGGGCCACTTTGCCCCAGGGCGTGCGCGGACCGGGCATGCCGATCGGGGAGCGTCCCTCGCCGCCGCCGTGCGGATGGTCGCGCGGGCTCATAGCCGAGCCGCGCACAGTCGGGCGAATGCCCAGATGGCGCTTGCGCCCCGCCTTTCCCAGCTTGATGTTGCCGTGGTCGAGATTGCCAACCTGGCCCATCGTTGCCATGCAGACCTGCAACACCATGCGCATTTCGCCGCTTGGCAGGCGAATCGTGGCATAGTCGCCTTCCTTCGCCAGCAATTGCGCCGCAGCTCCTGCCGACCGGACGATTTGCCCGCCGCGACCGGGGCGCAACTCGATATTGTGAATCTGGCTGCCGACCGGGATATTGGCCAGCGGCATCGCGTTGCCGACGCGCGCTTCGGCCTGCGGGCCGCTCATCACTTCGTCGCCCACCTGTATGCCAACCGGCGCCAGGATGTATCGCTTCTCGCCGTCGGCATAGTGCAACAATGCAATGCGCGCAGAGCGGTTCGGGTCGTATTCTATAGTCGCCACGCGGGCGGGAACGCCGAATTTGTCGCGCTTGAAGTCGATCAGGCGATAGGCTCTTTTGGCGCCGCCGCCGCGATGCCGCACAGTGACCTTGCCGCGCGCGTTCCGGCCGCCCTGCTTGCGCAGGTCGGTCACCAGAGACTTCTCCGGCGTGTCGCGCGTCACATCACTGAAGTCGCTCGCCACGGTGCCGCGCAGACTCGGCGTCGTCGGTTTATACGTCTTGACAGCCATGCTTCAGGCCACTCCTTCAAACAGCGGAATGCGGTCGCCAACCTTGACCTGCACGATGGCTTTTTTGCGCGGTTTGGCGCGCACCACCTGGCTGGCTTTGGCGCCCAGGATGCGGCTGCGGGGATTTCGACGGCGTTTGGCCGGCGTGTTGATGATATTGACGCGCGTCACCGTCACGTCAAAAGCCACCTCGACGGCTTCTTTGATTTGAGCCTTGTTCGCCCGTCGATCCACCTCAAAGGCGTATTGAGGCGACTCGTAACCAACCTGCCACTGCGTCTTTTCAGTGATCAGCGGGCGTTTCAACACTTCGTATGGATGCATGGTTCACTCCTGAGCCTGCGGGTTCAGTCCGGCGCGCTCGCTGCCCGCCTGCTCATTCTCCGGCCCGGCTGCGTCTTCCGCTCCGCCGGGCTGTCCCAGCCACTGCTCGATGGTCTTGAGCGCGTCGAGCGGGATGACGAGATGGTCGTACTTGAAGATGTCGCGCACATTCAGATAGCCGGCCAGCAGCGTCTTGACACTGGCCAGATTGCGCGCCGACTTCTCCACGGCTTCGTCGCGCCCCGGCAGCACCAGCAGGCCCTTGCTCACTCCCAGAGCGGCCATGGCGCTTGCCAGGTCGCGGGTTCTGGGCGCTTCCATTTCGAGCCTGTCCACCAGCACGATGCTCTGATCGAGCAATTTTTGAGAGAGGGCGCTGCGCACTGCCGCGCGACGCATTTTCCTGGGCATGGACTGCTCATAGCTGCGCGGCGTCGGCCCGAAAGCCACGCCGCCGCCTTTCCAGTGCGGGGCTTTCATGCTGCCCTGGCGCGCGCGGCCGGTGCCTTTTTGCCGGAAGAGCTTCTTCGTTGTCCGGCTGACCTCTGCGCGAGTCTTGACTTTGTGCGTGCCCAGGCGCGCGTTGGCATTCTGCCGCACCAGCGCCTGATGCATCAGCGCCTTGCTGATCGGCGCGCCGAATACGCTCATCGGCAGGTCGGCCTCGCCGACTTGTTCACCTTTGAGATTCTTTACAGGGAGTTTCATGTCCATTACGCCTTGCGCGCCTCTTTAATGACCACGATGCCGCCGTTCGGGCCGGGCACAGACCCGCGCACCGCGATCAGATTGCGTTCTGGATCAACCATCATGACTTTGAGACGCATCGAGGTGGCCTGCGTGGCGCCGTAGTGGCCGGCCATGCGGGTGCCTTTCTCGACCCGGCCCGGCGTCGAGCCGGCCCCAATCGAGCCGGGCGCGCGCTCACGGTCCGACGCGCCGTGCGTCTTCTTTTGCCGATGAAACCCATGCCGCTTGATGCCGCCGGAGAATCCGCGCCCTTTCGTCACGCCGGTGACATCCACCATCTCGCCCACCGCAAAAATGCCGGCGTTGATGATCTGACCCTCAGCCACATCGACTTCCTTCAGCCGGTTTTCCATCAGCACGCGCAACGGCGGAACGTTGCCGTCGCCCAGCGTGCGACGCCGGGGATGCTTCTCACTCGGTTTAAGCTGGCCCAGATGGCCCAGTTGACCGCGCGTCAGCTTGCGGGGTTGGGTTGGCCCAAAGCCAAGTTGAACGGCGCTATAGCCGTCCTTCTCCACCGTCTTCACTTGCGTGACGTAGTTGGGACCCGCTTCCAAAACGGTCACCCCGGTGACGTTGCCCTTCTCATCGAAGAGCTGCGTCATGCCAACTTTGCGTCCGATTAACTTCCTCATCTTGCGATTTCCGGTTTGCGATTTTGGATTTTGGATCCCAGACTCGCGAGGCAATCGCAAATCCGCAATCCCACGTCCAGAATCACAGCTTGATCTCGATGTCTACGCCTGCCGGCAGATTCAAGCGCATGAGCGTGTCAATGGTCTTGGAATCCGGATCGACAACATCGATCAGGCGTTTGTGAGTGCGAATTTCAAAATGCTCATGCGAATCCTTGTCGATATAGGGCGAGCGGCGCACAGTGTAGCGCTCGATGTGCGTCGGCAGAGGCACCGGGCCGACAACCGTCGCGCCGGTGCGCTCGGCAGTCTCCACGATGCGCTGCGCAGACTGATCGAGCGCGCGGTGATCGTACGCCTTGAGGCGAATGCGAAGTCGTTGCTTAGCCATATCTCTTCAGTGCTGAGTGCTCAGCGCCGAGTGCTGAGACAAATCCACTCAGCACTCAGCACTCAGAACCGCCTATTCGAACACCTTGGTGATGGTGCCGGCGCCCACCGTCAGGCCGCCTTCGCGGATCGCAAACCGCGACCCCTGCTCCAGCGCCACCGGCGTGATCAGCTTCACCCGCATCGTCACGTTGTCCCCCGGCATCACCATCTCCACCCCTTCCGGCAGCCGAATCTCGCCCGTCACGTCCATCGTGCGGATGTAAAACTGCGGCCGGTACCCGTTGAAGAACGACTTGTGCCGCCCCCCTTCGTCCTTCCTCAGCACGTACACCTGCGCCTCGAACTCGTCGTGCGGTTTGATCGACCCCGGCTTCGCCAGCACCATCCCGCG
>DAOTYS010000251.1:0-13427 GCA_034434575.1 Thermoflexales bacterium
GCCGGCCCGCCGGTTCGCTCCACGGTGGCGCCGACGTTGGCGACTTCGTGATAGAGATTGGCCGGCTGCTCGACGCGCGCCAACTGGTTGTTCCGCTCAAGCGCTTCAAGATAGCTGCGCAGGTCATAGATCGTGCTCATGGTGAGCTGGATTCTACCCGGCGCCTGCGGCGGCGCGTCTTGATGGAAGACAGCGATTTGCGCAAATCCGATTCGCCACTAAAATGCTGCGCTGACACCTCAAAACAGGGCCTTGAACCGAGAAGGACCGAGACGACGTTCATCTGCGCTGCCCGCCATGACGCGGGCAGTCTCTTGAGTCTGCCGCCTGATCCTCCCATGCCGGCCCATAGAAAACAAGGAGCAAAGGTTTAGCGCAATGTCTCAGATGACGAATCTCAATGATTTTGAGCGCATCGTTCCCTGGCTGGTGATCGCCATCGCCATCATCAGCCTGCTCTATGCATGGTTCCTGCGCTCGCTGGTTATGAGGAAGGACAAGGGCACTGCCAAGATGCAGGAAGTCTGGAATGCCATCCGCGAAGGCGCCGACGCCTATTTGAACCGGCAGCTTCGCACCATTCTTCCGCTGATCGGCGTTCTGGCTGTTGCTCTGTTCCTGAGCGTGTATGTCGCGCCGCCCAGCCGCGAAGCCAACGAAATGTTTGGCGAGAATGCGACCATCATCGTGGCGATTGGCCGCACGATCGCCTTCATTCTGGGCGCGTCGTTCAGCCTGATTGTCGGCCAGTATGGGATGCGCATGGCGGTGCAGGCCAACGTGCGCGTGGCGGCGGCCTCGCGGCGCAGTTTTAATGAGTCGCTGTCGATCGCCTACTATGCCGGCACCATCACCGGCATGTTGACCGACGGCCTGGGCCTGTTGGGCGGCACCATCATCTTCATTGTGTTCGGCAAGGCCGCCCCGGATGCGCTGCTGGGCTTCGGTTTCGGCGGCACGCTGCTCGCGTTGTTCATGCGCGTGGGCGGCGGCATTTACACCAAAGCCGCCGACGTGGGCGCCGACCTGGTGGGCAAAGTCGAGAAGGACATTCCCGAAGACGACCCGCGCAACGCCGCTGTGGTGGCCGACCTGGTGGGCGACAACGTGGGCGATTGCGCCGGCATGGCGGCCGACATTTTCGAGTCCTACGAAGTCACCATCGTCTCGGCCTTGATCCTCGGTCTGGCGGTGATGGCGGCGGAGGAGGCAGCCGGCATCGCAGACGCAAACCCGGCGCGCTGGATCATCTATCCGCTGCTCATTCGCGGCGTGGGGGTGGTGTCCTCCATTATCGGCACGTTCACCGTGCCGATCTGGGAGCGTTTCCCTATCAAGTTCCTGCGCGCGCACAATGCCGAAGAGGCCATGTTCCGCTCCTACGAAGTGTCGAGCGTGATCACCATCGTCACGGCTTTCGTCATCTCGTTCCTGTACGAGGGTGACTGGCGCTTTGGCGCGCTGACGGCCATCGGCGTCGGCCTGGCGGTGGCGTTCAACCCGCTGACCTCGTACTTTACAGCCACCACCAAGGCCCCGGTCAAGGAGATTGTCAAACAGACCAAAGGCGGGCCGGCCACGACCATCCTGTCCGGCCTGGCGAGCGGCTACGAATCTACGGTGTGGGCGCTGGTGGTGATTGTGGTCAGCTTTGTGCTGGCGCTGTTGCTGTTCCAGGCGGATGGCCCGCTGTACGTGTTGTACGCTGTCAGCATGATCGGCATCGGCATGCTCAGCCACACCGGCAACAACGTGGCTATGGACTCTTATGGCCCGATCAGCGACAACGCCAACGGCATCGGTGAGATGTCGTGGTCTGGCATGGAAGACGACAACACCAAGCAAGCTCGCCAGATCATGGCCGATCTGGATGCGGTGGGCAACACCACCAAAGCCATCACCAAAGGCATTGCCATTGCCTCGGCGGTGATTGCCGCTGTGTCGTTGTTCGCCTCTTACATCACGGATGTGGGCCGCGTGCAGGCGCAATTGCTGGCCGCCGGCCAGGCCGGCATCGATGTGCTGAACGCGATTCGCGTGTCGGACACTACTGTGTTCGTCGGCCTGTTGCTGGGCGGCGCGCTGCCCTGGCTGTTCAGTTCGCTGTCCATCCGGTCGGTGTCGCGCGCAGCCGGCCTGATCGTAGAGGAAGTGCGCCGGCAGTTCCGCATCCCCGGCGTCATGGAAGGCACAGTCAAGCCGGATTATCGCCAGGCTGTCGGCATCTCGACGGCGTCGGCGCAGAAGGAACTGGTTCCGCTGGCGCTGATTGCCGTGTTTGTGCCCATTATTGTGGGCTTGGTGCTGGGCGTTGAGGCGCTGGGCGGCTTCCTGGCCGGCATCATTGTGTCCGGTCAGTTGCTGGCGGTGTTCATGTCGAACGCCGGCGGCGCCTGGGACAACGCCAAGAAGTCTGTTGAAGACGAGCCGCGCGACCTGGTCGCCAACACCGGCAAGGGCAGTGAGCGCCACAAGGCTGCGGTGGTGGGCGACACAGTGGGTGATCCGCTCAAGGACACCGCCGGCCCGGCGTTGAATCCGATGATCAAGGTGGTCAACCTCGTCTCGCTCATCATTGCGCCCATTCTGGTCACCATCGAGTCCGACGTGGTGCGGTATGTCGCGGCGCTCGTGTTGCTCGTCGGGGTGATCTGGGCGCTGGCGCAGAGCAAGAAGGAAGTGACGATCGGAGAAGAGATGCCCGCCGTCAAGCCGGCAGGCAAATAGCCCGCCTGTTGCGAAGTCGTCACAATCATCCGGCCCGGCGCTTGAGCGCCGGGCCGGCTTGTTTTTCACATATCCCACATGGCTTGTGGGATATGGGCCGGCATCGTGTGGGATATGGCGGCGGGATCAGCCGGCGCTGTCAGATCAAAGGGCGCGAATGACAACGCGCACGTCGAGCGTCTCTTTGGCGTTCCCTTTGAAGACGCCGCGCGTGGGCGGCGCATCTGCGTAGTCGCGCCCGATTGCCACGCGCACATAGCGCTCGCTCTGCTCGCAGTTGTGCGTGGGGTCGAGCGACACCCAGCCTCGTTCCGGGATGAAAACATCCACCCAGGCGTGCGTGGCCGCGTTGTCGCCGAAGAATTTGGGATCGTACAGGTAGCCGCTGACGTAGCGGGCCGGAATGCCCTGGCAGCGGCATGCAGCAATCAGCAGATGGGCGAAGTCCTGGCACACTCCCCGGCCAAGCGATAGCGCGTCATCGGCGGTGGTTTTGACGTCGGTGGCGCCGCGCTCGTACTTGATGGCGTCGAAGACGGCGCGCATCAACGACTGCGCTGTGCCCAGGGGATCGCCGTCCACGACGTGCGGGCCGGCAAAGCGGCAAATGGCCTCGTCGGCCGGCGTGTAACTGGTGGGATGGCGGTAGTCGTAGTCCTCCAGCGGCGTCAACTCGCGCGAGCCGGGATCGAGTGAGGCCGGCGTCATCACTTCGCTGATGGCGGTGATGGTCAACCGGGCGTGCGGCTGCAACCAGTCGAAATAGCGCACATCGTTGCCGAAATGGTCGGTGTACGACAACACCGAGGCGTTGACGGGATCCGTGACGAGCTTGAAGGACAGGCAGCGCTGGCCGCTGGCGTCTGATGGCTTGAGCCGCACCTCGGTGTGCGCCTCGTTGATCGGTTGATCGTAGCTCAATGTGGTGACATGTTCGATGGACAGTCTCATGGAATTACCCCGTTGGGGGATCGGGCCGTAGAGTCATTGCTGTTGTTGGGCCTGCTGCCGGCGGGGACTGGGCAGGATGACCTGAGCGTTGAAATAGTCGCGCGTGATGTCGTCGCCGGCCAGGTTGATCTGGCGCAACAAGCGGGACAGAAAAGGATGCATCCGCTCATCGAGCACCTCTTGAATATCGAGATATTCCAGTTCGGAGCAGATGCGGCCCAGCGCCCGCTGCGACACAGTGGCCGGATTGGCTTGCCTGCCGTTCTCTTCCGAGATGGCCGCCACGGCGCGCTGACAGCGTTTGAGGCAAAACAACACGGCGCGCGGGAAATTCCGGCTGAGCAACAGGTATTCCGCGACCGGGCCGGCCTGCAAATGAAAAGCCGCCTGTTTGCGGAACGCCTCGAACGCGCTGCACGACTTGAGCATGGCGACAAGTTGCAGCGACGCTTCGGGCGCGCCTTCGCGCAGGGCGTTCAACGTGGCGTACTTGACATCGAGAATCCGGCATGTCTTTTCAGCGCGTTCCAGGAACTTGCCGAGCTGGATGAACTCATAGGCCTCGCCGTGGGTCATGGTGGCGTCGGTCACGCCCTGGAACGCCTGCGACCCGTCGCGCACCTGGCTGAAGAATTCATGCGGGCCGCGCAACACGCTTTGGCGATTGACGCCCCGGATCAGAAAGTACAGGCGGTTGAGGTGCTCCCACATCTCGCTGCTGATCTGTTCGCGCACGCTGCGGGCGTTTTCGCGCGCGCGCTGGATGCAGGCGACAACTGCGTTGGGGTTGGCCGGATGCCACAGCAGAAACTCGCTGACCGTCTGGGCGTTGTGCTGGCGGTAGTGCTGAGAGAATAGCGCCTCATCGCCAGTGATCTCGATCAAAGGCTGCCAGCCGCGCTCCAGATCTTCCAGGCGCGTGTCGAGCAGCGCGTGAAAGTTGACGGTCAAAATCCGGGTGATGTCCTCGGCGCGCTCGATGTAGCGCGACATCCAGTAGAGCGATTCCGCAACACGACTTAGCATTTTGCAAATCGTCAATCGTCAATCGTCAATCGTACAAGACCCACGTGTCTTTGCTGCCGCCGCCCTGCGAGGAGTTGACGACCAGCGAACCGCTGCGCAACGCCACGCGGGTCAGCCCGCCCGGCACGATGGTGATCTTTTCGCCGTAAAGAATGTAGGGCCGCAAATCGACATGGCAGCCGCGCAGCTCATCGTCGATGTAAGTCGGATGCCGGCTGAGGCTGATCGTGGGCTGAGCGATGAAGTTGCGCGGCGCGTCGAGAATACGGGCGCGGAACGCCTCGCGTTCTTCACGCGTGGCATGCGGGCCGACCAGCATGCCGTAACCGCCGCTTTCATTCACCGATTTGACGACCAGGCGGTCGAGGTGATCGAGAATGTAGCGGCGGTCCGACTCGTTCACGGCCAGATAGGTTGGCACGTTGTTCAGGATCGGCTCTTCGGCCAGATAGTAGCGGATCATCTCGGGCACGTAGGCATAGATGGCCTTGTCATCGGCCACGCCGGTGCCGATGGCGTTGGCCAGCGTCACATTGCCCATGATATAGGCGCTGAACAGGCCGGGCGCGCCAAGCAGGCTGTCCGGGCGGAATGAGAGCGGGTCCAGGAAGTCATCGTCGATGCGGCGATAAATCACATCCACCTGGCGCAAACCGCTGGTGGTGCGGGTGTAGACCTTGCCGTCATGCACGACCAGGTCGCGCCCCTCGACGATTTCTATGCCCATCTGCCGGGCCAAAAAGGAGTGTTCGAAGTAGGCCGAGTTGTGCACGCCCGGCGTCAGCAGCACCACTGTCGGCTCGACGCCGCGATCCGGCGCGACCGAGCGCAGCGTGTTCAGCAGCTCCTGCGGGTAATGTTCGATGGGCATCACGCCGTAGCGCTCGAACAGGCGGGCAAAGGTGCGCTTCATCGCCTGCCGGTTCTCCAGCATGTAGCTGACGCCGGAGGGCGAGCGCATGTTGTCCTCCAGCACGTAGTAGTCGCCCCGTTCGTCGCGGATCAGATCCGTGCCCGTGATGTGCGCGTAGATGCCGCGCGGCACATTGACGCCGACCATCTCGCGGCGGAAATGGCGCGCCCCGAAGACCAGTTCCGCCGGAATGCGCCGGTCGCGCACAATGCGCTGGTCGTGGTACACGTCGTGAATGAAGTGATTGAGCGCGATGACGCGCTGGGTCAATCCGCGCGACAGGATATCCCACTCGGCGTGTGGGATAACGCGTGGGATAAGGTCGAATGGGAAAATGCGCTCGATTCCCTCCTGCTGGCCGTACACGGTAAAGGTGATGCCCTGATACAGAAAGGAAATGTCGGCGGCGCGGCGGCGCTCGTTGAACGTCTCGCGCGTGAGCGTCGACAGGTGCTCATGCAGGACGCGGTAATGCAAACGAGGCTGGCCATCGCTCTCGAACATCTCGTCGAAGAAGCGGCCAACCTCGTAGTTGCCGGTCAGGATAGGTTGATCTGCGTTTGTCGCCGGCGCTGTCATGCAGTGTTCACAGCTTCTCACACAGCAGCGCGAGGCCGGCAGGTCTCACGCCGCGCCGATGCGGATTTAAGACTCTGTGATCTCTATGGTGATCAGCTTTTCTCCCGGCTCGCGGGCGCGGCCGGGGTCGCGCTCCGGAATGGCGTTTACTACGTCCATGCCCTCGATCACCCTGCCGAACACCGTGTGGCGGTTGTCCAGGTGCGGCGTGGGGATGTGCGTGATGAAGAACTGGCTGCCGTTGGTGTTCGGCCCGGCGTTGGCCATCGACAGGATGCCCGGCGCGTCGTGCCGCAGATCTTTGTGGAACTCGTCTGCGAACTGGTAGCCGGGGCCGCCCCGGCCGGTGCCGGTCGGGTCGCCGCCCTGGATCATGAACGGCTTGATGACGCGATGAAAGGTGGTGTTGTCGTAGTAACCCTCGCGCGCCAGGAAGACGAAGTTGTTGACGGTCTTTGGCGTCTTGTCCGCAAACAGCTCAACGACAATGTCACCCTTGCCCGTCTTCAGGCGGGCGGTGTACTTCTTTTCAGGGTCGATTGTCATCGCCGGTGGATTCTTGTATTGCTTTGCCATAGCGGCCCATTCTAACCGCTTGCGGACGCGGCGATCCGCCGATAGACCTCCAGCGTGCGGCGGGCGGTTTCGGCCCAGGTGAAGCGCGCAGCCTGCCGCAAGCCGCTTGCTCGGAGTTGTTGCTGCAAAGAGGGATTGGTCAGAACGCGGGCGCAGGCGGCTGCGATGGCTTCGACATCAGTTGGGTCAAACAGCAGCGCAGCGTCGCCGGCCACCTCGGGCAGTGACGAAGTGTTCGAGCAGGCCACCGGCGCGCCGCAGGCCATCGCTTCCAGCGGCGTTAGCCCGAAGCCTTCGTAGAGCGATGGAAAAACGAACAGCGCGCAGGCCGAGTACAGCGCCGGCATGTCGGCGCTGCTCACTTCGCCGATGAAACGGACCCGATCGGCGATGCCCAGCGTCCGCGCGCGATCCTGCGCCTGTGGATAGCGCGGGTCCTGATGGCCGGCAATCACCAGGATTTGGGATTCTGGATTCTGGATTTTGGATTGGGGGGCGCGGCCTGGTTTCGCTCCCGGCAATTGCGAAATCAGGATCGCCCAGGCATCGATGAGTCTGATCAGATTCTTGTGCGGCTTGTTGCTGGCCAGGTAGAGTGTGAAGTGTTCGGGCAAGCCAAATTTAGCGCGCGCGGCGGCGCAGCGTTCGGGCGGCTGAGGGGTGAAGACAGCGTCAGCGGCCAGGGGCGTCACTGTGATGCGCCCGCGCGTTGCCGGCCAGTGCCGCTCGATGTCGCGCGCCGACGCCTGTGAGATGGTCACAAAGGCAGTTGAGGCGCGCACGGCCAGATTGGTGAGGACGCGAATGAGCAGCCGGCGCGGCGCGGAGGGCACGAGTTGCGGGTAGACGAGCGAAATCGCGTCGTACAGCGTCGTTACCGAGGGCGCTCGACCGGCGCAGGGGCGAACGTAGTACGGGTAGTGCGCAACCATTGGCTCTGGTCCAGCCGGCAAGGCCGGCGGCTCGCGCAGCAGGTTGGCCGGGTGAAAGATCGGCGTCCCGTAGTCGATCCACGCGATGCGCGGGTGCTGTAAACGGGCCAGGTCAAGGCGCGTGTTGCGGGCGGAAGGGTCGCGCAAGACGATCAGTGATTCGTCTGGCCGCAAATGGGCCGGCAGCGCCCCCAGGAGGCTGTGCGCATAGCGCCCGATGCCGGGGAAGTGATCCTGGATGACGCGCGCGTCGAAGAGGATGCGCATGGGGGAATGTCTGTGGGCGGCGCGCTACGGCTGGCGCAGCACTTCTGTGTACCAGTCCACCAATCGTTGCACCATGACCGGCGCGGCAAACTCGCGCTCGGCGCGTTCGCGCCCGGCCTGTCCCATGCGCTGGCGCAGATGCGGGTCGGCCAGCAGGCGGTTGATGGCGCCGGCCAGAGCGGCGGCGTCCATCGGCGGCACGACGAAGCCGGTCACGCCATCGACATTCACGAAACTGGTGCCGGTGCCCAACTCGGTGCACACGACCGGCTTGCCACACGCCATCGCTTCTATCTGCGCGATACCCAGTGATTCGCTGCGGTAGATGGAGGGCAGGGCAAACACATCGCATGCGTGGAGCAGGCCGGGCATCTCGTCGTCTTCCACCCGGCCGAGAAAATCGATTTTGTCCGCCAGCCCGGACTGCTGCGCGAGGGCGCGCCACTCCTCGCCCTGGGGACCCTGACCGACGATCAACAGGCGCGCGTGGATGTCTGACATGGCCCGAATCAAATAGCCCACGCCTTTGTAATAGCGTAGTACGCCGATGAAGAGGATCAAGGGGGCGTGGTTGTAACGGCGGCGCACTTCCTGAGCGTAGCGTTGCGTCTCTGGCGTGGGCGCAAACCGGCTTGTGTCAATGCCGAAAGGAATCACGCGGCACTTGGCTGCAAGCGGCCGCAGGTAAGGCGAGCTTTGAATGTAGGGCGGATTGGAGACTGCGATGCTGTCGGCGCGGTCCAGCACCCGACGCAGGAAGGGAGCGTACAGCCGGAGCAGTGTTTTTTGCCGCACGATGTCGCTGTGATAGGTGATGACCATCTTGCGGCTGCGACCTCCCAGCAGGTAAGCCATTTCGCCGATGGGGTAGGGAAAGTGCAAATGTGTGATGTCTGCGTCCAGTTTGCGCGCCCACAGAAACAGACTGAGGCTGATCGGCGCAGAGGACACATTGGCCAGCCGCGCCGCTTTGATGACGCGCACGCCATCGATCTCCTCGATCACCGTCCTGTTGGCGCGGTTTGTGACGAGCACAGTTGGCTGTATATCGGGGCGTCCTTGCAGGCCGTTGCAGATCGTGCGGATATGGTTCTCGATGCCGCCTACGACCGGATAGTAATCTTTATAGATGTAGAGCACGCGCATGGGCGCCTCTCACAAGTGGCCTGTCGCGCGGCGCGCGGCCAGACGCAACACGGTGTACATTGCTTTGACGATCTCGCGCGAGGAGATTTTGGACTGGCCGTAGCGGCGGTCGTCGAATACGATGGGCACCTCGACGGCGCGGTAGCCGCGAGCTTCCATCAGGGTCAGCATCTCGACCAGGAATGAATAGCCGTTGGAGAAGATGCGATCGAGCGGAACGCTCGTGAGCGTGTAGTCGCGGTAGAGCCGGAAGCCGGCGGTGCAGTCTTGCGCATGCAGGCCCAGCGCCGTCCGCGCCACGAGGTTGGCAGTTCTGCTCAGGGCGCGCCGGTGAAACGGGTAATTCACTTTGCCGCCCGGCGTGTAACGCGACCCGATGACCAGATCGGCCTGACCCGCCTTTTCCAGCATGGCCGGTATGTAGCGCGGATGATGCGAGAAATCCGCGTCCATGGTGAGCACGGCGTCCGCGTTGCGCGCCAGGGCGTGTCGAAAGCCGGCGATGTATGCCGTGCCCAGGCCCAGTTTGCCGGCGCGATGAACGACGGTGACACGCGGCTCGCGCGCGGCCCAGTCGTCGGCGATCTGGCCGGTGCCGTCGGGCGAGCGATCATCGACCACACAAACGCGCACGTTGTCCGGCAGTTCCAGCAGGAGCGGCAGCAGCCGTTGGATGTTATCTGCTTCGTTGTAGGTTGGCAGAACGATGGTGACTTGCATGAGGTGCGGGCTGTCAAGGTTTATGTAAAAAGGCTTCTGCGTCTCGGTGAGCCGTTGGAGGGCGGCCGCAACCTTTAGCCGCAGCGTTACGACTGTCGCCAGATCGTTCTCCGCTTTTCGCTCATTCCTCGATCCTCGGCAGCACAACGCCGCTCTGGTTCTGGTATTTGCCCTTCTTGTCGGCGTAGCTCTGTTCGCAGACGCCGTCGCCGCTCAGGAAGATGAGCTGGGCAATGCCTTCGTTGGCGTAGACTTTGGCCGGCAGCGGCGTGGTGTTGCTGATCTCCAGCGTCAGATAGCCGGCCCATTCCGGTTCCAACGGTGTCACATTCACAATCAACCCGCAGCGCGCGTAAGTCGATTTACCCAGACACACCACCAGCACCTCGCGGGGAATGCGAAAGTACTCCACCGTTCGACTGAGCGCGAACGAGTTGGGCGGGATGATGCACACGTCGCCGGTGAAGTCCACGAACGAGCCGGCGTCGAAATGCTTCGGATCGACAATGGCTGAGTTCACATTCGTGAAGATCTTGAACTCGTTGCTGACGCGGATGTCGTAGCCATACGACGACAGCCCAAAGCTCACCACGCCTTTGCGGATCGAGCTTTCGACAAACGGCTCGATCATCTTGTGTTCGATCGCCATGCGGCGAATCCAATGATCCGGTTTGATCCCCACTGTTTCTATTTCCGATTTCCGATTTTGGATTGTGGATTGAGACTCCGCTCTGTGAGCGAGACAGGCGTCATGCGCCAAATCCAAAATCCAAAATCCAAAATCGTCACATGCGTTCCGGCGCGCTCATGCCCATCAGTGTCAATGTTCGCGCCAGCGTGATCTGGCTGGCTCGCGCCAGCTTCATCCGCGCAGCGTATACAGCCGGCGTCTCGCCGATGATCCGGCAGTCGCGGTAAAAGGCGTTGAAGGTCGCGGCCAGGCTTTGCGCGTAGGTGGTGAAGTGGTGCGGTTGCAGCGTTGTTGCCACCAGCTCCACGACTTCCGGCCATTCCAGCAGCTTGCGAATCAGGTTCAACTCGCTCGGATGTGTGTACATCTCAGCTTGCCCGCTCTGCTCGGTGAGCGTGTCGAAGCGCTGCTCCTCCACGCCGGTCGCGTCCGCTGAGCCTGTCGAAGCGCCGCTCCCCATCTCCGCCGCTTTGCGGAAGATCGAGCAGATGCGCGCGTGCGCGTATTGCGGGTAGAACACCGGGTTGTCTTCCGACTGCTGTTTGACGGCGTCCAGATCGAAGACGATTTTGGTGTCGATGGAGCGCGATAGCAGCACGTAGCGCGTGGCGTCGGCGCCGACTTCGTCCACCACGTCGTCCAGGGTGACAATGTTGCCGGCCCGTTTGCCCATGCGCACCTCCTGCCCGCCGCGCATGAGCGTGATGAAGCGGTAGATCAGCAGCGTTATCCGTTGCGGGTCCAACCCCAGCGCTTTTGTCGCTGCGATCAGGCGCGGCACATCGCCCTGATGATCCTCGCCCCACACGTAGATGGCGCGGTCGAAGCCGCGCTCGACCAGCTTGTTCCACACATAGGCAATGTCGCTGGCGAAGTAGGTTGGCCGCTCGGCCGGGTCGGCGATCACCTGAGGCGAGCGAATGACCACCGCCTGCACGACTTTGGATTTTTGATTTTGAAGCTGGGATTTGGCCGCGTCATTCAGGTCGGCGACCGGCGCTCCCGCATCGACAATCGGCGAGCCGTCCTCGCTAAACCACAGCGCGCCGTCATGCTCAACCAGCAATCCCTTGTCGCGCAGGATTGGCAGCACGCGCTCGAACAATCCGCTGTCGTACAGACTGCGCTCGGAGAAGAAGTTGTCGTAGGCGACGCGCACGCGCGCCAGCGACGCGCGCACGCTGTCCATCATGGCGTCGATGCCCAGCTGGCCCAGCGCCCGACGCGCTTCGTCGCGGGGCAGGCTGGCGTAGCGGTCGCCCTCGCGCGCAAGGATTTGTCTGGCGATGTCGATGATGTAGTCGCCCCGATAGCCATCCTCTGGAAAAGGCTCGTCATGGCCGAGCAGTTGCATGTAGCGGGCGTGCACGCTGGCGCCGAAGTGGCGAATCTGATTGCCGGCGTCGTTGACATACCACTCGCGCTGCACGCGGTAGCCGGCCGCGGCCAGCGCGTTGGCCAGCGTGTCGCCGATCACGACGTTGCGCCCGGCCGCCACGGTCAGCGGGCCGGTCGGGTTGGCGCTGCCATGCTCCACCTGAACCGATTGCCCGGCGCCAAGCGTCACGTTGCCCCAGGCATCGCCGGCTTGCACGATTTCGTCCACCTGGCGGGACAGATATTCCGGCGTCAGACGGAAGTTGATGTAGCCGCCGACGACTTCCGCGCTGGCCATGTCGCCCAGTTGCAAATGCCCGGCGATTTTCTGCGCGATCTGGGGCGGCGCCAGCCGCGCCGCGCGCGCCAGTTGCATGGCCACCGACACGGCATAGTCACCCATGCCGGCCTGTTTGGGATGCTCGACGGTGAAGGATGGGATGTCGAAGGCCGGCAGATCGCCCCCGGCTTGCGCAGACTGGATCGCTTGCGTGACGAGATGCCTCAGATGATCGCGGATCATGACGGGCGATTATAAGCGCGACATGCGCTGGCGCAGAATTTCATACAGCGCCACCGCGCCGGCCACAGACGCATTGAGCGATTCGATTTTCCCGCGCATCGGCAGCTTGAGCAGATAGTCGGCCCGATCGCGCAACAGCCGGCTGATGCCCTCGCCTTCGCTGCCCACGATCAACGCCAGCGGCCCGCGCAAGTCGCTGGCGTGCAACGCCTGAGCGCGCGGGTCGTCTTGCAGCGCGGCAATCCAGAGATCGTGTTTCTTCAGCGCCTCGATTTCGCGCGCCAGGTTGACGACTTGCGCGATATGCAGGTGCTCGGTGGCGCCGGCGGATGCATTCACCACCGCCGGCGTCACGGCCACGCTGCGCCGTTCGGGGATGACCACGCCGTGCGCGCCGACAGCCTCTGCCGCGCGGATGAGGTTGCCGAAGTTTTGCGGGTCTTGCAATGTGTCGAGGATCAACAGGAGCGGCGGCTCGCTGCGCTGGCCGGCCAGCGCCAGCATATCGTCGATGGCAGCGTAGGGGTATGCGCTTGTTTCCAGCGCGACGCCCTGATGGTGATCGGAGATGCGGTCGAGCGTCGCGCGCGGCGCGCGGGTCACGGCAAGGCGTCGTTCGCCGGCCAGCGCCATCAGGTCGCGCACGATTGGGGCGTCTTTCACGCCCTCGGCAATCAACAAGCGATGCGCTTTGCGCCGGTTGGCGCGCAGGCACTCCAGCACGGCATGCCGGCCGTAGAGTATTTCGGGCATAAGCAGATGACAGATGACAGAGCACAGACGACAGAGTGCAGATCACAGATGACAGAGCACAGAGCACAGACGACAGAGTGCAGATCACAGACGACAGAGCACAGATCACAGATGACAGACGACAGAGCGCAGATCACAGATGACAGAGCACAGATCGCAGATCACATCAGACCTGCAATCGTCAATCGTCAATCATCAATTCTCAATTCTCAATTCTCAATTCCCAATCCTGATTTCCTCTCGCAG
>DAOTYS010000252.1:0-6203 GCA_034434575.1 Thermoflexales bacterium
AATCTGTGTTCATGTTGTTCATCCATGTAGTCCGTATAGCTCGGCTACATGGTCACGATGTCTTGAGCCTCCACTCAATTTACTCGGGTCACGATGTCGTGAGCCTCCATTGGACACGATGTCTTGAGCCTTGACAAGTAGTCAGTAGTCGGGAGTCAGAAGTCAGGAGCCCGTAATCTGACTACTGACTACTGACTACTGACTACTGACTACTTTGTACTGACTACTTTGTACTGACTACTCTCGCTTGAAATCCTTGCGCAGCGGATACACGCCGTCCGGCCAGTCTTCGGGCAGGAAGAGCTTTTCCGGGTTGGGTGTGCCGGCTACGGTGATGCCGAACATCTCGCTCAGTTCGCGCTCGAAGAAGCTGGCCGCCGGAAGAACGCTGCATATGCTGTCGATGACGGGATGATCGCGCGGCAGGGTCACGCGCAGGTTCACCAGCGCCGGCCCCTCGCAGAAGTGATAGAGCGCTTCCAGCTTGCCGGCTTCCACGCCCAGGTCCAGGCCGGTGATGGCGGTGAGAAAACCCCAGCCGGCTGCGTGCAGCGCCGCCACCGCCGGCACGATGTCTTTCGCCTCGATCATCACGTCCAGCCGCGTCGCATCCGGGCGCGTCATCTCTTTGGCCCACGGGGCTAGAATCGTTTCAGCAGTCTGAAGCAGTGCCGTCGTGTCTTTCATTGCTTGTCAGTGCTTGCGGATGCGCCGCTGCGTGTTGCGTGGTGCGTACTGCGTATTGCGTATTGCGTACTGCGTCGTCTGTAGTCTGTGATCTGTCATCCACTACTCCCCTGCTCCCCTGCTCTCCTGCTCCCTTGCTCCCCTGCTCTCCTGCTCCCTTGCTCCTCTGCTCCCCTGCTCCTCCGCTCCTCCGCTCCTGCGCTCCCCTGCCTTCAGGCTCTCCAACAGCTTCACCACACCGTCGATGATGGCTTCGGGGCGGGGCGGGCAGCCGGGGATGTAGACATCGACCGGGATCACGGCATCGACATGGCCGACGATGTTGTAGCATCCCTGAAACGCGCCGCCGGAAATGGCACACGATCCGACCGCCACGACGAACTTCGGCTCCGGCATTTGCTCATAGATGCGCTTCAGCCGCTCGCGTGATTGCAGCGTCACCGGGCCGGTGCAGATCAGGATGTCGGCGTGGCGCGGGCTGCCTTGCAGTTTGACCCCTACGCGCTCCAGATCATAGCGCGGGGTGAGCGTGGCCAGGATTTCAATGTCGCAGCCGTTGCACGAGCCGCTGTTGTAATGAATGGCCCACGGCGAGTTGATGCGCGCCCAGGTCTTCAATTTCTCCAGCGCGCCGTCCCAGATGCGTTCGGGGTTGATATTCATTCAGAGCCTCTTGTGGATCACTAACCCAGGATCAAGGCCAGCAGCGCGAGCATCAAGCCGGCCAGCATCACGATCATGGCCGGGCTGCTGACACCCGTGGCCAGGACTAATACGCCGAGGTGCAGCACGGCGAAGAACAGCGCCACGGTGAAGAACTGCCGGTAGCCGGGCACAGCCTGCGCGGTCGATGCTTCCTCACCGCTGGCGTAGGTGCTGCTCTTCAGGGCAGATTCCTTTGTTTTCCCGGCCAGCACGCGCCCAAAGCCGAACAAGATGCCGGCCAGCGCGACATACAACACAAACGCGATCGGCGGAATCAGAATGATCTCCATTTTCTACTTGCCTGCCACCAACGCCAGACCCGCCGGCCCGGTCAATCCCTCGACCAGCGCCGGCCACACGCCCAACGCGACCACCAGAATGCTCATCACGACCAGGGGAATGACCATCGTCAGCGGCATAGCCCTGCCCCGGCGCACTGCGTCCGATGTCTGGCGCCGGTACATGGCATTGACCAGCGGCGCGTAGTATGCCAGCGAGAGCACGCTGTTCAGCGCGGCAAAGATCACCAGCAACGCGGCGAGCGTGTCGCCGGCCTGAAAACCGCCCACGAAAATCTGCCACTTTGACATGAAGCCAACCAACGGCGGCAATCCCGCCAGCCCCAGCACCGCAATGCCCAGCGCCAGGGCCGCCAGCGGGTAGCGCCGCGCCGCTCCGTTCAGATCACTGACTGTCAGCGGCCCATGCGCCCCGTTCGCCACGTACAGCGTGTACAACAAGGCGCCGGCAGCCAGGAAGGCCAGTCCCTTCATCAGCCCATGGCTGAGCATGTGGAACACGCCGCCCTGCGCGGCTGCTGCCTGGCCGGTATAGGCCGCCACGCCAAAGCCGAGCAGCATGTAGCCCACGTGGCTCAGGCTGGAGAAGGCCAGCATGCGTTTGACCTGGGTCTGCTTCAGCGCGAGCAGGTTGCCCAGGATCATATTCAGGGCGGCGAACAGCAAGAGCAGTTGACCGAAGCGCGCCCCGGCATCGCCTTCGCCCAGCAATGGCGCCACGGCTCGCAGCAGCGCGATCAGGCCGGCCTCGATCACCACGCCCGACAACATGGCGCTGATGCCGCTGGGCGCCTGCGAGTGGGCGTCGGGCAGCCAGGTGTGCAAGGGAACCAGCGCGGCTTTCACGCCAAAGCCGACCGTCATCAGCGCGCCGGCAGCCAGCAGCCCGACCGCCGACGCCTGCGTCGCCGACGCCTGCGCCGCAACCGCGATGCTTTGCAGGCTCAATTGCCCCGTTGCGCCAAACACGGCGGCGATGCCCAGCATCACCAGCACCGATCCGACGGCGCTTTGAACCAGATACTTCACCCCGGCTTCGAGCGAGGCCGGCTGGTCGCGGTAGAAGGCGACCAGCATGTACGACGCCACCGCCATCGCCTCGAACCATATCCACAGATTGAACAGATCGTTGGCGCAGCCCAGCCCCACAATGACGCCGATCATCGCCAGCAGCGCGGCGTAGTACTTCTCCTCGCCGGCTTCGCCCCGCATGTAGGCGTTCGAGAAGAGCGTGACGCACGCGCCAAGACCCAGCGCCAGCGCGGCCAGCAACAGGCTCAACCCGTCGAATTTAAGCTTGACCAGACCGAGGGTGAACGTTGCCGCGCCATTGGCGGCCAGGTCCTGAGCGGCAAGCGCGAATGGCGCGCCGGTGACGGCCAGCGTGAGGAAGGCTAACCAGCGTGCCATCGCGGCCCCGGCCAGCCGGCCGGCCAGATACACCACCGGCGATGCCAGCACTGGAATGAGGATCAGCCACAGGAATGGATGGAGCGCCATATCAGCGAATGCCTCCCCCGGCCAGGATGATGAGCACGATGATGAGCGCGCCGGCAATGCCGGCGGCGTTCCAGTTCAACTCGCCGGTCTGGGTGCGCTGTAGCGCGGTCGCCGCGCTCTGCGTGATGCGCGCCACAAACCGGTTGACTGCCTCGAACCCGAAGCCCTGCGCGGCCGCCTGCCCGAGCGCCCGCAGGCCGGCGGCGATGCCCGAAAGCCGGCTGCGCTGTTGCCAGGCCAGCAGACCGAGGGCGACCATGGCCAGCGCCAGCAGGGTGGCCGGGTCGGTGACAACTTTGCTGACAAACGCCAGCGTGGACTCTTCGTGCAGGCCGGGCACAGCCCCGGCCTGCAGTGCGCTAAACGGCCCGAACAGAAGCCAAGTGGTCAGCGTGCCGGCGGCGAGCAGGACGAGCGGAACAGCCATCGCCGGCCGGGCATCGTGGGTATGGTAATGGCCGCGCGGTTCGCCGTAGAACACCAGCCACACCATGCGCGCTGTGTAAAAGGCGGTCAGCCCGGCGCCGATCACCATGCCGATATATCCCCAGAGAGGGCCGTGCGCCAGACCTGCTTCCAGCACCAGTTCCTTGCTCCAGAAGCCGTTCAAAGGCGGGATGCTGGCCAGCGCGCCCGCGCCGATGACGAACACGACCCGCACCAGCGGCATGTGCTTGCCCAGGCCGCCCATCTGTTGCATGTCGCGTGTGCCGATGGCATGAATGACTGCGCCGGCGCCCAGGAACAGCAACGCCTTGAACACGGCGTGGCTGAACAGATGAAACTGACTCGCCAGCGCCGACCCGCAGCCGATGGCGAACACCATGTAGCCGAGCTGGCTGACAGTGGAGTAGGCCAGCACGCGCTTCAGATCGTTGGCAACGATGGCCATGCACGCCGCCAGCAGCGCCGTCACCACGCCGACCAACGCCACGGCCGTGGTCCATCCCGGCACGCCCTCGAAGGCGGGGAAGAAGCGCGCCAGCAGGTACACGCCGGCGTTCACCATCGTCGCGGCATGGATCAGCGCGCTCACCGGCGTCGGCGCTTCCATGGCATCGGGCAACCAGGTGTGAAATGGCGCTTGCGCCGACTTGGCAGCCGCCGCGATCAGGAAGCCGAAGGCGATGATGGCGCGCAGATCGGCGGGCAGCGCATCCGCGCCGGCCAGGAACATGCTGATGTCGTAGCTGCCCAGGTGGGCGTAGATGAGCAGCGCGCCGGCCAGCAGGCCGACCCCGCCCAGTTGGGTGATGATGAGCGCCTTGATGCCGCCGGCAACGGCTTTGGGGTCGTCGTTGTGGAACGAGATCAGGGCGTAGGATGTGAGCGCCGTCACTTCCCAGAAGAAGAACAAGAGCAACAGGCTGCCGGTGAGCGCCAGTCCGGCCATGGCGCCGATGAACAACAGGACGAAGGCATAGTAGCGGCCCAGTTGCGCCTCGCCTTTCATGTACTCGACGGAGAAGATCACAGCCAGGCTGCCGATCACGGTGGCGACCACCGCCAGGAACACGCCCAGCCCGTCGGCCACGAAGGTGAAATCGCCGAACGCGCCGCCGACCGGCAGGCGAATGGCAACCGCGCTGCTGGTCGTGGTCAGCAGGGCCAGCCCGCTCAGCCCGCCGGCCACAGCAAACACCACGGCCAGCGCGTGCTGTGCTCTGGGGCGCTGGTCGCCGGCGACCCAAACCACCAGTGCGCCCAGCCAGGGAAGCCCGATTGTGAGTGTGATGAATGTCGCTGCCATGCGTCAGCCTCGCAGGTTGGTGAGTTTGCGCACATCGAGCGTGCCGTAGCGCCGCTTGACTTGCACTGCCAGCGCCAGGGCGATTACGGCCACGACCGTGTCGGTCACGATGACCGTGACGACCATGCTCTGCGCCAGGCCCATTTGTTCCTGCGCGGAGCCGGCGGCCAGAAACGCCAGCATGGCCGCCTTGGCCAGAATCTGCAACACAACGATGAGCTTGATGAGGTTGCGCGCAACGAGCAACCCGTAGAACCCGATTCCCAGAAGGATAGCGACACCCAGCAGGGCGATGGCAATCGGTGACAGGCTCATAGGCGGGCTGCCTCCTTTTCGACTTCAACCGACTCAGTCGGGCAAGCCGCCGGGCTTGCCAATGCCGGGCTTGCCGCTGCCTGATCTGTTGGGCAAGCCGCCGGGCTTGCCAATGCCAGGCTTGCCAATGCCGGGCTTGCCGCTGCCTGACCTGTTGGGCAAGCCGCCGGGCTTGCCAATGCCGGGCTTCCCAATGCCGCCATGCTCGCCGATGTTTGCGCGGCTCGCGGCTCGGCCAGCAGGCCCAGCAACCCAATCACGCCGGTGAAGATCAACGCGACCTGAACCAGCACGTCGAGCGCCCGATCATGCCACAGGACAGTGGTGAGGGTGCTGGCGCTGGCGGCCGTCGGCGCCGGCGCGACGATATCCCGCAACAACCAGATCAGGCCGATGATGCACAGGCCGGCGAGCATGGCTGCCAGCGCGCGCGGCACGGCGGGCTTGCCTTCGATCGATTCGTCGCCGGCGACGCTGATGGCGAAGACAAACAACACCGTGACCAGGCCGGCGCCTACACTGAGTTCGATGATGGCGGCTTCGCGCGCGCCCAGGCTGTAGAAAATCATGGCCATGAATGCGCTGGCGCCGGCCAGCCACAACGCCGCGTTCAGCAGCCGGTCCGCGCGTATTGCATGTGTGGCGCAGGCGACGGCGGCGATGACAAGAAGGAGTTCGACCATAAATGACCAGACCTCATAGTAATGATTCGTTCGGTCAAGTGCCAGTGTCAAAGGGCCGCATTGCTGCGTGACGTTTGTCCCTGGCTGCTATTGGCTACCGCTGGCTATCGCCGGGTTGGAGGCAGCGAAGCGCGCCGGAATCCAGCAATCCCTAAGTCTGTGCGTGCGCAGTCCGCGCGGACTGCGTGCGCAGGGGTATTGTAGCCATGCGTTGGGATGACGCAACGCGCCTGTGCAGGCCAGTGCGTCCCGCGCGATGTGTGA
>DAOTYS010000253.1:0-4192 GCA_034434575.1 Thermoflexales bacterium
GCCCACGCCAGACATCGCAGCCACATCCCAATCGGTGATCGCCACGATCACCGCGCTGGCGGCAACGCCCACGTATCCGCCGACCGACACGCCCCGTCCGCGCCGAACGCCCATCATTTCCGGGCCGGGGGACGCAGCGCCCGCGCAAGCCGGCGGGTCGGGCATTGACGTGCAGACGATATCTGAGCAGGTATTCCCCGGCGGAACGGCTGTGCTGACGATACGCACTCAGCCAGGCGCGCGGTGCGTCGTCCACATCGCGCGCGACGACAACGGCGCTCCTTCACTGGAACCGATTGCCGACGCGCCGGACCAGACTGCCGGCAGAAACGGCATCGCGGCCTGGATCTGGACGGTTGATCGTGATGAGCCGGCTGGTATGATGCGGCTGCGCATTGATTGCGGCAGCGCAGGCGCCATCGAAGTTGGCATGCGTGTGGCCGCTGAATGATGCCGGGTAGGAACAAGACACACGTGAAGACTTTGGACACGACGAGCATTCGGCTCGATTTTCCCATTTTGTCAGAGCCGGTCAACGGCAAACCTGTGGTTTTTCTGGACAGCGCGGCGTCCTCTCAGAAGCCGGTTCAAGTGCTGCAGGCGATGGAGCGCGTGTACCGCTCGACCTACGCAAATGTGCATCGCGGCGTGTACACCTTCAGCGAGCGCGGCACCGAACTATATGACCAGGCCCGCGCCAGGATCGCGCGGTTCATCGGCGCGCCGCAGCCGGAGACCGTGGTGTTCACCCGCAACGCCACCGAGGCGCTCAACCTGGTGGCGTATGCGTATGGCCGGTCGTTTCTTCAGGCCGGCGATGAGATCGTCATCACCGAGCTGGAGCATCACGCCAACTTCGTGCCATGGCTGACGCTGGCCAAAGAGCGGGGCCTGACGCTCAAGTTCATTCCGCTCACCGCCGAAGGAACGCTGGACCTGAGGCGGCTCGACGAGTTGCTCACGCCCAGGACGCGGCTGGTCAGCTTCGCCCAGGTGTCGAACGTGCTGGGCACGATCACCGATCCACAACCGATCATCCGCCGCGCGCGCGCGGTCGGGGCAAAAGTGATTGTGGACGGCAGCCAGGCTGTCCCGCACATGCCGGTGAATGTGCAGGCGATGGACTGCGACTTTTACGCCTTCTCCGGCCACAAGATGCTCGGCCCCACCGGCATCGGCGTCCTGTACGGCAAGCTGGAGCTGCTGGATGCGATGCCGCCTTTCCTGACCGGAGGCGACATGATCACCAGCGTCACATTCGAGCGCGCCACCTGGAACGACCCGCCGCTCAAATTCGAGGCCGGCACCCCCGCTTTCGTCGAAGCCATCGGGCTGGGCGCGGCGGTGGATTATCTGTCCGCGCTCGGCATGGATGCGGTGCGGGCGCACGAGCGCGCCATCGTCGAATATGCCCTGGAGCGGATGAGCGAAGTGCCGGGGGCGCGCATCTTTGGCCCCGCTGACCCGGCCATCCGGGGCGGCGTGCTCACGTTTGCCCTGAACGGCATCCATCCGCACGATCTGGCCACGCTGCTCGACCGGGAAGGGATCGCCATCCGCGCCGGCCACCATTGCGCGCAGCCGTTGCACCTCAAGCTGGGCGTGAACGCCACAGCCCGCGCCAGTTTCTACGTCTACACCGAGCCGCGCGAAATCGATGCGCTGATCGAGGGCATCTACAAGGCCAGGAAAACGCTGCGCAAGTGAGCGGGGCGTCAATTGCGAATTAGGAATTAGGAATTGTTTACTGGGCAATGGAAGACCTGTACCGCGACAATCTGCTGGATCATTACGAAAACCCGCGCCACCACGGGACGATTGAAGACGCCGACATTTCGCACGAGGAAAGCAATCCGCTGTGCGGCGACACGATTCGCATCGACATTCGGCTGGGCGAAGACGGCCGCAGGATTGCAGACATCGCCTTCAGCGGCGACGGCTGCATCATCAGCCAGGCGGCGGCGTCAATGCTGTTGGAGGAAGTGGCCGGCAAAACCATCGATGACGCGCAGCAACTGGACACACAGGATGTGCTGGACATGATCGGCGCGCCGCTGACCACCAACCGCGTCAAGTGCGCCGCCCTCAGCCTGAAAGTGCTCAAGGCCGGCATTTACCGCCATTTGCTCGAACGGGAACAGAACCGCCAGAACAATTGACGATTCGCGCAATCGCAAATCCGAAATCCAAAATCGCATAGCGCCATGCGTTGTCTTGTTGTCTCGGATATTCACGCCAACCTGGCCGCCTTTGAAGCGGTGCTGCGCGACGCAAAGGCGCGCCAGTTGAACTATGACATCGTGTGGTGTCTGGGCGACGTGGTTGGTTACGGGCCGGACCCGAATGAATGCATCGACCTGTTGCGCACCCTGCCCCATGTATGCCTGGCCGGCAACCACGACTGGGCGGTGATCGGCAAGCTGGACCTGCGCACCTTCCACGAAAGCGCCGCCGTTGTGATTCGCTGGACTCAGGAGACGCTGACCCCGCACAACCTGAACTATCTGCGCGCGCGCGCCGAACAAGCCGAGCACGGCGACTTCAGCCTGGTGCACGCCAGTCCGCGCGAGCCGATCTGGGAGTATGTCACCGACGTGAACGTGGCGGAGGAGAATTTCGGCTTCATCAAGACGACCTATTGCCTGGTCGGTCATACGCACGTTCCCATTCTGTTCGTGAAAGACGCGCGCACTCAGAATGTTCACGTCGCGTTCGCCTCCACCCATTCGCAGATGGCGTTCAAGAAGGACTCGCGCTACATCGCCAATCCGGGCAGCGTCGGCCAGCCGCGCGACGGAGATCCGCGCGCCGCTTATGCGCTGCTCGACACGACCGCCGGCACGTGGACGCAACACCGCGCCGAGTATCCGATCTATCAGACCCAGGAAAGGATGCGGGCCGCCGGCCTGCCGGCCCGGCTGATCGACCGGCTGGAATACGGGCGATAGGATGCCCCCGGCAAAGACGCGACTCGATGTTCTGTTGGTTGCGCGCGGTCTGGCAGACACGCGCGACTGGGCGCAGCGGCTGATCCGGGCCGGCGAGGTGCGCGTCAACGGGCAGGTCGTGGAGACGCCGGCCAAACTGTTTGCGCCCGATGTCGAGATCGTCGTGCAGACAGCGCCGAAATATGTTTCGCGCGGTGGCTTCAAGCTCGAAGCGGCGCTTGACTGTTTTCAAATCGACCCGGCCGGCCTGGTCTGCGTCGATGTGGGCAGCAGCACCGGCGGGTTCACCGATTGCCTGTTGCAACGCGGGGCGCGGCGCGTATACGCCATCGACGTGGGCCAGCATCAACTGCACTGGAAACTGCGCAACGACCCGCGCGTTGTTCTCATGGAGCAAGTCAACGCGCGCTATCTGGAAGCGCTGCCGGAGCCGGCGCGCCTGGCAGTCATGGACGTGTCGTTCATCTCGCTGACGCTGATTTTGCCCAGAGTGTTCGACTGGCTGCGCGGCGCCGGGGGCGCGGTGATTGCGCTCATCAAGCCGCAGTTCGAGGCCGGGCGCGACAAAGTGGGCAAAGGCGGCATCGTGCGCGATCCAGCAGTGCACCAGGAGGTCATCGACCACATCACGGCATTCTGCGCCGCGCACGGCTGGCAACGGCGCGGCCTGATCGAGTCGCCCATCCTGGGCGCAGACGGCAACAAGGAATTTCTGATCTGGCTCACCCCGGCGCCGTGATGACAGAGGGCGTGTTGCGTATTGCGTATTGCGTATTTTGTATTGCGTGGCGCGCAATCTGACGACTGACGACTGGCTACTGACGACTCCCAATGCGCATTGCATTCATCACCGGCGAGTTTCAGCCCCTGCAGGGCGGGCTGGGCGACTTCACCCGCGAGCTGGCGCGCGCGTGTCACGCCGCCGGCCACGAAGCCCACATCCTGACACGCACCGCGCCGGGCGCGCCGGCGCATGAATCGCTGGACGGCGTATCGGTTCACCGGCTGGTTGCGGGCTGGGGCTGGGCTGCATGGCGCCAGGCCGCCGGCTTCATCCGCCAGGTTGCGCCGGATGTGGTGAACGCGCAGTATCAGGCAGCCGCCTATCAGATGCACCCGGCCATCAACCTGCTGCCGGCTGCGCTGTCGAAGCGCGCGCCTGTCGTGGTGACCTTTCACGATCTGCGCGCGCCTTACCTTTTCCCCAAAGCCGGCCCGCTGCGCCGGCAAGCCATTCTCGTCAT
>DAOTYS010000254.1:0-8077 GCA_034434575.1 Thermoflexales bacterium
GCCGGCCCCCCCCGCCGCGTCTCTGACAGGGAATTAGCGCCTGGAGTCTTCGACCTGCCCCGTGCGGATAAAGCCCAGCAATTGCCGCCACGCATCCGCCGAGGCGTCGGCATATTCAGTCGCCCGGCGGTCGAAAAAACTGTGCGGCGCGCCGGGGTAGATGGTCAGGCGATGCGGCACGCCAGCTTCGTCCAACTTTTGATCCAACGCGCGCACCGATTCCACTGGAATGCCCTGGTCTGCGCCGCCGTAGAAACCGACCACCGGATAGGCGATCTGCGCAGCGTTGTCGAGCGCCGTGCCCGATCCGCCGAAGTCGCGGGTGAAGCCGGAGTAGAACGGGATCAGGCCGGCAAAGCCCAGCGCGCGGTTTGCGCCGGTCAACAGCGCCAGCGACCCGCCCATGCAGAAGCCGATGACGAACACATCCGCGCCCGGCTCGACGCGCTGGCGCAGTGTGTCTAGAGCAGCCTGCACATCCTGTGTGAAAGTGGGCAGGCGCAACGCCTGGACGTGCGGCTTGAAGTCGAAGTCGTCTTCGCGGCTGGTCAGGCCGGCGGTGCGGCCGAAGTAGTCCAGCGCGATGGCGGCGATGCCGCTCTCCGCAAAGCGCAGCGCCAGTTCGCGGTAGAACTGGTGCAGACCGCGAATGTCAGGATAGATCACCGCCGCCTTCTGCGCGCGCGCCTCGGGCAGCGCCAGATAGGCATAGAAACGGTTGCCGTCGGCGGCGGTGAGAACGATTTGTTCGCCGTGGGCGTTGCCGGCGGGGCCGGGGGGAATGGGTGGGCGGGCCTGATCGTCGTAGCACATGCTTCAACACTCCTTCAACTTTGAGATAAGCGCCAACACAATACCGGCCCGAAATGGGCGCGTAGGGATGTTGCGTCGCAACATCCCTACGAATCGTGCCGCACTGCAAACACGTCGCCCGTCAATGTCACGGCGCCGGCCTCGTTCGTCTCGCAGCGAATGGTCACCGGCGCGCCAGCTTGCAAGCGATTCGCCGGCGCTTCGGCCACTGCCCACGACAACCCGCTCCAGATGGCTTTGTCATACTGAATGTCCAGCGCAATCTCGCGCCCGTCCTGTTGGGCAGAGAGGATGAGCAACTTGCCGAGTGTTACGCCGTTGGGCGGGCTGCCGCCGGTGGCGCGTTTGGCAATGCCATGCGCGTCGCTCTGGCGAAAGACAATCCGCAGGCCGGCCTGCGCCGGCGCGCTGACCGTGGCGGTGATGGCCTTCTCGCCATCCGGGGCAAAGTCGGCATTCAAGGGCGCGATGCTGGCAGGAATGACCACATCTTCCTGAATGCCCAGATCGTTGTCCGGGGCGGCATACTCGCCGGCGCCGATGACGGCCATTTGTTCCGCCCCCAGTGTGATGGTTTGTTCGTCCAGACGAGGCGCAAAGCCGGCGTCGTGGAAGAGCAGCCGGCGGCCGGCGCAAGTGTCTGCGGGCAACGCCGGCAGGTCGAGGCGCGCCACTGCCTGTGAGGGGTTGACCACGGTGATCAAAGCCCCGCTCAGCCCGAGGCTGAGGAAGCCATAGGGTCGCCCTGCGCCAGGCAGCGCGCCGAATGTGCTGACGCGCCCAAAGGTCTGCAATGGCAGGAACAGCGATTGCGCTTTGGCGAACCAGAGCGCATCGGCGTCGCTGAGCAAATCGAGGTTGCCGTAGTATGTATTGGCCCAGCCGCCGCGCGCCAGCGAGAGCAGCAGCATCCCTTTCCACGCCGCCGTCCTGCGGTAGTAGCACGTGCCGGTGGCGCCGATCATGAAGCCGGAGTTGTCGATGCGCGAAAGGGGATAGCCGTTCAGCGCGTACACGCGAACCATGTGATCTGAATACACGTCCTTTGCGCGCCAGAAGTTGGCCGCCGGCACATCGGCCGGGCGCGGGTCGCCGCAGTACATGGCGTCGAACACCTCCAGCCACTTTGTGTCGATGGTTTTGCGGAAGGGCAGGCTGGTATTGCTCTGCGGGTGGTGAGGGGAACCATGCGCCCAGTTCGGCTCTTCGAAGCCGTTGTATCCCAGCAACATGACCTCGGGGCAATCGGCGCGGAGTTGCTTGAGGCCGGCGATCAGCGCGGCTATGTTGTGGGCGCGGACTTCGCTGGGCAGCATGGCGCATTCCAGCGCCGGCGTTGCCGCGCCGAGGTTCATGAAGTCGAACTTGAACAGGCGCACGCCGCGCGCATACCACAGGCGCAGGCTTTCAAGGAAGTGATTGAAGAAGCCGCCGCTGAAAAGGCAGCATGACTGGCCGTCGACGGTGAGCGAGTCGCGCCAGGCCGGCGCGGGATCGAGTCTGTGCATTGAGTTGCCGGCCACCCACAGGCCGGGCAGCACATTGTTGCTCAGGCACCGATCCAGCCATGCATCCGGCCCGCTCGGCCAGTGCGGTGTGCGCCAGGTTCGATAGCCGCCGTCACGGGCGTACCAGAAGGCGTCCATCAAGTAATAGTCAAATCGGACGCCCAGCCGGCGCAGTCGCAACAACTCATCGAGTTGTCGCATGGCCAGAGATTCGGTCAGTTCGACGTTATCTGAGAGTTCGTCGTAGGCCGCCCAGTTGATGTAGATAGAGACAGGGTGTTGGATCATGGCTGCTATTATCGGCATCTATGCAAGTTGTCACGTCTGAAGCGACAACGTCCCTTGCGCTGGACGCGATTCGCTCGCGCTATCAGGCGCTGGCTGAGTCCTACGCGGCGGCGTGGGGGCTGCCGTGCGCGCTGGTGGATGCGGAGGGCCAGGTGCAGGCCGGCGCGTCTGCATGCCCGGCGGAATGCGCTCTCAGCGCAGCCTGCGCTGCGGCGCGCAAGCGTGCGGTCGAAGAGTCGGCGCGCTGGGGAGAGCCGTCGATCCTGTTGTGCCCGCAGGACAATTTGCTGTGGGCTGTGCCGGTCATGGATAACATGCGCGTGGTCGGCGGGTTGGTGGCGACCACGCGCGCGCTGGCGCCGGATGGCGACGGCTGGGGGGCCTTGTCGCCCCGCGATATCCGGCAGGCTGTGGCCGGTTTGCTATCGCTGGCGGTGCAGGCCAATCTGACCAACGCCGCCTATCTGGAGTTGCAGCGTCTGGCGGCCCGGCGCGAAGGCGAGCGCGCCAAGGCCATCCACGAGTTGAAGGATCACAACTACCAGACGATCCGCGAGGTCTACCTGGTGGAGGAGCCGGCGCTGATCTCGGCCATCAAACAGGGCGACCGGCGCGAGGCCAGGGGCATCATCAACCGCGTGCTGGTGGGCATCTATTTTCTGGGCCGGCATCGGCCCACACTGCTGAAGAGTCTGCTGCTGGAACTGGTGGTGATGATGTCGCGCAGCGCGGTGGAAGCCGGCGCCGATCCGTCTGAGCTGCTGGGCGCGAACTACTCCTCGCTCACCAGTCTCGCGGCCATCGACGGCGAAGAAGCGCTCACCGCGTGGCTGGTGGCGATGCTCGAGCGCATCATGGACGCCATCAAGTCCAACCGGCAATACCCGATCAGCGTGATGATGGGCAAGGCAATCAGTTTCATGCAGGAGCATCTGCACGAGGACATCTCGCGGGACGATGTGGCCAAAGTGGCCTGCCTGTCGCCGTCGCACTTCAGCCGGGTGGTCAAGCAGACCTTTGGTCAGTCGTTCACCGAGCTGTTGACCCAGATGCGGGTGGATCGAGCTAAGGAAATGTTGATCCGCACCGAGAAGAGTCTGATCCAGATCTGCCTGGACTGCGGTTTCAACGATCAGAGCTACTTCACCAAGGTGTTTCAGAAAGTGACGGGGTGCCCGCCGGGAGAATTCCGGCGCCGCCAGCGAAGCATGTAGGGGAAGAGGACAGATTGCAGACAACAGATGACAGTGTCTGAGTTCTGAGTTCTGAGTTCTGAGGTCTGGGTTCTGTGTTCTTTGCTCTGTGCTCTCCTGAGTCCCAGATTTCAACGCCGCATCAAAATGCAAAACGGCGGCGCCGGCCGGCAAGTCCGGCGCACCAGTTTACCAACGCTCCTCGCGCCGCTTCCTAAAATCAACGGCGATATTAACCTCATGCGTTCGCGCTGGCGAATGGAAGACGAGGAGAAGCACCTGTGAACACTTATACCGAACTGGCCATCAAAGATCTGGATGCGTTTGTGTTCGGCCATGCGCCCTGCCCTGTCACCACGCGCAGCGGGCTGGTGATCGGCGGCGGCACGGTGTACCCGGAGCTGAATTTCACCCTGCCGCCGATGGAGATCGAGGCGCATACGATGGCCGAAGTGCGCGCGCAGTACACGCAGATGATCGAAGGCGTGTGCCAGCGCGCGGTGGAATTGCGCGCCCCCGGCTTGATTGTGGAGTTTGAGTTGCTTCCGCCGATGACGCTGGAGCCGGAGTGGGGCGCCGATATCACCACCATTCTGCACAATACGCTGGAGAAATACGCCAGGAGCGACGGGCTGAAGAGCGCGTTGCGGGTGACGCCGAACGATATCCGCGAGCACGAGCGCCCGCCCATGCAGCGCGGCGGCCATTTGTGGGACTGCATGGTGCGCAGCTTCGAGCTGAACGCGCAGGCCGGCGCAGACATGTTCTCCATCGAGTCCACCGGCGGCAAAGAGGTGCACGACGAGGCGCTCGTCAACGCGGACGTGCCGGCTACGGTGTTTGCCCTCGGCGTGTTGGGCTGCCGCGATATGGCCTGGCTGTGGGACATGATCGTCAGTGTCAGCAACAAGTATGGCGTGATCCCGGCCGGCGACTCGGCCTGCGGCTTCGGCAACACGGCCATGGTGCTGGCGGAGAAGCGCTACATTCCCAAAGTGTGGGCGGCGGCCGTGCGCGTGATGACGGTTGCGCGCGCGCTGGTGGCCCACGAGCGCGGCGCCACCGGGCCGGGCAAGGACTGCGCCTACGAGAATCCCTTCCTCAAGGCCATCACCGGCTGCCCGATGTCGGGCGAAGGCGCCGAGGCGGCATGCGCTCACCTCTCGCCGGTTGGCAACATCGCGCGCGTGACCACCGACCTGTGGAGCAACGAGTCGGTGCAAAACATCAAGTTGCTGGGCGGCATGGCGCCGACCGTCTCGGTCGAGCAGTTGATCTACGCCACGCGCTTGATGAACCATGCGACGGCTCAGGGGCCGGACAAGGCGCGCATGTTGCGCGACTGGTATGCCGCCACCGATGTCGGCTACGATCCGCAGGCGTATGTGCTTCGCCCGGATGTGGTGTTGAAGTTGTCGGGCGAGATCGTCAAGGAATCGACCGGCTATCAGCGCACGCGCCGCGCGGCCCAGCTCGCCTTCGAGACATTGCGCAACGCTTATCAAGCCGGCGAATTCATCCTCAACAAGCGCGAGGTGAGCTGGCTGAATAATCTGTCTGAAGCGGCAGACGAGTTGCCCGAAGAAGAAAGCGCGTTGATTGCGCAGATCGCGCCGACGCTGGAATCGGACAAGGTGCGCCTCGATCAGTACGGACTGGCATAGGCGCTGGAGGCGAGAGCAATGACCTGCCCCCAACCGCAAGAATGCGGTTGGGGAGCGCAGGATCCGTCTGGGTTCTGTTGTCTGTGCTCTGTCGTCTGACTACTGTTTTCTGCCCGCTCCTATTCCGCATTTTCCGTGGAGAACAGTTCCTGGCCGTCGCAGCGATGGCGGTAGCCGCGCACCATCAGGCCGGGGCGTCTCATGCTTTGGCCGCCGGTCTGGAAATTGTGAGGGTGCCGGTAGCCCACGCGCACCAGCCGGCGCGGCTTGTCGGTCGTGTTGATGTATGAGCCGTGGATGGTGTGAATGCTGAACAGCACGACATCGCCGCGCTTTGCCGGCACGGCGACCGTATTGGCCAGCGGATACTGATCTACCGGCAGATGTGGCGTGCACGGGCCTTCGGGCGTCATAGTGATGTGCTCCAGCGCGCCCAGTTTGTGCGACCCGGCCATGAAGCGAATCTCGCCGTTCTCGTGCCGGGTGTCGTCCAGATGCACCAGCACGTCGATATAACGGCCATCCTGATGCGGGTAGAAGGGGTGATCCTGGTGCATCGGAAACGGCTGGCCGGTTGAGGGCGGCTTGATGTGCATGGTCGAGTGGTGCAGCTCAACATCCGGGCCGAGGATGTCGCTGATCGCCTCAGTCAGTTTAGGATGCGTTACTGCGCGCATCCAGGCGGCGGAATAGAACTGCAAGTCGTGCATGGCTGTCAGCTTGGACTGCCTCTCCGTCGCCTCATCCATGTATGCCCGACGCCACGGGCCGGTCCAACCCAGGCTTGTGGTGGCCCATTCGCGCACCAGCCGGTCCATCTCATCGGATAACTCGTCAATCTCGGCTTTGCTGAACATTTGGGGGATGTGCAGAAAGCCCTGCTCGTTGTAGAAACTCACCTGATCCCTGGTCAACATCTCCGTTCTCCTTCCAACAACACAATCTGAATTTCTTGTATCTTAACCTGACTTGCGGCGTTGTTTGAGTGCTGAGTGCTGAGTGCTGAGTGCCAAGCGGTCTCTGTGCTCAGTATTTCTGTATTCTGTATTCTGACTTCTGAGTCCTGACTCCTGACCCTACCCGGCCCGCGCATAGTCCAGGAGGTCTGCATACGCGCAGGTCGCCAGGCCGATGGCGTGGTCGGCGCCGCCGTAGTACACATACACCATATCGCCGACGCGCAGGTTGGCGTTGCTGAACACGACGTTGGGCACGTCGCCTCGGATTTCCCACAGCTCTTCAGGCCACAGAATAGGCGCCCTGGGACGGTGAATCACGCGCGTCGGGTCGTCTTTGTCCAGCAACAACACGCCCAGGCGGTACACGCGCTCAGCATCGTAGGCGTGATAGAAGACCAGCCAGCCGTGTTCGGTTTCGATCGGCGCGCCGTTGGCGCCGACGCTGACGCTGTCCCAGCCGTTGTCTTCGCGCGGGCCGAAAACGCGCGCCATGTCCGACTCGCGCCAGGTGAGCAGGTCGTCGGAATAGGCCAGCCATACATGGGGCCGGCGTCGATGAAAGGCCAGGAAGCGACCGTTGACTTTGCGCGGGAACAGCGCGTGGTCCTTGTTGTCTTCGCCGCGCACGATCGGCCCGATGCGTTCCCAGGTGATCAGATTATTGCTGCGGGCGATCATAGGCAGGATGCTGCCGCCGGCGATCTGCTGGCCGCCGTGATAGGGGCCATACGCGGTATAGGCCATGTAGAACGTGTCGTCGATGCGCGTGACGCGCGGGTCCTCGACGCCCCGGCTCTCATAAGGCGCCTGTGGCGTCACGACGGGCCGGCGCAAGCGATTCCACGTCACGCCATCGACGCTGACGGCGTAGCCGATGCGGCTGATCCAGTCCAGCCCCTGCGCCCGGTAGTGCATGTGAAACAGGCTGTTGTGATGGATCACCGAGGGGTTGAACACGTTGTAGCATTCCCAATCGCTGGCTGGATCGGGCAGCAAAATTGGCTCGGTGCTGTGGCGGGTTAACGTGAAACTCATGTCGCGCTTCTCCGGATACATGCGTGTCTCTACGCCGGCGCTACAAACGGCCGCATCTCACCCGGCTCGGCTTTGAGTGTCGCCTGCGCCGGCGCCAGCCCCTCGGCCTCGGCGGTGATGACGATCTCGCCGGGTTCTTGCCGCGCCTGCACGATCACCTGGCACCAGCCGTTGAATGTCGAACGCTGCTCGGCCTTGTCCGGCTCGTGGCAACTGGGGTCGCCGTTGCCCACGCCCAGAATTGCGCCCGGCCCGCTGATGGTGAAACGGATCAGCCGGTTGGCTGTGGGCACGACGAGCCCGTTGGCGTCGCGCACACTCACGTTCACGATGGCTACATCCTCACCGTCGGCGCGGATGGCCTCGCGGTCGGGGTGCAGGGCAATGCGGGCCGGCTCGCCGGTGGTGCGCCGCTCGACATAGGCCGTTTGCCGGCCGGCTTTGTATCCCTTCGCGGCGATCAGGCCGGGCGCATACGGCACGTTCCATTCCAGATGGCCGTTGCGCGGCATGGGCGTCACGCCGTAACTCACGCCATTGACGATCAACTCCACGAGGTCGCAATTGCTGTGGCACCATACGGCGATCGGCTCGCCCTCGCGCCCGGCCCAGTTCCA
>DAOTYS010000255.1:0-3614 GCA_034434575.1 Thermoflexales bacterium
GCCGACGGCCATCGCCAGAAAGATCCACAGGGTCAAAAACCGGTCGAGCGTGGACAGCCGGCGCGGTGCCGCTGGGGCAACCGTCGCGCTAACTGAGGACATCTGACTCATGCGCTCATCTCATTATAAACAAAAGAGTTACTGACAGCCGCAACCGGCCTCACTGCCGCCGCAACATGCGTCGCCTGCCAAACAGCCCATCGGCGCGCCGGCCTGCGCGGCTTCAACCACACGCGCCACCTGATCCGCCGTCCACTCGAATGTGTGGTTTTTGGCAATGCCCAGTTCGGTCACGATGATGTGGCGATCCGCGCTGATGCCGGCGCGTTTAGTCGCCTGGCGCGCGCACGCTACTGCGCAGCCGTCGATCACGATGCGATAGTCCGCGCTGGCTGCCGAGTCCACCATGCCGCCGAGGTGCGCGCTGACGCCGATCAGGCAATGCATGCGTCCGTCGCCGCGCCGGTCGAGTTCCAGCGCAGCAGCGTTGGCAATCTGTCCGACGTTTGACCCGCCGGAGCAGGCAAAAACGAGCATATTCGAGCCATTGCAGGCACACGTGTCGCTGGCCATGTCAGTTCACGACCTCATTCAGCCAGGAGATGATCTCTTCCTTGCGCGGCAACCGGCCCGATGTCTTCAACTGCTCGTTGATGACCAGACCCGGCGTGCTGAGAATGGGATAGGCCATGATGGCGTTCATATCTGTGACATGCACGACACTGGCCTGCACGCCCAACTCATTGACGGCCTCGCGGGTCAGTTCTTCCAGCTTCTTGCACTTGGCGCAGCCGGAACCCAGAATTTTGATCTCCATTTTTGTAAGCACTCCTTTCGATGTGGGATAAGATTCGGCGCGGTCGGGACATGCGCCCGCCGCGCTCAAACGATGACAGGTTATGAGGTTTGCGCGCACGCCGGCGCCAGACGGGCATTGCGCCGGCTGATGAGATACAACGCACCGCCCAGCAGCGCCACGAAGCCGGCCAGATAGCCCAGCAGCAGCCACACGCTGGCGCCATCGACCCACGCGCCATAGATCAAGCCGGACGCCGCGCTGAACACGGCCACCAGACCGGCATACGTCCACGCCTTGCGCCGGGTGATGATGACCGAGATCATCAGGATGCTTTGCAGGCTGAGTTCGGGGTCGGCCATCAGGTAGGCGATCAGCGGGCCGGGGTGCATGCCCAGCGACAGGAACATTTGGGCGATCGGCACTTCCACCAGCGTTGGGAAGTACATGAACACCCCAAAGACCACGCCAGCCAGGTTGCCGACCAGCGTATTGCTGCCGGCGATGGCCTCGATCCACTCCGGCTGGATGATCTGGCGAATCACGCCGACCACAAATACGCCCACGATCAGCAACGGGAAAATCTGCCGCACGAAACGCCATGTCTCCCACAGCCATTGCTGAATTTCGTAATCCTCGAAGTAGCGCCGCCCGATCTGCCAGACAGCCGCCAGCATGAGCAACACGCCGAAGAACTTGCCGGTCAGGTTGATCTGCGCGCCGCTCGCAGTGGGCTGCACCCCAACGGCGGCCACGCCGAGCGTCATGGCGATCAGGCCGAGCGAGACCCACGTCCAGTGGTTATAGCCCTCATCCACCTTGCCCAGGCCGCGCCAGGCGGTCAGGCCAATCAACACCAGCAGTCCGATCAAGACCAGCCCTTGCACGGTGACGCCTTCTTCGCCTTTGGCGGGATCGAAGGGAATCAGGTTGAACAAGGTTTGCTGAAGCGCCTCGACGCCGGGGATGGGCAGGGTAAACGAGGCGTAGGTGTCCAGCAGCACGGGAACCTTCAGCGTGCCGAAGATCAGCAGAGCAACCATGGCCAGCAGAAAGACCACCGTCATGCGTCTGAGGCCGCCATGACCGATGAATGTGGCGTCACTGGCCTCGGCGTGCGCCTGGTCGTCGCGCCGGAAGACCAACGCCATGATGAGGCCGATGCTGATGCCAAAGGTGAGCGACAGGATGACGCGCGCGCCGGCAAACTCCGGCCCCAGCGCCACGCCGGTGTAGGCCAGCGCCAGGATGTTGCCGGCCGGCGCGAAGAAGAGGAACGTGATCGCCGGTCCCAGCCCAGCGCCCTTCTTGTAGATGCCGGCGAACAGCGGCACGATGGTGCAGGAGCACACTGCCAGCACGCTGCCGGCCAGCGCCGCGGCCAGATACGCGATGAACTTGGGCGCCTTGCGCCCCAGGAAGCGCGTGATGGATTCTTTGGGCACGAGCGTGGACAGCCCGCCGGCGATGAAGAACGCTGGCAACAGGCACAACAGCACGTGCGCCGCCAGATACGCAGCCAGGTTGCCCAGGCCGCCCTGCGCAAACTTGATGAGATAAGCGCCGATGTCCAACGGATGCCTCCTCTAGCCGCAGGTGAGTAAACTCGCCGCAGGCAACGTATTCGTAGAAATGAATGTAATCTGTGCGCACAGGATCAACGGTTGTCTCTTGTGGGCTGAACAGTCATGCAGCTGCGATGCGCTCGACGGGAATTACGCCCGGCGCTGCGCTGATGTGCTCTGAACTGCACTTGGGGCACGGGCAGGCGGCAGCCGCGCGTCGCCCTGAGCGTTTGGGAAAACGCACACCGACGATCGCCCGCGCTTGATCGATCACTTGATACACGCCCGGCTCGCTCACGCGATAGTAAACATTCCAGCCGTCGCGCCGGTCTGTGATCAGGCCGGCCTCACGCAGGATGGCCAACTGCTGCGACAGATAAGCCTGTCGATAGCCCAGGTGCGCTTCCATGTGGCATACGCACTCCTCACCCTCGCGCAGCAGGTTCAGAATCTGCAAGCGGGCCGGGTGCGTCAGCACCTTGAACAGCCGGGAGAGTTGATCTTCTTCGCCCATGGCAAATCACATTCAAATCGCTGAATGCGATTATACACTGCGCGAGCCGGCGCGCAACTGACAAATGTCATGTGATTGGCGCGCTGCTGGAGACGTCGGCAGTCGGGCGGCTCGTATAGTGCCAGCGCATCCTGCGCTGGAGTCAGGGATTCTGAGATCGCCGATGCGCGCATGTGTGGTGTTGCTCATCGCTTTTTTTGTTGTCTGCCTGCGCCAGCGATCTGCAGCGGCTGCTCGGCTGCCAGCGCGGCCCACAGGCCGGCCTGTTTGCCGGTCATGTGGCTTCCCCCTGGGTGATGCGCGCATCGAGCATGGATGCGCGCAGCAGGAAAGCCAGCGCCTGCGCCGGGTCGGCGGCCGCCTGGCGCAGCCACCGGTTGCGCTCGGCGCGCGCCTGGTCGCTAAAGCGCGCGATGCCACGTTGAAGTGTACCTGAGCACAGCCGGTGGCCTGGATGGCCGGCAGCAGCACGCGGGTGAGGGTGGATTGCGGGCACTGCAGGCGAAACGGGAAGGCAGTGTCGCCGGCGATCAGGGCGTAGTCAAACTGGGCGATCAGCTCACGCGCGGCCCGCTCCCAGTACTGCAGGGCGTTTACCCGCAGGCCGCGCGCGATCACCGCGTCGGCTGTGCCCCACTCGGCCAGCATCTCCAGGGTGGGCGGGTGCAGGGTGCTGGCGCGCGCCTCCCGGCTCAGCGCTGGCTGGGCCTCGAAGACGCGCACGGGTATGCCGCGGCGC
>DAOTYS010000256.1:0-5115 GCA_034434575.1 Thermoflexales bacterium
CGTGGTGGGCGACAACGGGTTCCGCTACGAGGTGCAGCGGCGCGAGGGCCTGCAACTCGTTTCAGACAGCGCCGAACTTGCGCCGGGGCGCTACAACTACGACTACGACGGCGGCATCGACCTGGGGGCCGACCCGCCGCCCAACGGCGTGTACACGCTCATTGCACAATCGCAGGACGCTATCGGACAGAGCGACACGGTGACGGCCACGCTCACCATCACGCAGAGTGGCCGGCCCAACGCCGAGATCGTAGTGCAACCCGACGGCAGCGGCGTGCAGTGGGCGCGGGCAAATGCCCCTGCCCTGCCCGGCAGCCCCACCCAGGCGCAGCGCATCACGCTCGGCATCAGCGAGACGCTGCACTTCACGATGGCCGTGCGCAACACCGGCCTGGTTCCCATCCGCACCGCCGGCCCCTTTGACCCGGACGACTGCTATCGCATGGACGAAAATCGCTACACCAAAGGCTTCCCGCAGGAGCCAGGCGTGTTTCGCGTCGGCGTGGACTACGAGACCAACACCGGCAGCGATCATCCGTGGCGCTGGGGTGTCGGGTCGCTCGATGATCTCGACATCGTGATGCGCGACGGGCAGCCGCTGTACTACCTCGCGCCGGACAGGCAGGTGCTGGTGCGCGGCTGCATCCAGTTCACCCGCGTGCCGGTGCGCAATCCATTCTACGTGTGGGCCTCGCTCATCCACGAGGACGTGGAGATCACCGCCATCAACAACCGCGTGTCGCCCGTTTTGATCCAACTGGTCGAGCCATAGGCGGCCGGCCTGCCACCGCGATCATGTCTGCGCATCGCCATCATCTCACGCGCGCGCTGTGGCTAGCCATGCCCATCCTTCTGCTGGGGTTCGCTTTGCGGGTTCACCGGCTCGACGCCGTGCGGCACGAATTCGACCGGGGGTTCCCGCACGGTCTGGGCATTGCCATTCTCGAGTCGATCGTGGATGGGCGCTGGAGCGATCTGCCTGTTGTCAGTTCCGCTACCAGTGTCACCCTGCCCAATCCTCCGCTGGCCAGCTACATCTGGGCAGTGATCGCTGTCGTCGATCGCAGCCCATACACTGCCACTGCCCTGAGCGCCATGCTTAACGTGCTGGTCGTTGCCATGACATACGCGCTGGCCAGCCGGCTGTTCGGCGCGCGCGTGGCGTGGCCGGCCGCGTTGCTGGCCGCCAGCAGCCCGTGGGCCATTCACACAGCACGCGGCGCGTGGGTTCAGGGCTGGCTTGAACTGGCTGCGGTCTGCGCGGCATGGCTTGTGATGACCGCGCTCAAGCGCAACTCGGCCCGGCGACTGATCGCCGGCGCTTTCATCACGGCCGCGCTCATCCAGACCTATCTGCTGGCATTCGGTGTAGCCGCGCAAGTCGTGGCGGCCATCATGGTTGCCGGAGCGCGCAAGCGCGCTCAGCTTATGCCGGCGGCGCTTGCAGCCGTTATCCTTGCCGCCAGCGCCAGCCTGTTCGCGGTGGCAGCCATCACATCTGGAAGCATGTCGAGCCTGGCGGATGGCATCGGCGCTGCCGGCTTCGACAAGTACCCTGAGATGGGGCCGTCGCTGCCGAACCCATTTGGCATCCGCATCGACTACACCGCCGCAGCCCGAACCGCCGCAATGACAAGCGGGCGCGGCTACGATGCGCTCGCGGCCAGCGATCTCGGCCCCGGCTTCATCAGCGGCGCCGATCGGTCGCTATCGAATGCGCGATCTCTGTTGGTCGAAGCGCTGCTCATCATGGGCTTTGGAATGGCGCTCCGGCGCGCGCGCCAGAGCGTGGCGCATCGCTGGATGGCGGTATGGATTGCCGTCCCAATTCTGTCCGCTGTCATCGCGGGAATTCTGCGCCCCAAAGCAGACTTCCTGGAGTTCTATTTCCTGATGACACAGCCGGCCGGCTACGCGCTGGCCGCATTGCCGATTGGCGCATTCATATCCCCGGCGTCGCCGACAGGACGGCGCAAGAGCCTCTCAGCAACCATCATCGGATGCGCGCTGGCGCTGGCATTGGCGCCGGCCCCGCTGTTGATGCGCTTCGCCGAGGGGACGCTGGCGCAACCGCTCATTCGCAACCTGCGCTTTGGCACGCCGGCGGTGGATCGACTGCCCACCCTGCCACTGCGCTGGCAGCCAGCCGTGCGCGCAGCGTGGCAACAACATTGCCAGACACTCGACGACGCCACGCCACAGAACTGGCTGATCAGCATGAGTGAGAGCGGGCATGTCGCGCGTGCCGGGCGATGGGCCGCGTCAGGTGACTCGCATCAGTGGATGGTTTCACCAGCAGGGGGAGACTGCGTCACGCTGGCCGATAGCCTGCCGGTTCACGCCGACGCCTTTCCCGTGCAACTGGGCGCTTCAGCGGCCATCACAGTCTATCGGTCGCGGATGTGGCCAGGTGATTCGGTGAACGACACAGGCCAAAGCGCGCGCGCAAAGTCTGAATGGCGATCGCTGGACGGTCATGTCTACGCCCTCACGGCGCCGGCGCCGCCACTGGTAACCAACCTGGGCTGGTCGCTGGCCGGCATCGCGGAGCAGATGCCCATTCTGCCCGGCACGCAAACAGATGGCGGCGTTGTTGAAGTAACCTACGTGTGGCGCATAGACAGGCTGCCCAACGAGCCTCATGCCGGCTGGGTATTCGACTGCTTTGCGCAACTCATCGACGCTGCCGGCAACGAGATTGCCGTTGCCCGCGCGCCTGGTCTGCCCGGCGCAGTCTGGCAGCCTGGACAGTTGATCGCAATGACGCTGCGGGCGCCGATGCCGGCATATGCCCTCCACGCCGACCATTCCGCCAATGACTACACCCTTCGCATCTCGCTGTATGACCCGCAACAAAAGAAGAACGCAGTCTTCTTCGACCCGGCCTGGCCCGACCGGCCCATTCTTTTTCTCGAGCATTCGGCAATCGCGGTGAGCGGAGCGAACCAGCCATGACACATCCTGAACTGGGCGTCATCATCGTTTCCTGGAACGTGCGCGCGTTGTTGCGCGGCTGCCTGTCCTCGCTCTTGCGCGAAGCGCCGATCGACACAACGGTGATCCTGGTGGATAGCGCCTCAACCGACGGGACGCCAGACATGGTGCGGGCCGATTTCCCGGTGGTCCAGTTGATCGCCTGCGCCGAGAACGTTGGCTATGTGAGAGGCAACAACCTGGGGCTGCGCGCGCTGGGGCTGACCGATGAGCCGCCGGCGGAAAGCGAAAGTCTGTCACTGCCGGCCAATCGCCAATCGCCGCGCTTTGTGTGGTTGCTCAATCCCGACACCGAAGTCCTGCCCGGCGCCGTCTCGACGCTGCTGGAATTCATGCGCGCGCATCCGCGCTGTGGGTTGTGCGGCCCCAAGCTCATCAATGCGGACGGCAGCCTGCAACATGGCGCGTTTCGCTTCCCCGGCCTGACGCAGCTCTTGCTGGAAACACAGCCGGCGCTGTGGCGATTTCGCGGCTCGACGCTGGACGGCCGCTATGCCGCCCGGCAATACGAAGCCGGCCGGCCATTTCCCATCGGCCATCCGCTCGGCGCGGCTATGCTGGCGCGGGCCGAGGCGATTGCGCAGGTCGGGCCGCTCGACCCCGGCTTTGAGATGTATTCCGAAGAAGTGGACTGGGCTATGCGGATGAAGCGGGCCGGCTGGGAACGCTGGTGCGTGCCGGCGGCTGTCGTGAAGCACTACGGCGGGGCCAGCAGCAGCCAGGTGAGCGAGCGCGCCGAGCGCATCAAGTGGCGCAGCCGGCTGCGCTACTACCAGAAGCACTACTCGCCGCTGCAAAGATGGCTGGCTAAGCGCCTGGTCCCGCGCGCCTATGCTTGATGTGCGTCTGGCGAGAGACCGTCACTGGCTAATCAAGCGACCCTGGGAAGGCGTGAATCGCTCATCGGACAAGATCACGCCGCCGGCATCCGCCACACCCTTGTCGCCGGCTGCCCGGCTGTCGTCGGGTTTTGCCCTGGCCAGGGTTTTCCGCCAGGCCCGAATGCGCTCGATCTCGTCGGGCAGGATGGCATAGCGCGCGGCGGATGCGATGAGGTGATCGCCCAGCAACGCTGCCACCTGCCGGCGCAAATCTGGCGTGTCCTTGAACGCGCGCCATTCACCATAGCGCGCCAGTTCGCGGGCAAACGCCTCGCCGGCCTGCGTGCGCAACCCCTCACGCCTGGAGAACAAGGCCGGCATACGGCCGGCCCGCCGGGCAGCCTGCCATTCCAGGCCAACCGGCGCGCGCACATCGCCACCCAGCAACAAGATGTGCACATCGGCGCCAGCGACAGCGTTCAGATCAACATCGCGGCCGTCGAGCGGTGTTTGTGTCACGCGCCAACCGAGCGAAGTGGGAATCTCCGGAATCAACCTGTTCAGCGTCTCGCGCTCGTCCATCAGATCAGACGCAGCCGAGATGTAGATGCGAATTCGATCTGTCATGCCATCTGATTCCACAAAAGAGATAGCGCACGCAATGATGCCATATGCAGATTAGCCCCAGGTCGCCTCGAACAACATTTTGTCGCGCTCGTCGCTGAACAACCAGTTGGGAATGCGGATGGGGTACGCGCCGGAGAAGCAGGCCGTGCAATTGCCGATATCATGGCGAGCGGCTCGCTCCGGCGCCCGCCCGTTCGCCGCCCACACGCCATCCTGCACAGCCCGGATCATGCCGTCGAGGCTGAGGTAGGCCAGACTGTCCGCGCCGATGCGCTCGCAGATTTCCTGCACGCCCATGCGATGCGCGATCAGCTCTTTGTAAGTCGCCATGTCCACGCCCATGAAGCACGGGTGGCGCACCGGCGGCGACGACACCCGCACATGCACTTCCCTTGCGCCGCCGTCGCGCACCAGTTGGATCAGCGGGCCGACCGTGTTGCCGCGCACGATCGAATCGTCGATCAACACCACGCGCTTGTCCTTGAGGTTGGCGGTGAGCGGGTTGAATTTAAGGTTGACGCCCAGCTTGCGCAGCGCATCATCCGGCTGAATGAACGTGCGACCGATGTAACGGTTCTTGGTCAGTCCCTCGCTGAAGGGGATGCCGGATTGCTGGCTGTAGCCGATCGCCGCCGGCGTGGCCGAATCGGGCACGCCAAAGACAATATCGGCG
>DAOTYS010000257.1:0-3045 GCA_034434575.1 Thermoflexales bacterium
ACGCGAATCGAAATGATGGTGTCGTCCTTTTTGAACTCGCGGCTGGCCAGCTTGAAAGGGCGCAGGATGGGCACCACGCGCTCCACGCCGCTGAGCAGTTCAAACAGGTCGCGGTTGACCGGCCGATCGTTGCCGACCACGCCGATGATGGTGCGCTCCTCTCCCTGTGACAGGTGCGCCTTAAGGCCGATCTCTTCGATGCGCTTCACCACCGCCCCGACTTCCGCCGTCGAGGCGTCAGACTTCATAATGATCACCATCTGCTCGCCCTCCTGTGTTGCGTTGCGCCCACGAATCTCGGATCAGAACACAGAACACAGAACACAGAACACAGAATACAGAATACAGAATACAGAATACAGAACACAGAGTCCAGATTTCAGAGACAGAATCTGGAGTTCAAGATCCAGAATCCAAAATCCAAAATCGTCAGAGGCTGCGGTCCATCGCCTCGGCGATGCGCCGCGACTGGCGCACCAGATCGGCGAACTCTTCGGGCTTCAGCGACTGAGCGCCATCGGACATAGCCTGGGCCGGGTCGGGATGCACTTCGACGATCAGCCCGTCGGCGCCGGCGGCAATGGCGGCCCGGCTGGCGGCGATGACGTATTCAGATTTGCCGGTGGCATGGCTGGGATCGACCACCACCGGCAGGTGACTGAGCTTCTTCAGCACCGGCACCGCGTTGATGTCCAGCGTGTTGCGCGTGTAGGTCTCGAAGGTGCGGATGCCGCGCTCGCACAGCATGACGTTGTAGTTCCCGCGCGACATGATGTACTCGGCAGCCATCAGCAACTCTTCGATGGTGTTGGCCATGCCGCGCTTGAGCAGCACCGGCTTCATGCTCGCGCCGGCCGCATTGAGCAGCGCAAAGTTTTGCATGTTGCGCGCGCCGATCTGGAGCACATTCGCGTATTGCGCCACCAGCGGCACTTGCTCCGGCGACATCACTTCCGTCACGACGGCCAGCCCGGTCTGTTCGCGCGCCTCGGCCATCCACTGCAGCGCTTTCTCGCCGTAGCCCTGGAAGGAGTAGGGCGAGGTGCGCGGCTTGTAAGCGCCGCCCCGCAGTCCTTTGGCGCCGGCCTCCTTCACCGCGTGCGCCGCTTCCAATACCTGCTCGCGGCTTTCGGCGGAACACGGCCCGGCGATGATGATGACCTCATTGTTGCCTATCTTGACGCCATGGCCGTTCATGCCGATCAGCGTCACAGCTGTGTTTTCCTGCTTGAAATCGCGGCTGGCCAGTTTGAACGGCTTCAGGATAGGCAGGGTTGCTTCAACACCCGGCAATGTCTCGAAGATGGTGCGATCCACCGGCCGGTCGTTGCCGACCACGCCGATAACCACCCGCTCTTCGCCGTAGATTGGATGAGCCTGAAAACCCAGCGATTCGACCCGCGCCATAATGGCGCCGACTTCTTTGGCAGTTGCGCCTGCCTTCATGATGATGACCATCTTTGCGCTCCCGAATTGAGTGATTGACTGATTGAGTGATTCAGCCATTGAGCCATTGGCCCAATGGCAGCATCGCACCCTGTTGCAATTTGACCTGGCCGTTAGCCTTCCTGAATTCGGTCCGGGCGCAATCGCTCAGCGCCTCGGATATAGACGTGTTTGATCTCGCTGGCGCGCCTGTCCGTGTTCCAGTGGATGAGAATGCGCACGCAACGCGCCAGGCCGTGCGGCACCTCCATTTCGTGCATGCACATCAGCGCGGTGTCTGTCCAGCCCATCTGCCGCGCGGCAATGGCGGGAAACTCGGCGTTCAAGTCGCGGGTTGTGCTGAAGAAGGCGCTGGCAACGTCCTCGGCGCGAATGCCGTTGGCCTCGACCAGTTTCTCCAGCAACTCGCGGGTTGCCTCGATGATCGCTGTCTTTGTGTTCTCGGTCGCTACTGTCGCTCCACGCACACCGCGTAATCCCATATCTCGATAGTCCTCCTTGCGCTGTCACAACAAAAAGAGCGCGGGGCTTACTGCTCCGCGCTCTTGATTCCCTGAAATCCGTCTACTTCAACCAGGTGTTCCCTGCGTAGACTCGCGTGGGAGTAAGCTGCCTTTGCCCCTGGCAAAGTAGCCATAAAACCAGAAGTAGCTAAACGAGAAAGCTCCGCGAGTCATTGCTCAGCTGGCGTGATGGTAATTGATGCCGGGTAGTGTGTCAAGGGGCATTTTTCAGGCGTTTTACAATCCCGGCCATGCCGCGCTACATCGCTCTATTCAAGCCCTACGGTGTGCTGTCCTCCTTCACACACGAGGTCCAATCCGCCGCCGACGCCGGCAAGCGCACGTTGAGCGAGTTCGGCCTGCCGCCCGGCGTCTACGCAGCCGGCCGGCTGGATTACGACAGCGAGGGCCTGCTCGTCCTCAGCGACGATGGCGGCTTCATTCACCGCTTGACCGATCCGCGCCACAAGCTCCCCAAGACCTACTGGGCGCAGGTTGAGGGTGAGCCGGCTGAATCTCAGCTAAACCAGTTGCGGCGCGGCGTGGTGGTGCGCGACTATCGCACGCGACCCTGCCGGGCGAGGGTGCTGGCAGCCGGCATCGCGCCAGCCAGGTCTAACGGGCCGTTTTCTCAATTGCTGCTGGCCGGTGAGCCTGTCGAGCTGCCCCCGCGCGACAAGCCCGTCACGCCGCACGGCCCAACCGCCTGGATCGAGCTGATTCTGACCGAGGGCAAAAAGCGCCAGGTGCGCCACATGACAGCCAGTGTTGGCCTGCCGACTCTGCGCCTGATTCGCGTGGCGATTGGCCCGCTGACCATTCAAGGCTTGTCCCCCGGTCAATGGCGCGACCTGTCCCCGGCAGATATTCTTCTGTAGGGCAATCCGCCGGGCTTCCCGGGTCGCCGGGCTTGCCATCGGACAAGCGTTGTCTTTGTAGGGCAAGCCGCCGGGCTTGCCATCGGACAGGCGTTGTCGTTGTAGGGCAAGCCGCCAGGCTTGCCAGACTGCGGGGCTTGCCAAACCGCCAGGGTTGCCATCGGACAAGCGTTGTCGTTGTAGGGCAAGCCGCCAGGCTTGCCGTGCCGCCGGGCTTG
>DAOTYS010000258.1:0-1618 GCA_034434575.1 Thermoflexales bacterium
GCGTGCCCGGCTCACAATTCCGCGAAGTGCTGCCGCCTTCAAACCAGACTGCGTCGGATTTGGAATAGTCTTCGGCGGCTTCGGCGGCTGAGCCTGTCGAAGCCGTCGAAGCTGCTTCCGTTGCCTTCGACAGGCTCAGGCAACGGCGCGGCGGCTGAGCTTCGGTGGCAGAGCTTCGGCGGCTGAGCCTGTCGAAGCCGTCGAAGCCACCGAAGCTGTTTCCGTTGCCTTCGACAGGCTGCCTTCGACAGGCTCAGGCAGCGGCGGCTGAGCTTGTCGAAGCCGTCGAAGCCGGCGCCGTTGCCTTCGACAGGCTCAGGCAACGGCGCGGGGCGCTGCTATGATGGCCGGCATGGCAAACACCACCTCCACGTTCACCACTCGCCCGGTTGTCATGGGCACGCAGCGCGTCGTCACCTCCGGCCACTATCTGGCCACCGCCGCTGGCTTTCGCATCCTGGAGCAGGGCGGTAACGCCATCGACGCAGCCGCAGCCATGTGCTTTTGTCTCAACCTGCTGGAGCCGCAATCGTGCGGGCTGGGCGGCGAAGTTCCCACCCTCATCTACTCTGCCCGAGAGCGCAAGGTGTATTCCCTCAGCGGCATGGGCTGGTCGCCGCGCGCTTTCACCATCGACTGGTGCCGCGATCACGGCATTGACCTGATCCCCGGCGATGGATACCTGCCGGCCTGTGTGCCCTCGGTCGTGGACTCATGGGCGCTGGCCGTGGCGCGCTTCGGCAGGCTCAGCTTCGCGCAGGTGTTGCAGCCGGCGATCGAGCTGGCCGAAAATGGCTTCCCCGTCTACCCCGGCCTGAGCAACAGCCTGAAAGCCAACGCGCACAGGTTCACGGAGCTGTACCCGACGACGGGTGACGTGTATCTGCCGGGCGGCCGCGCGCCGGAAGCCGGCGAGGTGTTGCGCAATCCCGACTGGGCCGGCGTGCTGAAGCAGATGTGCGACGCCGAACGGGCCGCTCAGGGCAAAGGCCGGGTCGCCGGCATCGAAGCCGCGCGCGATGTGTTCTATCGCGGCGAGATCGCCCATCGCATCGTGTCGTTCATGCGCGAGCATCCGGTGGTGGACGCCACCGGCCAGGCGCACACCGGCCTGCTGAGCTACGACGATATTGCCGAATGGCATGCCACACTCGACGAGCCGGTGAGCTATCGCTACCACGGCCTCGATGTGTTCAAGTGCGGCGCGTGGACGCAGGGGCCGGTGTTCCTGCAACAACTGGCGTTGTTGCAAGGTTTCGATCTGCTGGCCATGGGGCACAACTCGGTGGAGTATTTGCACACGCTGATCGAATGCGCCAAGCTGGCCTTTGCCGACCGCGAGGCGTATTACGGCGACCCGGCCTTCGACAACGCGCCTTATGAGATTCTTTTGTCCGAGGACTACGCAGCGCATCGCCGGGAGATGATTGGGCGCGCAGCCTCGCGCGAGATGCGGCCCGGCGACATCGGACATGGCATACCGGCCTACGCCGCCACATTCGACGTGGCCGCCGACAACCGCCGCGCGCTGCAATTGCTGGGCGAGGGCGCAGCCCGACCCTATCACATCAAACACGGCCATCTGGGCGACACCACCCACCTCGACGCCATTGACCGC
>DAOTYS010000259.1:0-23133 GCA_034434575.1 Thermoflexales bacterium
CGGCAATGCCGGTTCTGTGTCATACTTGAGCGAAGTCTTTTGCGAGTCGGCTGCTTGATTTTGTGTTTTTTCATCTCACCAGCTTACTCGCAAGAGGCTTTTTCGTCACCTGTCAAGCGACTTTGCAGGAGCCATACGTTGGCAGCCCCGTCCGGCACGGCAGCCTGGCGCCGGCGGGGCCCGTGTCATCAGTTCAGATGCGGCTTGATCTTTGCCAGCAGCCGCTCTTTTGGCATGTAGCCGACCAGTCGCTCCACCGGCTGGCCATCCTTGAACAGGATGAGCGTCGGAATGCTCATGACACCATACTTCATCGCCGTGTTCGCGTTGGAATCGACATCCAACTTGCCGACAGTCAGCTTCCCGCTATGCTCAGCGGCAATCTGCTCTACGATCGGGGCGATCATTTTGCATGGGCCGCACCACTCAGCCCAGAAATCGACGAGGACAACGCCCTGCGCCTTTTCCACCTTGGTCTCGAAGTCTCCATCCGTCACTACAATTGTGTTCGCCATGCTGTGTATTCACTCCTTAGCTTGTGCAATCTGCTTACAAAATCCGAATCCGCCGGCGCGTGTCTGGCGCACGGCGCGCATCGCGCTCAGCCAGCGCGCAGGAGGATAACGGCGCCATAGTCATTCGTCAAGACTCAGCGCGCGTGACCGGTCACGCATGTGGCGTGTCCTGAGCGCGCGCCTCGGCTGCCAGGCGCTCCGCCTCGTCCATCAGGCGTCGCAATTCGTCAAACCCAACCTGCCAGAACCCGGCATCGTGAATGTCCACGCCCACCAGCGCCAGTTGCTCGGCCGGCGACAGACTGCCGCCCGATTCCAACAGCGCGGTGTAGCGCGGCACAAACGACGCGCCCTCGCGCCGATATTTGCCATACAACGCCAGCACCAGCAACTCGCCAAATGAATAGGCGTAGCAGTAGAACGGGGTGTTGATGAAGTGCGGAATGTACGACCAGCCCCATTCATACCCCTTCGTCAGCGACACCGCATCGCCGTAGTACGGCGCATTGGCTTGCAGCCATAAGTCGCCGATCTGGGCGCCGCTCAGCCGGCCCTTTGCTCGCGCCGCATACACCCGTTGCTCGAAGCGGGTCAACACTGTCTGACGAAACAGCGTGGCAAAGCTGTCTTCCAGCTTGCTGGCAATCAGCGCCAGCCGCTTGCGCGGATCGGTCAGCCCGGCCAGCAGGTCATCGAAGACCAGCATTTCCGCAAACACGCTGGCTGTTTCGGCCACCGGCAGGCTCATGTAAAAGTTGAACAGCGACTGCTTGCGGCTCAGGTAAAAATGAATGCCGTGGCCCAGCTCATGCGCCACCGTCATCACGTCGCGCAGATCGTCGTTATAGTTGCACAGAATGTACGGATGCGCGGAGGGCGACACGCCGGCGCAGAACGCCCCGCCGCGTTTGCCGTTGCGCGGGTCGGCGTCGATCCAGCGTTCGTCGTAGAAACGCCGGGCGATCTCCTCGAACGCCGGCGAAAACCGCCGCAGGGCTGCCAGAATGATCTCGCGCGCCTCGCCGAACGCAACCCGCTCCTTCACATCGGACAGCGGCGCATACTGGTCGTACAGCTCCAGCTTCGGCAAACCCAGCAACCCGGCCTTCAGCGCAAAGTAGCGGTGCGCCAGCGGGTAGTTGCGCTCCACCACATCCATCATCGTATGAACAGCTTCGGCGTCGATCTCGTTCGCCAGATGCCGGGGCGCCATCGGGTCTGCGTACTTGCGCAGCCGGCTGGTCACCAGATGGTCCTGGAAGCGCGTGTCGTACACAAAGGCCAGCACCTGCCCCTGCTCCTGCAGCGTGTTGTAGAAAGACTCAAACGCCGCCTGTCGCACGCCGCGATCGGGGTCGCGCAGCAGGGCCAGCGCCTCGCTCTGGTTCAGCTCGCGCGACTGGCCATTGGTCTGCACCTTGAATCGCTGCGCGGCGTTGAACTCGGTGAAGAAGCGCCGCCAGGCGTTGATGCCCGTCAGATCCTTGTCGTTCATCAACCGCTCTTCCGGCTCGCTGAGGGTGTGCGGCTTGAAGCGGCGCTCGCTGCTCAAATAGTGCCGGTACGGGGCCAGCAATGGATCGTCGATCAATCGCCGGGCGTGCTCATCCGGCACATCCAGCCACTCCAGATCAAAGAACAGAAGCTGATTGCGCAGGCTGGTCATCTGCTCTTCGACCCGCTGCATGAGCGTCCGGTGCGCTTCCTGGCTGGTGTCGGCGGCAAACAGCAGTGAAGCATACGCGCTGATCCTGATGATCGCTTCCTGCAGGCGCTCGGCTTCCTGCAATGCCGTCAGCAGATGATCGGCCGTCACGCCGCCCGGCGTGTTGATCGCGCCCCGGTATCTGGCCGCGAAAGACTCCGCCTCCGCTGCCGCTTGTTGCAGTGCGCTCTCAATGGCCGGGTCATCCGGCCCGCTGAAAAACGCGCTCAGGTCCCACGCCACGCCGGCGGCGCTCTTGTCCGGCTTCTGCTCCGGCAGCCCTGCGCCGTTTGTGTCGCTTTCCATCTGGGTATCTGACCAGCCTCTCCACATCATAGTCTGCGCATTCTACCGTCTGAGCGCGCGCCGCCGGGCCTGGCCAGCCAACAGAGCCGCGCCCCTTCACGAGAACTTTAGATGCCGGCAGCCCCGAATAGTTGCAGATTACTTTGGGGCAGCCAGCGCGCCCAACGCATACAGCGCGCCGATGAGCGCCCCCCACACAGCATACCCCGCGAGCACAGCGCCGGCCAGCGTCCACCCACCGCGCAGCGCCGCATACACCACACCCAGCCAGATCAACCCCGGAATCAGGCTGATGAAAAAGAGCCGCGCATACTCGGCCAGTGTTGCGCTGCTGGCGTCAGACCCGCTCGCCAGCACCCACAATGCCAGCGGCATATTGATGGGCATGGTGGCGAACAGGGTTGCCAGCAGCTTCGACCGGTCGCGCAACACGGCAACCGCCAGAATGATGAGAATCGACGCAACGACAGGGAGGGTTCTTTGCCAGTTCATCCGCCCGATCATACCGGCATGCGCCCATTCGCGCCGCCATTTGCGCCGCCACTTGCGCCGCCATTTGCGCCGCCATTTGCGCCGTCAGCGTTCGATTTGGCCGGCGCGAACGGCCAGCCCGGCTGCCACGCTGGTGAAGCGGTCGGCCTCGGCAACCTTCTCGCGCCCGAACATATCGGCCAGCATGGTCACAAAATAGGGGATGGCGGACGAGCCGCCGGTGCGGATGACATGATCGATGCGCGCCGCCGGCACAGCGCACCGCGCCAGCGTCTCCTCGACTACGCGCCGGATCTCCCGGCACTCAGCCGCGATGTAACTCTCGAACTGCGGCCGCGTCACCGGCTGCCAGATAGAGATGGCCTCAGCGTCGTACGACACCACGCCAAACCGCTCGGACGACAGAGCCACTTTGCACTGCTCGACCCGGTCATACACGTCGAAGGCGTGGCCCTTGAAGATGAAATCCTCCAGCGCCAGCAGCCGGATGGGATCGGTGCAGTCAGCCTGCGCCGCGCGCAAAAAACGCAGCGTCGTGTCATTGGTCAACGCGCTGACATCCTGCCAATCGCCCAGCGCGTCGAGCAGGTGCGCGGGCATATTGAGCCGTTGCGGCCCCCAGCGCACATCTCTCCCAAACCAGGGCAGCATCGCGTGCCGGAAAATATCCTGATCGAAACGGTCGCCGGCGATGCCCACGCCCCCGGTGGCCAGCACCTCCTGCCGCCCGGACGCCCCTGCCCGCAACACGGCAATATCCAGCGTGCCGCCGCCGAAATCGAACACCATCGCGTGGTCGCCCTCGCGCATCGTCTGTTGCGCGCCGAAAGCCAGGCCGGCTGCGATCGGCTCCATCTCGAAGCGCACCTCACGGAAGCCGGCCAGTTCAGCAGCCTGCTGCAAACGCGATTGGGCGCGGGCGTTGTCGGCTTCGGTGGATGCGCCGGCAAAGTTGACCGGTCGCCCAAACACCGCCTCGCGCGCCTGGCGCCCGGTGAGCGATTCGGCTCGCTCGCGCACGCGCGCGAGAAATTCAGCAATCAGCTCTTCCAGGGTGTAATTTCGCCCGAACAGTTTGGCGCCGGCGTAGTCGGTCGCCAGCGGCCCCTTCAGCGAATGCAACAGCCGGCCCGGCGCGTCGGCGTCCACGTCGGCGTACACGTCCACATATTCATCGTGCCCTTTGATCTCGTAGCCTTTGGCGACGAACTCACCGATGAACACGCCGATGACGCCGACCCACAGTTTGACGAAACGCGGTGCCCGGCCCACGTTCTGCGCGCGGTGGGTTCGCACAGCGTCCTCGCCCACATGAATCACACCGTCGCGCTCCACGTAGAGCAACGTGCGCAGCACGCCGGCTTCGGGCGCAGCTGCGTCGAGCGGCAGCACCGCCGGCCGGCCATCGTGACCGAGCGCCGCCGCAACCGTATTGGTCGTGCCGAAATCAATGCCGAGCCACACGTCTTTGCCCCTTGCTGCCTGGGCTGCCCGCGAGGACGCCGGTCTGGAACGACACATCCTCTACAGCAGCGTCGCGGCGACCAGCCGTTGGTTGATCACGTTCAGCGTCTGAACCTCGGATAGTTTGCCGGTGACAGGCAGGCCGGTCGCGTTCACCACATGAAACTCGCCTTCGTTGGACAACAGCAGCGCCACATCGTTGCGCCGGGCGTGAATCGGATAGCAGGACAGCGCCACAAACCGGCGGATCAGTTGCGCTGCCTTGCCGCCCGGCTTCTTGTGCGCCTCCAGCGCGCCGGCCGCCACCGCACACATGGCGCCATCCGCGCCGATGAACCACACTGCCGGCGTGTCCTTGCCCAGCCACACCGCAGCGACCACATCGTCATCTCCGTCGAGCGCGACGCCCAGGCTGCCGGCTGGCGGGATCAGTCCGATCGGGAAGCGCGTCCAGCGGCCATTGCGGGTCAGCACGAGCAGGTCGCCCTCGCTCTCGCCCGCGCCCAGCCAGGCCGGCGAGTCCCCCTCCACCGGCAGCGTGATCGACTGGCCGGACACCGACAGATTCTCCACCAGCGGCCACGACATCAGCCGCACCCAGCCGCGCCGCGTCACCAGAATGACCTGCCTGGGCGGGAGCAACTCATCGACAGCGCAGACGGCCTCCACGCGCTCGGCTCGCGCCAGCCCCAGCGCAGCAGCCGGCCGGGCGTCGCGCCAGTCGACGTTCTCGCTCAGTGGCAGGCTCAACCCAAAGACCAGGCCGAAGCGCAAACCCGACGTAACCGCCAATACTGAGCCAAAGCGCGCGCCGGCTGCCAGGAACATGGGCTTCAGGTCGCGCACCGGCTCTTCGGGCGGGGTCGCCAGCGGCAGCGTTTGTTCGATGGGGGCCGGCGCCGGCCATTGCATCGCGTGGCCGGTGAAGCTCATCAGCGTCACGATGTCGCGGTTGAGCCGGTGTCGCTCAGCCAGTTGGCGCAGGTCGCGCAGATTGGTCTTGTGGCGCTGGGTCAGCTCGTTCGAGGCTTGCAGTCCGCCCGTGCGCTTCAACAGGGCATTCTCCGCGCGCAGTTCATCCATCTGGCGCTGCAAGCTCTGGACGCGCTCGGCGAACGCCTCAATGATGCGCTGAGCCGCGCCCGGGTCGTTGCGCGCCTCGGCAAGCAGCCAGGGCAGATCCTGATCGAGAAGAGGCATTGTGAAGTTGACGGTTGACGCTTGACGGTTGACGCTTGACGGCGGATGGCAGGAGCAGGAGTCGAACCTGCGCCAACGCATTCCGCGTCGTGTGGACACCCTGGCTCGCGCCGGGCCGCTCTACCGCTGAGCTATCCTGCCGGCTGGAGGCTGTCTGCGCATCGAGGCGCATCGAAGGACGGGCCTGTTGAAGCCTCCGACTGCGTTATACACCTGTTTGCCGCAGGGGCTTCGGGTGTCGGACTCCTTTGAGGAGTCCGACACCCGACACCCCGGATGGCCATCAGGAACAGCCGGTGGTCGCGCCGCAGGTCTCGCACTTCAAGCAGGTGCCGTTGCGCACCAGGGTGAATGAGCCGCACTCCGGGCAAGCATCGCCGGTGTAGCCCTTCAGTCGCGCTTGCCGGCGCTTCTCGCCCACCTCATCTGTAGCCACTTTCACCGTCTTCACATCGAGCGAAGCGCTGACGTGTGGATGAAAGCCGTTGCCGTTGGGGTTGCGCGACGCAGATTCGGACCGCAGCTGGGCGGCGTCGCGGTCAGCGCCATGGTCGGCGCCCGTTGGCTCGTTGAATTCGCGGGCCGGCAAGCGCAATTGCGCCGCGCCGGGGGCCTGCTCCGACAGCACCTCTTCGCCATCGAATTCCGGCTCGACGTCCGGCTGCGGCACGGCCACTTCGTGGGCCAGGTCCGTGCGGCCCAGGTAGGTGATGGCCAGCTCGCGGAAGATGTAATCGATGACGCTGCTGGCGAAGCGAATATGATCGTTGCCGCTGACCGGCCCGCTTGGCTCGAACTTGGTAAAGACAAAGGAATCGACGAACTCCTCCAGGGGCACGCCATATTGCAGGCCCAGGGAGACGGCAATGGCAAAGCAGTTCAGCAGACTGCGGAAGCCGGCGCCTTCGCGGTGCATGTCAATGAAGATTTCGCCCAGCGAGCCGTCGGTGTATTCGCCGGTGCGCAGGAAAACGGTGTGGCCGGCGATCTTGGCTTTCTGCGTGTAGCCGCCGCGCCGATTGGGCAGCCGGCGCTGCCTGGCCAGATAGCGCACCACCACACGCTCCAGCACCTGCTGTTGGGCAGTGTTCAGACCGGATAGCGACGCCACCCCTTCCCCATTCTGCCGGGCAGCCTGCTCGTCGCCGGCGGAATCAGCCGCTTGTTCGGCTTCATCGGCGGCGGTGTTCAGCGGCTGGCTCAGCTTGCTGCCATCCCGATAGAGGGCGTTTGCTTTCGTGCCCACCTTCCAGCTCAACAGATAGGCGTTGGCGATGTCCTGCACCGTCGCCTCGTTGGGCAGATTGATGGTCTTGCTGATGGCGCCGCTGATGAACGGCTGCGCCGCAGCCATCATCAGGATATGGCCTTCGGGCGAGATAAAGCGCCGGCCATACCTGCCGCACTTGTTGGCGCAATCGAAGACAGCGTAGTGCTCCGGTTTCAGGTGCGGCGCGCCCTCCACGGTCATCGTGCCGCACACATAGTCGTTGGCCGCCTGGATGTGCTCCCGGCTAAAGCCCAGCGCAACGAGCATGTTGAAGCCGGGATCATTCAACTGATCGTCGCTGAAGCCGAGCGCCGTCCGACAGAAGTCTTCGCCCAGCGTCCACTTGTTGAACGCAAACTGCATTTCAAACGCCGTCGGCAGCGCGGCTTCGACGCTGGCAATCGCGTCGTCGGTAAAGCCTTTGGCCTTCAGCGAGGCCGGGTTGATGTGCGGGCAACCCTTCAGCGTGGCATGGCCGACCGCGTATTTCACGATCTCGTCGATCTGCGCTTCCGAGTAGCCCAGACGCCGGAGCGCCAGCGGGACGCTCTGGTTGACGATCTTGAAGTAGCCGCCGCCGGCCAGCTTCTTGAACTTGACCAGCGCAAAATCAGGTTCGACGCCGGTGGTGTCGCAATCCATGACCAGGCCGATCGTGCCGGTTGGAGCGATCACCGTGACCTGCGCGTTGCGATAACCGTGCCGCTCGCCCCGGGCGAGCATGGCGTCGGCGTCTTCGCGCGCCGCGCGCAGCAGATCGGCGGGGCAATAGGCCGGGTCAATGCCCATGGGGGTGATGGTCAGCCCTTCGTATTCTTCAGCCGGCGCGTTGTAAGCGGCGCGCCGATGATTGCGAATGACGCGCAGCATGTGCGGCTGGTTGCGGGCATAGCCGGGGAACGGCCCCAACTGCGCCGCCATCTCGGCGCTGGTGGCGTAAGCGCGGCAATGCATGATCGCCGTCAACGCGCCGGCGATCGCGCGGCCCTCTTCGCTGTCATACGGGACGCCCATCACCATCAACAACGCGCCCAGGTTGGCGTAGCCCAGCCCCAGGGTGCGGAATTCATAGCTCAGCTCCGCCACGCGCCGGCTGGGGAACTGCGCCATTAACACGCTGATCTCCAGCACGATTGTCCACAGCCGCGCGGCGTGCCGGTACGCCTCGATATTGAACTGGCCGCGCGCCTCATCGTAGAAGCGCATCAAATTCAGCGACGCCAGGTTGCAGGCCGTGTCGTCGAGGAACATGTACTCAGAGCAGTTGTGAACGCCGATCCCGTTCGCAACAAAATGATGCGTGTCCGGTTCTGTCAGGTCAAAGACGGCTTCTTCGCCGATCCGCGTCAATGATTGCACGCGATCAACAAGCAGCTCGGAGTAGGCGCCAACCGTGCGATTCAACTCGGCCAGCGCGGCTGCTTTTGCGCTTTGCGGCATAAAGCCGATCTCTTCTTCAAATCGGACGCGCGAGCTTCGGCTGATGCGCAGGCTGTGTATTTGCTGCACGCGATATTCCTTCGCGCCGCCATTTCCATCGGGCAGAAGAGCAACCAGGTCGCCTGCTCTTCGATTCTCGTAAATCTTTGACTTGACGCCGAAATTGAGCAGAAGCAACTGGACTTGCCGCAGCAACTCCAGCGATGTCGAGTCCAGCGCCACATACTGGGATTTATCGCCGTAGTTCGCAACAGTTCCATCCGCAGTGAAAAGCCCTCTTAAAAGGGCCGCCTGTTCAGGCCGGGCAAGCTGAAAAACCTTGTCGGTAAAGGCTTTGCGCTCGCTGCCCTTGTCGAGAACGGCGAACTGCTCAAGCTGTTGAAGAATTCTCGGACTGCCGATGGAAACACGGGCGGCGGTCATGGTTTGTGTCACCGACCCCGGCTTGTTGTGCTCGCCGAGTTCCGGCCGCAGCTCGTTGATGAGCGCATTGGCCCACTCCGCCACCTCGCATTCAGCCTTATCAACCGTCAGGAACGAGACGCGGCGTTGTTCCCCCTGGGCAGTTTTGCCGCCTGTTTTGGTGATGCAACCGTCCCCGACAAGCAACCCGATCAACTGCGCGATCTCGGGCGAGCCGGCGGTTTCCCTGCCGAACTCTGCGCCGACGAGGCGAACCACATCATCTTTACGCAGCTCGCAAGCCTTCACATCGCCGCGATTCTCGGTGAAGACCAGGTGGTCGCCGGTGAGCTTGAGCCTGTAACCGCTTCGGGTGCGCAGCTCATACACAGGCCTGGTTCCGGTCGGGTAAATGTTCTCGACCCAGTGCAGCTTGCCATCGATGCTTTTCACGGCGCGCGCCTGCCCAACCAGGTCGGCGATGCGTTCAAGTCCCCGGTGGGTTGCGATCAGCGCGTCGCCCGTCACGCACGGGTTGCTGCCGCGAATCTCCCCGTCCACCGGGCAGGTATGCCACTCGTTGATGGTGGTGTGATATTGCAGGCCGGGGTCGGCGGACTGCCAGGCGGCTTCGGCGATTTTCTGCCACAGGTCGCGGGCGCGGACATGCCGGCAGGGTTTCGGCGCGCGGCCCTCCTGGCGCGCTTTCTCGATCTCGGTGCGCCAAACCAGCGGCCACGGCTGATCCTCCAGCACCGCCTGCATGAACTGGTTGGTCACGCGCACGCTGTTGTTGCTGTTCTGGCCGCTCACCGTGGCGTAGGCTTCGCTGTTCCAGTCGGCGGTGTATTCGGGGAAATCGATATGGGTAAAGCCCTGCTGCGCGAACTGGATGACGCGCTGGATGTAGTTCTCCGGGATGAACGCCGCGCGCGCCTCGGCGATGGCGGCCGCCAGCTTGCGGTTGCGCTTGCGATCGAAGCGCACGGCGGCGTCCTCGCCGGCCCCACCCGCCCAGTCATGACAGGCGCGCATGATCGCGTTCAGGTGTTTGCGGTTCAATTTGCTGCCGGCCACCAGCGCGGCCACCTTTTGCTCTTCGGTCACCTTCCAGTCCACAAACTGCTCGATATCGGGATGATCGACATCCAGGATCACCATCTTGGCCGCCCGGCGCGTGGTGCCGCCGGATTTGATGGCGCCGGCGGCGCGGTCGCCAATCTTCAGGAAACTCATTAGGCCGGATGACTTGCCGCCCCCGCTCAACGGCTCGTTTTCGGCGCGCAGGCGCGAGAAGTTCGTGCCGGTGCCGCTGCCGTACTTGAAGATGCGCGCCTCGCGCACCCACAGGTCCATGATGCCGCCTTCGTTGACCAGATCATCTTCGATCGATTGGATAAAGCAGTTGTGAACAACAACATTGTTGGTAAGGAAGGTGTGGCTTTCCGTCTCGATGTCGTAAACATCCTCGTCGCTTACATATTCGATGGATTCAATGACCTCGTCGCGCGTCAATGCGACGGAACGGCCATCCAGCTTCAACGCTTCAGCCAACCTGGCCTGCTTGTCTGCGGAAACAAAACCTATCATCTCCGCAAACTTGGCTTTCTCACTCTTCCATGCAATGATGACCTGGAAGTATTGCTGACGGTCATCGCGTGAGTCTTTGCACGGCAGGATGCGGTTGTAGATGCCCAGATTGTTCAACAGGTGCGACACGCCCACAGCCAGCCTTGGCGAGATCGTGCCAAAGACAATGTCGCTGGTCCGGCGATCTTCACGGATTCGAACACAACCATCCGCCTGAAAGAGCGAGCGCAGATAAGCCGTCACAACACCACGTCCGCCATTGAGCACGCTCTGCGGAACCTGCATCTCCATTCGGCGATTCAACAATTCATGGCGATTGACAAAGTCACGCGCCTGCTCACCGTAAATGCGCATGCGACGAATATCAAGCGATGGGTTCTGCGCATCCACGCGCCGAACATGATGATGCACATCCGGGAAGACCTGGGCGATGAGATGATTGACGTATGCGCACTCATCATCGTTGATCGTCATTGCCTCCAGTGTAAGGCTGGTGTTTGTGCCGGCCTCATATTGACCAACAAAACCGTCAGCCTGCAACCAGCCGGCGAGCGCCGCTTCATACTCTTCCCCCCCTTCAGCTTCTGTCTCAATCGACGTGTTGATGCGCTGGATCAGCCTCATGCCAGGCTTTAACTGCCGCACCTCGCGCCAGACGCGCTTGCCTTTGTGCGCGTCACACGACAGCACAAGGTGATCTGCCGTTGCTTCAATGAAATTGCCGTTCGCAAGTGTGATTTTGTAAACCGGCTTGACCCCGTTGTGTTTGACAGCTACAACCCGCGTCACACCCGTCTCGTCATACACCTGCAGACCGATCATGTGTCGCTCAACTATTGCCCCAATCTGAATGGGGCCGGCCGGCGTTGACACGAGCGAGCGATACGGCAGACACGCATGGGGTTGCGGGTGCGTATAGGCGTCTTCAGACAGTGTGGGCTGGCCGGTGGCAGGGTCAACGTAATAGTGCCCCTGGGCCGGCCCGGTGATCCCATACGCCCAGTGCAAACCGGTGTTGAACCACTGCGGGCTGTTGGGCGCGGCCATTTGCATCGCCAGCATATAGCACAGCTCGTCATAGAACGCCCGCGCATCCTGCTCGGTGTCGAAGTAGCCGCCTTTCCATCCCCAGTACGTCCAGGCGCCGGCCAATCGATGAAACACCTGGCGCGAGTCGCGCTCGCTGCCCAGCGTCGCGCCTTCCGCCGCAGTCGAACGCTGCAACCAGTCCGGCACGCCCGGCTCGGCGACCCGGCGCGTTTTGTCCGGCACGCCGGCCTTGCGGAAATACTTCTGCGCGAGAATATCGACCGCCACCTGCGACCAGTGCGCCGGCGCGTCGATGTCGCGCATCTCAAACACCGTCGAACCGTCCGGGTTGCGAATCACCGAACTGCGCTTCTCGAACGGAATCGACGCATACGGGCTGCTGTCAGGTTGAGTGAACGTTCGTTTGATCTTCATGTCTCCCTCTGTTGAGTCAGGCTGCCGGCCAGACGGACCTATTTCTCAGCCAGCAACTTCTCGATTTCCTTCTTCACACTTTCCAGATCTTTCAAGTTGAGGTAGACGATCGCGTAGCGGATGTAGGCCACTTCATCCAGCTTGCGCAATCCATTCAGCACCATGTCCCCGATGTCGCGCGCGGCAACCTCAGATTTGTTGAGTGCAATCACCTGCGCCTCGACCTGATCGACCAGCCGGTCAATATCCTCGGCCGACACCGGCCGTTTCGCGCACGAGATCTTGATGCCCTCCAGTATCTTGTCGCGGTTGAACGCCTCCCGGCGTCCCCCTCGTTTGACCACCAGCGGCGTGGACTCGACCACACGCTCGACTGTGCTGAACCGCTTGTTGCAGCTCTTGCACTCACGCCGCCGGCGAATTCCCCCGTTCGGCTCTCGGATCGTGTCGATCACATGTGTGCTGCTCGACCCACATACCGGACACTTCATAAAGATTCTTCCCCAGACGACAATCGCCACATATGGCGTAACGCTTTTCGCATAGCCCCATATGTGGCGTCACCGGGAGCATGATTCTATGACGCTCAGTCACACTTTGTCAACGACTGAACCTTAAAAATCTGCCAACTGCTATCGCTTGAGGGAAGCGATCACGAAACAATCAGAGGATGTGCAGGACGCTCAAAGCACTCACTCAAAGCGCTCACTCAGCAAGAAGGCGCGCACTCTCTTTCTGCCAGGCTGGACGCGCGTCCGGCGCGTCAGAAATAGACGATGACAGGGCAACAACACACCTTGTCGCCCTGTCCTGTTGCCATTTCAGCGCCGGCGCAGGAACGACGGCAGCTCCAGATTGTCCGGGTCGATTGGCATCTGGCGCGTCACCCTTTCCGCCGACTCGCCAGGCGATGCCGCGTCGAGCGTAGAGGTCGTGGTCAGTGTAGTCCGAATATTTGGACGCACGCCGCTCGTCTTGCTGCTCACAGTGTGAACTCGCCGGGGTGTTGTCTGATCAAAGCCGGTGGCGATAACCGTGATGCGAATTTGTTCCTTCATCGACTCGTCGATCACCGCGCCGAAGATGACGTTGCAGTCCGGATGGGCAGCCGCCTTGATCAGCGACGCAGCCTCATTCACTTCGAACAGGCTCATGTCCGGCCCGCCGGTGATGTTAAAGAGAATGCCGCGCGCCCCGTCGATGGTGACATCCAGCAGGCTGGAGGTGATGGCCTGCTCGGCTGCGGTGCGGGCGCGCCCTTCGCCGGATGCAGTCCCAACCGCCATCAAGGCCGCGCCGCCTTCAGACATAATCGCGCGCACGTCGGCGAAGTCCAGGTTGATCAGGCCGGGCACAGTAATCACTTCGCTGATGCCCTGGATGCCCTGGCGCAGCACATCGTCTGCCGTGCGGAACGACTGTTGCAGGCTGGCGCGCTTGTCCACGATGTCCAGCAAGCGGTCATTGGGGATGACGATCAGCGTGTCAACGTGCTCCTTGAGCTTTTCGATGCCGGCTTCGGCGGCGCGCGCGCGCGGTGTGCCTTCGAACGAGAACGGGCGGGTCACAACCCCGATCGTCAGCGCGCCCAGTTCCTTCGAAATACGCGCGATGACCGGCGCGGCGCCCGTGCCGGTGCCGCCACCCATGCCGCAGGTGATGAACACCATGTCGGCGCCCTTCAGGATGCTATACAACTCATCCGAGGATTCCTCGGCTGCCTTTTCGCCGGCCTCCGGGTTGCCGCCAGCGCCCAGGCCCCGTGTGACTTTATCGCCGATGCGCACCCGCACCGGCGCATGGCTCAACATCAATGCTTGTTGATCGGTGTTGACAGAGATGAACTCGACGCCGGCCAAACCTTCTGTAATCATTCGGTTGACCGCGTTCTGGCCGCCACCGCCGACACCCACGACCTTGATTTGAGCCGGAGACTCAGCATGAACTGATTGTGTTCCCAAATATGTATCCATTTTTGATTTGGCCCCCTTCCTATCTGCCAAACCTCTCACGGGCAGTGGCCTGTGCCTCATCCCAAAGTGCAAGCCGACCGGATCGCCCAGGCAGGCAACCCCACCCAGGATGTGCACCGATTCTAGCCCGATAATCCACAAAGTCAAGCCACTTATCCACACCTTCTACACAGGCGCCCGAATTTTAAGTTTACAATTAGGTTTCACATAGATTCCACCTCGATCGCCCCGCACGGCACACCGGCCCCCTGTGTCTCCATAACAAGCGCATGTGGCCCGTGTGGCAAATCACACGACCAAACCAGGCCCGACTGCCGATGAAATTCCACTTGGCGCGCGCGCCTGGCCGCGTGCTCATATGTCCGACGCCAAATGGCAAGTGTGCGTCTTCGACCAGAGTCCACGCCTCTGGTTCATCTGCCGCGCCGGCCAGCGCCTCGGTAGACAACCAGCATTGCCGGTCTGGCTGCGCCTCAGCAGACAGTTCAAACCGCTCGACGTTCAGGGTTGTGCCGGCCTCGGCCAGCAATTCGATCCGGCCTGCTTCAGCCGGCGCCGCACCCAGCCAGACCAGGTCGCCATCCACAGCAATGCGCAGCGCGCCGCCCATTCGCTCGATCTCGATCTGCTCCGCCCGTTCCGGCGCCCAATCCACTGTCATATCGGCAAGCGACTGCGCGCTGCCGCTTTCGGTCACCAGAACCAGTGATGCCATGCCTGCCGGTCCGCGCCGCCACTCCAACCGCCGGGTGCGGGTCAAGGGATGCAACGACGCATCGGCAAAAGGATGACTCGGCCCCAGCGGCTCGCGACACCCGAAACAGAATGCCCATCCACCACTGGCCTGCGCCACAATGCGCGCCCGAAAGTCTCCCACGGTGCGTTTCAAGATCGCCAGCGCCGGCCCGTTGGGCGCGGATAGCGCAAACCCGTTGCGATACGCTTCCGTCCATGGCCTGGCGGCCATGTGTATGGCGCCGACATCATCCTGCGTCTTGCATGGATAGAGCGCCCTGAGCCTGCCATCCGGCCCCACCCGCCCCGAAAACGTCTGGCCCCACAAGCCCTGCCCCTCGCCCGGCTCGCTATGCCACATCGAACCATATTGGTCGATTTGCCACGCCTCCGGCAGGTGCGCATGCTCAACCGGCGCCCGATACATCACCTGAAACGAGCGATTCAAGGCCACCGAAGTCGCCGGCGCGTGCACGTGTCCATCGTGAACAAACTGCGGGTAGAACTCGGCCAGCGGCGGATGGAAACGATCCGACTGCGGCGTCAACAGCAAGCGTGGCGGGCTGCACGGCCCTTCGGGGCGTGTTGCCGTCATGCATGCGAGCGCCCATGTCCCGCCGGCGTTGCGCGGCGTGCTCATCATATGCAGGATCATCCAGTCGCGTTCGCGGCGGATCAGTGTGGGGGCATAGGCGCGCACATATCGACCCAACAAAGCCGGCTGATGCGCGTCGTCGTGCATCGGGGCCGGGGCGCGGTGAAATGGCCCTTCCGGCGACTCGGCCCAGGCATACGCCAGACCGCCCCGCTGGTTGTCCGGATCGCACCAGCCATACACCATGTGATATCGCCCGGCCTCGTACACCAGCGACACATCAACTGTGCCGCCGCAACGCCGCCCGTCGCCCTCGAACGACCTCGCCTCTGGAGCGAGCACGATCCCTGCCGCCTGCCACCCTCCGGCTTCTTCACGCAGCGCCAGCACGCCGCCGGGCGGCCAGTAACCCCTCGGATACAGGCTGATGTACGCATACCAGCGCCCGGAGACCGGATCGTGAAACAGGAAGCCGTTCACAGGCCACTCCCACGGCGCCGCGCCGGTGTAGATCGGGTTGCCCGGCTCGCGCTTGAACGCATCCCACGAAGGATCGCCCAGCACAGGATGATGCAGCCACCAGTCCCGGTAGCTCGCCTGGGCCAGATCAAGTGACTCGCGCCGGCCCACATTCGCTTGCTCTGTTTCCATGCTGCCGCTCATCGGTCAATCTTCGATTCAGCCCCTACCCGCCTCTCGGCAGCAGGTTGCTCCACCAGCCTTTCATATTCAGATTCAACGTGGGCCGGCGGCGCTTGCTGGGCCGGGCCACAATGTCGTGCATACCCCATTTCAGCAATCCGATAGCTGTCGCGTACGCAGGCGAGTGCAGCGTATCCACCAGCCCCTGCAAGCCTGTCGGTTGAGCGATGCGCACCGGCAGACTGGTCACATGGCGGGCCACGTCGCGCAGCCCCGGCAACAACGCGCCGCCGCCGGTAATCACCAGGCCGGCCGGCAGCAAACCGTCATAGCCGCTCCGCTTGATCTCCTGCACAATCAAGCCGAACAGCTCCTCGGCGCGCGCTTGCAGGATCGCGGCCGTCTCGCGCCGATGAACGCTCACTGTCTCCTCGTCTCCGAAACCGGCCACAATGAACGGGTTGTCGAGCGGCAGGTCGTTTGGGTTGCAGTGACCATTGGCGAGTTTGATCTGCTCAGCAGTCTCCAGCGGCAGGCGCAGGCACAACGCCAGATCGCTGGTGAAGTGCGAACCGGCCACTTCCAGCACGCAGGTGTGCCACACGGCGCCGTCGATGAAAATGGCGATGTCGGTTGTGCCGCTTCCAATGTCCACCAGCACGACGCCCATCTCCCGCTCGGTCGGGGTGAGCACTGCCTCCGCCGAGCCGAGCGCCGTGAGCACCAGTTCGCTCACGTCGATCTGGGCTGCGTTGGCGCATTTGATTAGATTCTGGATCGAGGTTGTGGCGCCGGTGACAATGTGGGCCTGCACCTCAAGCCTGAAGCCCAACATGCCGACCGGGTTGCGCACGCCGTCCTGCTCGTCAACCTTAAAATGGCGCGGGATCACGTGGATGATCTCGCGGTTGTTTGGCACGGTGATGGCCTGAGCCGACTCCAGGCTGTGATTGATATCGTTCAGGCTGACGCCCTGATCGCCCCGGCTGATGGCGACGGCCCCGTGGCTGTTCTGCGAGGCAATGTGGCTGCCAGAGATGCTGACAATAGCGCTGTTGATCTTGAGCGCCGAGGATCGTTCGGCGCCGTCCAGCGACTCGCGAATCGCCGCGGTTGCTTCGGCCACATTGATGATCTGCCCGCGCTTCATGCCGCGCGCCGGCGCCACGCCCACGCCAATGACGCTGAACTCGCCCGGCGCAGCCATCGCTTCGCCCACCAGGCTGACCACCTTCGAGCTGCCCACATCGATCGCGGTGATTATCTTAGGTTCTGCCATTGGACCGAGCGCTCCTGCATCTCATAGTGTCCACAGCCTGTCATCTATCATCTGACTCGTGACTCCTGACTCCTGACCCCTGACTACTGACTACTGACTACTGACTACTGACTACTGACCACTCACATAGTACGGCGCTTCCACATATCGAACGTCGATCACGCCGGGCGGCAGCTTGTCGCCGGCCAGTTGCGCGCGCAACAACCGCGCCAGCGTCAGCTTTTCGCCCATGTCGCCGTCGCGCTCCGACAATCCCAGCCGCACGCGCCACCCGCCCTCCTCAGCGTAGGTCACGCCATATCGGGCGCTGTACACGAACAGGCGAGCGTCCGGCTTCAGATCAGCCAGTTCGCTCAGCGTTCGCAGCAACGCCGGCTCGATTGTCCGGCCAATTTGTGGGCCGGCGTCATTCTGCGCGTCGCTGCGCAAGCGCAACGACGCCGGCATCTCTCCCAGCGCCTGCTGCACCTTGCCACTGCGATCAATCCACACAAGACCCTGGGGCGTTTCCCACAGCGCCAGCGCCTGAGACACCTGCACGACGATGGCGCACGCAACAGCGCCATTCCACGTGCAAGTCACCTCAGCCGCGTCAACCCCCGGCAGGTCGTCGATCCGCTTCGCCGCCGCATTCAGATCGACGAAGGCAAAATGCTCGCCGGCCAGACCGCTCGCCCCGATGATCTGCGCCGGCGGGACGCCCTGGTTGTTGTCCACGCGAATAGATTCGGCCGCGATCGTGAATGCCTCGCCGGTGAACCATCGCGCGCCAAGCGCCAGTGCCGCTGTCAGCGCCACCACAACAATGATCCCCAGCCGCGCCGCCCGACTGAGGCGTGGTGTTGCAGGCGCGCGCCGCCGGCTGAGGCGCCCCGCCGCGCGCGCCACATCGAAGCGCGTGCGCGCGTAGCTGCGCGCATACTTGCGCCTGGGTCGGTAGCGATGCATGTCGGACATGTCAGTCGTCTCAGTAGTCAGTCGTCAGTCGCCAGTAGTCAGTCGCCAGTAGTCAGTAGTCAGTAGTCAGTAGTCAGAACACAGAGCGCGGCACTCATCACACACCACTCACCACTCAGCACCCAGCACTCACCACTCAGCACTCACCACTCAGCACTCAGCACTCACCACTCAGCGCCCTCTCTCCAGCGCCAGCTGAATGAGACGGTCGAGAAGCGCCGGATACGACAAACCGGTCGCCATCCATAACTTGGGGTACATGCTGATCGCCGTGAACCCCGGAATGGTATTGACTTCATTGACAAACAATTCTTCCGTCTGCCCGTTCATCAGGAAATCGACCCGCGTCATCCCCTGAATATCGACCGCGCGGGCCACTTCAACGGCCATATCTCGGACACGGCGCGCCAGGGCATCCGAGATGGGCGCAGGGATGATCAACTCCGACTCCTCTTCGCCTTTGGCCAGATACTTGGCTGCATAGTCATAGAACTCGCGGCGCGGCTTGATTTCGCCCACCACCGAGGCGCGCTGTTCCTCGTTGCCGAGCACGCTAACCTCCAGTTCGCGCGCGTGCGGCACCGCCGCCTCGATCAACACTTTGCGATCCCACTTCAGCGCCTCGACCACCCCGGCTGCAATCTCCTCGACCGATTTGCACTTGCTGATGCCGACGCTGCTGCCCATGTTGGCCGGCTTCACGAACACCGGCAACCCCAGCGCCATCACGGCCTGTGTCGCAATCGACTCGGCCCGCGAGCGCCACTCATGCCCCAGCACCACCATCGCCCGCGCGACCGGCAGACCGTGCGCCCGCATAACATCCTTAAAAATCGCCTTGTCCATCCCGACCGCCGAGCCGAGCACGCCGGCCCCAACGAACGGCACGCCCAGCAACCGCAGCAATCCCTGCACTGTGCCGTCTTCACCATTTGGGCCATGCAGCACTGGAAACACCACATCGAATTCGCGCAGCGATTCGAGCGGCACAGGCCAGCGCCCATCCTTGCCGATCAACACCGGCGTCACGTCATAGCGATCTCCGTCCAACTCTTCCATGACCGATGCCGCCGACATCAGGCTTACCTCGTGCTCGCCGCTCTGCCCGCCGTACAACACGGCCACTTTGATTTTCGGTTGTGATGTTGCGTCTTGTGTCATCAGTCATCAGTCGTCAGAAGTCAGGAGTCAGGAGTCAGAATGCAGAGCAGTCAACCCTCAACCCTCAACCCTCAACCCTCAACTCCCCACTCGCCCACAAGCTCGACCTCAAGCTCCAGCCAGATGTCGAAACGCCCCAGCACGGCCGTCCGCGCCAGATCGATCAGCGCCTTGACATCAGCCGCCCTTGCCTGCCCGGTGGCATTGACGAAGAAATTCGCATGCACCGGCGAGATCATCGCCCCGCCGCGCTGCGCGCCTTTCAGCCCGCATGCGTCGATCAGGCGGCCTGCATAGTCGCCGGGCGGATTCTTGAACATGCTGCCCATCGTCGCGCCCGGCGGCTGCGACCCCCGCCGGCGGGCCTGAAACTCTGCCGCCCGGCGCTCCAGATTGGTGCGATGGTCGCGCTTCAAATCAAACAAGGCGCCGAGCACAACGGGCCGCTCCTCCGGCCGATACTGCTTCAACGCGCTCTGGCGATACGCAAACGCAAGCTGGCGCGGCGTCCAATACTCTGGCTGCCCGCCCCGGCGCATAACGCGGGCCATATTCAGATTTGTGGCGACTTCTGTGCCATGCGCCCCGGCATTGCCCACCACTGCCCCGCCGACCGTGCCCGGCACACCGATCGCCCACTCCACGCCGGCCAGTCCGCGCTCGATGCAATCCCGCGCCAGCGTTGCCAGCACCACGCCCGAATCCGCCTCCACGCGCGCCGAAATATCCCTCACCGTGAACCTGACCTCGCGTGTGCGATTGAGGATGACCAGCCCCCGCACGCCGGCGTCGCTTACCAGAATGTTCGCCCCGCCGCCGATGACAATGCACGGCAACCCCATCTCATCCGCGCGATTGACCAGCGCCACCAGCTCCTCGACCGTGCGCGCTTCCACCAGCAGATCGGCCGGCCCGCCGATGCGCGCAGTGGTATACCGGGCCATCGGCTCGTTGCGCTTCGCGCGGGTTTTCAGAACGTCCAGAATATCCATGACCGGCCACATTGGGCAACCAGATAGTCCGTCCTACCGCAACATCTCCAGCAATCGCTCCCCGACCAGATTGCCATCGCCGGCGCTCAGCGTGACAACCACATCGCCGCCGCGCGCCTGCGAGATCAGGATGCCCAGCGCATCGCCAAACGACGCCGCAGTGTGGGCGCGTGGGCGCTTCACCCGGCGCGCGATTTCGATCGGATTCAGCGCGCTGGCGGCAAACCCAAAGTCTTCAGCCCGTTCGCGCGCCGCGTAGATCGGCAACACGATCACCTGATCCGCGTCTTGAAAGGATTCCGCAAACGCATCCATCAGCGCGATGGTGCGGCTGTAGGTGTGCGGCTGCCACACCGCCCAGATCCTCGCCACTGGAAAACGCTGGCGCGCCGCGCGCAGCGTGGCGCGAATTTCGGTCGGGTGATGCGCATAGTCGTCGAACACACGAATCCCGCGCCGCTCGCCGCGCAGCTCGAACCGGCGGCCCGAACCCAGAAAACCGCCCAGCGATTTCACCGCCTCCTCTATCGGCGCGCCGACAGCCTCCGCCACTGCCAGCGACGCCAGCGCATTCAGCGCATTGTGGTCGCCCGGCACGCGCAGCGACACCTGACCGGCGTGACCGGCCGGCCCGCTGTAGGCAAAATCCACGCCGCCCAACGGATTGGCCCGCGCGTTCGAGGCGCGCCACATGCCCCGCTGAAAGCCATAGTCGATCACTGCCGGCTGCTCCAAACCGCTCGACTCTATCCGCTGCAAGACCTGCGCCACGCCCGGATCATCGGCGCAGGCAACGATTGCCCCGCCGGCCGGCACATTGCCCGCAAACAGCGCAAACGCGGCGATCGTGTCCTCCAGGTCCCGATAAGTGTCCGGATGATCAAATTCCACATTGGTGATCACGGCAATGCGCGGATGCAGGCGCAGGAACGTGCGATCATACTCATCCGCCTCGACCACGAAAACCTCGCCGCCGCCGGCGCGCGCATTCACGCCCAACGGCGCGGGCGTCGCGCCGATGATGAATGACGGATCGTATCCCGCGTCGCTCAAAATCGTCGCAATCATGCCCGTCGTCGTGCTTTTGCCGTGCGTGCCGGCCACCGCAATGCCAACGGGCGACGCGCCGGGCGACGCGCCGGCGCTGCCGTTCCACCCCTGCATCAGCATGTTGAGCACATCACCCCGATGCCACACCGGAATGCCGCGCGCGCGCGCCGCAGCCAGCTCCGGCTCATCACGGGCGATGGCCGACGACGGGGCCAGCGCATCAACGCCGTCCAGATGCGCCGGGTCGTGGCCCACAAACGTTGGGATGCCCTCCGCATTCAGGGCGTCGAGCACCGGCGAATGGGCGCGATCATCGCCGCTGACATCAAAGCCGCGCGCTTTCAGCACGCGCGCAATCGCGCTCATGCCTGCGCCACCGACGCCCATGATGTGCACTCTCATATAATCACCACGATCACAAACAAAAAGATAGCCACGAGCACCACTATCAGGGTCGTGCCGGAGAAGAACAGAAACGCCGAGTTCTTGATCCAGAAAAAGTTTTCCCATCCGCCCGCCGGCGGCGTAAACAAGGGCGGGTTGGCGCCCGGCGGAAACGGCGCGTTGGACAGAATCTGCGACTGCCAGGCCAGATACGCCAGCGTGCTGAAGATCAGAAAGCCGTTCAACCCGCCGCACAGAAAAGAAATGATGCCCTCTTCGATCCGCCCGCGCGGATTGTTGCCGAAGCGGTTGCGCACCACCGCCGGCCCAAGATAGCCGAAAAACGCGATCACCAGAAAAGGGACCGCTTTGACCCCAAAGCGCGCCAGCGCGCCCTCCGGAGATTGGTCCGGCGCAAAGCCGGCCAGAATCTCGCCAAACTGATTCAGCACGAAAATCGCCAGGATCAGGCTGGCCGTGGCGATAATCTCGCGCACCCAGCCGCGCATGGCCCCGATGAAGCCAAAGATCACGGTGAAGAAGGCAAATACAACGTCTGCGTTGACCATGCTGCCACCTCAGCGCGGGCGGATCGAAACCGGGCGCATCTCCGCATTGCCTCCGCTGCGGCGGGCTGCCTGCGCAGATGCAACCTGCCAGACCACTTCCGCGATTCTGCGCGCGCCGCCGCCTGTCTCCGACGCGAGTCTCTGCGACGCCTCCCGCATGGCGGACAGTCGCGCCGGATCGGCCAGCAAAGAGGCGACTACCTTTGCCAGCCCATGCTCAGGATCATTCAGCCGGCTGTCTTCCAGCAGAACTGCCGCGCCGCGCTCCACCAGATATTGCGCGTTGACCCGCTGGTACCGCCAGGCGTGCGGATACGGAACCAGCACAGCCGGCAGGCCCAGCGCAGGCAGCTCGCCCAGCGCCGACGCGCCGGAGCGGCACACCACCAGATCCGCCGCCGCCATCGCATCCGCCATCTCCTCGTGCAGATAGGGCGCAGCCGTATACCGCTCACGCAGATCAGGGGCCAGGGCGTCGCGCGCCGCCGCCATTTCCGGCCAGTCTCGGTTGCCCGTCACATGCAGAATGTGGATCGCCCCCGCGCGCGCCGCCGGCGCCGACAACAGCGCGCCGATATTGGAGATGACCGCCCGGTTGATGCTGCGCGCGCCGGTGCTGCCGCCCACAACCAGCAACACAATTGCGTCAGCCGGCAGGTTAAAGCGCGCCCGACCTTCTTCCCGCGTGGCCCGCAAAAACGCCTCGCGCACCGGATAACCCGTGACCACCATCCTGGCGCGCGGAATGAACGCCCCCGAAGCCTCGGTTGTCGTGGCGACTTTGGCGGCCAGCCGGGCCATGGCTTTCAGCGCCAGCCCCGGCTCGATGTCCGGCAAATAGACCACGCTGGGCGCGCGACGCAGCCACGCCGCCACGCTCACCGGCACACCGACAAACCCGCCGGTCAGCAACACCACATCCGGCCTGTACGCGCCGACCAGCCGATA